>NZ_CP108036.1:7240799-7555232 GCF_036170895.1 Streptomyces erythrochromogenes | reverse complement strand
CTGGGCGCGGCGGTGTGCGAGCTGCTGCTGACCGGGGCGTATCCGCTGGCCACCTATTTCCCGTACGTCCTGGCCGGAATGGCCCTCGCCCGGCTGTGCGACGTGCGGGAGCGGGTGACGGCCCGGCGGATGGCGGTGTGGGGCACGGCGGCCGCGGTCGCCGGGTACGGCACCGCCTGGCTGGCCACCCATGTGTTCGGCACCCGGCAGCGGCTGCTGGAGGCGATAGCGGTCCACCATCCGGAGGCCATGGCCGCCGCCGACCCCGTCCGGGAGGTGCTGAGCGGCCAGTTCGGCGCCGTGCCGAGCACCTCCTGGGACTGGCTGCTGCTGGCCGACCCCTACAGCCAGACCCCGCTGGAGACCCTCGGCAACGCGGGGGTCGGGTGCGCCCTCATCGGCCTGTGCGCACTGGCCGCGCGGCACGCGGTGGGCGCCCGCCTGCTGCGGCCGCTCACGATGCTGGGGGCGATGGCACTGAGCGCGTACGTCGCCCACGCGCTGGTCCTGGCCGGCCCGGCCCACGGCGCCGCGTCCTGGTCCGCGTGGGTCGCCTTCAGCGGCGCGGCCCTGGCCCTGACCTGGGTCTGGCAGCGGATCTGGGCCGACAGCCCACTGCGCCGCGGCCCGGTGGAGCACGCCCTGCGGCTGGCCACCCGGGTGGGCGGCCGAGCCTAGGGAGTCACAGGGCCTAGCGTGGCGTGGTGTCGTCGGCCCGGAACGGGCCGCCGTGGCCGGGCACGATCAGGTCCGCGGCTGCCAGCACCCGGAGCCGGGAGGCGCGCAACACCTCACGGTCGGGGGCCACCGGGTCGTCCGCCGGGCCGTCCGCATGCCACCACAGGTCACCGGCGAAGGCGACCACGCCCGCGTCCGTGCCCGCCAGCAGGGAGATGTCCTCGGTGCTGTGGCCCGGGGTACGGATCAGACGCAGTGACGGGGTGAGTTCGTAGCCCTCGGCGTCCCGGTTCCTCCACTGGTCGCCGAGGTACTCCACCTTGTGATCGTGCACCCGGGCCCGCCCGAACAGGCCCACGTTCATGGTGTTGTCCGGGTGGTGGTGGCTGAGCACCACGTCGGTGATGTCGTCGGGTCCGAGCCCCAACTCCGCGAGCGGGGCAAGGATGCGGTCGGGGCTCGCCACCATGCCCGGGTCGAAGATCACATGTCGGCCGGCGTCGGAGATGTAGGAGACGGTGGCGGCGACCCCGGGCCCGGTGGAACCGACGTATCCGGTGGTCAGGATCGTGTACACGGCGCTGCGGCCGAGCGGTGCGTCTGTCATGGCCTCAATCCTTCCGGCCGGGACGGTCGTTCACGAGTGGCACAGCTGCCACCGATCGCAGGATTAGTGCCACACTGCGCGTGTGCCTCCCTTCGTCTCCGTCGCCGCGTACGCCCCGGCCGGAGTCGGCATGCTCGCCGTCGGCATCGTCAGCGAGGTCTTCGGCCCGCGCGGCGAGGACCTGCCGGGCTTCGACTTCACCCTGTGCACCGACCGGCCCGGGCCGGTCCCCACCGACCTCGGCGTGCCGCTCACCATCGCGCACGGCCTGGACCGGCTCGCCTCAGCCGATCTGGTGATCGCCCTGCCGTGGGCCGGCTTCCGCACGCCGCCCGCTCCCGCTGTGCTCGATGCGCTGTCGGCCGCACACGAGCGCGGCTCGCTGGTCGCGGCCCACTGCGTCGGTGCTTTCGCACTCGCCGCCGCCGGGCTGCTCGACGGCCGGCGGGCCACCACCCACTGGCGGTTCGCCGAGCTGCTCGCCCGCCGCCACCCCGAAGTCTGCGTCGAACCCGACGCCCTCTACATCGACGAAGGCCCGGTCCTCACGGGCGCCGGAGCCGCCGCGGGCTTCGACCTCTGCCTGCACCTGCTGCGGCGGGAGTACGGAGCCGCGGTGGCCAACACTGTTGCCCGTGACGTGGTGCTGCCCTCCCACCGCGACGGCGGGCAGGCACAGTACCTGGCCGCCCCCGTCCCCGAGGACTGCAGCGACGAGCGTCTCGCCGAGGTCCTCGCGTGGGCCGGCGCGAACCTCCACGAGCCGCTTCCCGTCGCGGAACTGGCCCGGCGTGCCTTGATGAGCAAACGCTCCTTCGCCCGCCGCTTCACCGCCGCGACCGGCACCACCCCCCACGCCTGGCTGCGGAACCTGCGTCTGAGCAGCGCCGAGGAGCTCCTGGAGACCACGGACCTGCCCGTCGAGGAGATCGCCCACCGCGTCGGATACGCGAGCGCGGCCATCCTGCGGGAACAGTTCGTGCGCCGCCGGGGAGTGCCGCCCCGCTCCTACCGCCGCTCCTTCACCAACACGCCGTAGCGAACAGGGCGGGCACCCACGTCAGTCGTCCAGGCGGACGGGCATCAGGATCGAGAACGTCTCCTCGGTGTCGGTCCGCCGGACGGCCAGCGGCGCCGTGGGGGCGCCGGCCTCGACGATCAGCTCGTCCCGGGCCCCGGCCGCGAGGGCCTGCAGCAGGAAGGCGCGGTTGACGGCGACACGGTCCGGGGCGCCGTGGCCGTCCTCGCAGACGGTCACCGCGCCGTCGGCCACCTGGAGCACGCTGAGGTCGAAGAGCGGGCCGTCCGGCCCGTGCATCTCGCTCTCCCGGACGGGGCCGGTCTCCACCGCGTGGCGGAGGGCCGCGACGTCGACGAGGGCCCGGCGCCCCGCGGGCAGGCGTACGAGGCGGCGGTAGTCGGGGAATTCCTGGTCGAGGCACTGGCCGCCCGCCTCGTGGTCCCCCGCCCGCAGGGCCACGCGGCCGCCGTCCAGGGTCAGCAGGACGGACGCGTCCTCACTCAGCAGGGCCCGCATGGCGTCCGTCAGCCGGGAGGGCACGACCGCCTGCACACGCGGTCCGTCGTACCCGGCGGCCCCGGCCCGGGCGACGGCCATCCGGTAGCGGTCGGTTGCCGCGAGCCGGAGCGTGCCGCCGTCGACGTCGAACAGGACGCCCCCGAGCATCGGCAACTCCGGGTCGGCGCCGGCGGCGAAGCGCACCGAGTCCAGGGCTTCGGCCAGCTCCGGTGCGCGGAGGGTGAGCCGGACGGTGGCGGTGCGGAGCGAAGTCATGGGGTTCTCCCTGCGTTCGAGTAGCGCTCGGACCGTGGAGAACTCGCCGCGGGCATCGTTCAGCCCCTGCTCCAGGCGGCGCAGGTGCGCCTGGAGGAGCCCCCGCACCAGGTCGGTGTCCGCACCGGACAGACCCGCCAGCACCAGCCGGATGTCCGCCAACGGCATGCCCGCACGGCGCAGCCGGGCCAGCACCCGGGACTCGTCGAGCTGTTCGGGTCCGTACCAACGGTAGCCGGTGACCGGATCCACCCGGGCCGGAACCAGCACGCCGGCACCGTCGTAGAACCGGAGCGCGCTCACGCTCAGGCCGCTGTCCCTGGCCATTTCACCGATGCTGCGCATGTCGTTCTCCACACCCGGAACTCTGCGCCCTCCACCAGGTCGAGGGTCAAACAGCGGGTCCGCAGCGAGGGACGGGAGGCGACTGCGCGTCATGGGTCCGAGCCCCCCACCCCCGTGGGGGGACTCCGATCCGGACGGGCGCTCCCGTACTCGTCTCCGGGTGCCGGGGCACCCGCGAGAACGATCACAACGCTAGGCCGGGGAGGCCTGATCGACCCATGGCAGCGGACGTCAGCAAGGGGACCGAACGCGCCAAGGAGGGACCCGCCACGCCGAATTGGGGACATCAGGACCCAAATCACGGCAATGAGCTGGCATTTCGTGCTCGTCTATGCTCACCACCTGTGGTCTCGCACGCGCACCCGGGGACGACGTCCTCCGCCCTCACCCGCCTGAACGTCAATGCCGCACGTCTGCTCGGGATACCCCCGACCGGGTACGCGCACCTGCTGGGCATGGCGCCCGAGCACCTCAACGACGACTTGTGCCGGCCCCCCGCCGTCACCAGCATCCGCATCGCGGAACTGGCCACCGTCCACGCCCCCTGGACCGAGGTGTCCCTGCTGCTGGCACAGCAGTCGGCCATCGGGAGCCTCGGGGTCTGGGACTACCTGATCACCTCCGCGCCCACTCCGCTCGAAGGGATCCGGGACGCCGCCGGCTACCTCGCCACCGTCGTCGACACCAGCACGGACGACCTCCGGATCGCCGAGGACGGCAACCGCGTCACCCTCAGCCACCTCAACAGGGCCGATCTGGCCCACGAGGCGGCCTGCGCCGTCCGCGCCTGCGCCCTCGGCCTGTACCTGCGCCGCCTGCGCGAGGCCGCGCAGCGGCCGCTCGTCCCCCTCCACGTGGCCCTGGCCGCCGAGGCGCCCCGCCGGCACGACGCACTGATCGAGCTCTACGGGACCCGCGCCATCGAGTTCGGCGCCCCGGTCAGCTCGATCACCTTCCGCACCGCCGACCTGACCGCCCCGACACCGCACGCCCAGCCGGGGCTGTCGGCCGTGCTCCGAAGGCACGCCGACCAGACGCTCGCCACGGCCGTCCCGCTGCGCGACTGGCTGGACCTCTTCCGCGGCGCGCTCGCCTCCGTACAGGACGAAGCAGCCCCGGCCCTGTCCACCGTCGCTCGGCGCATGGCCGTCAGCCCGCGGACCCTCCAGCGCCGCCTCGACGAGCACGGCACCACCTGGAGCGCCGAGGCCGAGGCCGTACGCCGGGACCACGTCTCACGGCTGCTCCACACCACCGGGCTGAGCATCGACGCGATCGCCGCCCGCAGCGGCTACGCCGACGCCCGCGCCCTGCGCCGGGCCGTCCAGCGCTGGTACGGCACCACGCCCGCCGCCCTGCGCCGCGCCGGCCACCCGCACGGCCAGGCCCTGGAGCCCGCCCGGTAGCCCGCCGCGCAGCCACCCGTGCCCGCGCTCCGGCAGGTCAGCGGTGCAGGCGGCGCGTCCAGTCCTCCGGCACCCGGTCGGCCGGTCCGGGGACAGGCTGGTCCGCGGGGTGCTCGCCCGGCGGGGCCAGCCGGGGCCCGGACTCGTACATCTCGTTGGCGTCGTAGTCCCAGAACCACCCCTCGCCCGGCTCGAAGCTCTGCACCAGCGGGTGTCCGGTGGCCTTCCAGTGGGCGGTGGCGTGTTGGGCGGGCGACGAGTCGCAGCAGCCGACGTGGCCGCACTGGGCGCAGCGCCGCAGGTGGAACCACCAGCCGCCCACCGCGTCGCAGTCGGTGCAGCCGGTGCCGGTCGGCGGGACGGTCGGTTCGATCCCCTTGATGTCGGTCATGCGGGCTCCTCGGCGGTCTCGGTTGCGGGCGCGGTTCCGGTTCCGGGGGCGTTCTCGGGTTCGGGTTCCGGTGCGGTCAGCGGCAGCAGTACCTGGAAGCGGGTGTCACCGGGGGCGGATTCGACCTGGAGGCTGCCGTGGTGCTTGTTGACGACGATGCGCCAGGAGATGTCCAGGCCGAGGCCGGTGCCCTCGCCGACCGGTTTGGTGGTGAAGAAGGGGTCGAAGATGCGGCCGCGGATGTCGGCCGGGATGCCGGGCCCGGTGTCGCGGAACTCCACCAGCAGCCGGTCCCCCTCGCGTGCCGTGCGGACCGTCAGGGTACCGTCGCCTCCGGTGCTGCCGATGGCGAAGACGGCGTTGTCGATGAGGTTGGTCCACACCTGGTTGAGCTCCGCCGGGTAGGCGGGTACGTCCGGCAGGGAGCGGTCGTAGTCCTTGACCACCTGCACCCGGGGGCCGATCTTGCCGGACAGCATCAGCAGGGTGCTGTCGAGGAGTTCGTGGACGTCGACGACCCGGGTCGGTGCCCGGTCGAGCTGCGAGTACTGCTTGGCGGCGTCGACGAGGTGGGAGATGCGGGTGGTGGAGTCGTCGATCTCGTCCATCAGCAGCTCGGTCTCGACCGAGTAGTTGAGCCAGCCGATGGCTCCGGGGAGGATGTCGTCGTCCACGGCCGCCGCGACCTGCTCCAGCCAGTCCACGTCCAGCCCGGCCTGGACGAAGGTCGGTGCGATCCGCCATCCCTCCGCGATGCCGTGGTCGTCGAGCCAGTCGGCGAGCTCGTCCTCCCGGTCGGAGGCCTCCAGCGGGCTGAGCGCCGTCGCCTTCGCGACGCGTTCCACCGTGCGCTCCTGGACCTCGATGAGGTCGGCGATCGCCTCGCGGGAATAGTGGCCCTGGGCGATGACGGCGAGCTTGTGGCGCATCTTGCCGACGCGTTCGCGCAGGGTCGCGGTGGCCCGGACGGCCGCCGCAGCCGGGTTGTTGAGCTCGTGGGTGAGACCGGCGGACAGCGATCCGAGGGCCAGCAGCCGTTCCCGCTGCCCGATGGCCCGCTGGGTGTTCTTCGCGCCGAAGAACAGCCCCTCCAGCAGGTGCGCGGCCATCGGGAACCACTCCTGCATGAAGTCCGAGAACGCCTGCGCGGGCAGCACGAAGAAACGGGTCGGCTCGGTCACCCGCATCGAGTTGGTGTACGTCTGGGGCACCCGGTCGCCGAGGTAGGCCTGCATGGCCCCCGCGTACACGCCGCGCTGCGAGGTCCGGCTCACTTCGACGTCGTCGCCGCCGACCCGGCGGGACAGTACGACGGTGCCCTCGATCATCACGTAGAAGCAGGAGGCCGGGTCGCCCTCGGCGTACACGGGACCGGTGTCGAAGCGCTCCACCCCGCCCTCGGCGCACAGTTGCCCGAGCTGCTGCGGGGTGAGCTTCTCGAACAGGAACAGCGAGGCGATCTCCTGCGGGTCGCAGTGCACGAACTGCCCGCTCATGACTGCTCCAGGTAGCGGTGGACGAGCATCACGGCCATGGCTCCTTCTCCGACCGCGGAGGCGACGCGTTTCGCGGACTGGGCCCGCGCGTCGCCCGCGACGAACACGCCGGGAACGTTGGTCTCCAGGTGGTAGGGCGGCCGGTCCAGCGCCCACTCGGCGGGCGGCCGCCCGTCCGGCGTGAGGTCGGGGCCGGCCAGGATGAACCCGCGGTCGTCGCGCAGCACCGTGCCGTCCAGCCAGTCGGTCAGCGGGGCCGCGCCGATGAAGACGAACATCCACTGCGCGTCGACGAGTTCCGTCGCCCCGCTGTCGACGTCGCGCAGGGCCAGCCGCTCCAGGTGCTCCTCGCCGTGCGCGGCCTCGACGACGGTCCGGGTCCGCACCGAGATGTTCGGCGCCTCCTCGATCTGCTGGACCAGGTAGTACGACATCGACGCCGTCAGGGACTGCCCGCGCACCAGCAGCGTCACCGACTTCGCGCCCCGCGACAGGTACATGGCCGCCTGGCCGGCGGAGTTGGCGCCGCCCACGATGTACACGTCGTGGCCCTGGCAGGAGGCGGCCTCGGTCAGCGAGGAGCCGTAGTACACCCCGCGGCCGGTCAGGTCGTCGCAGCCGGGCGCCCGGAGCTGCCGGTAGGACACTCCGGTGGCCAGGATGACGCTGTGGGCGGCGACGGAGGAGCCGTCGGAGAAGCGGACGACGCGCGCGGGGCCGTTGACCTCGAGTCCGGTGACCTCGCGCGCGGTGAGGATCTCGGCGCCGAACCTGCCGGCCTGGCGGCGGGCGCGTTCGGTGAGCTGGGCACCCGACACGCCGTCGGGGAAGCCGAGGTAGTTCTCGATGCGGGAGCTCTGCCCGGCCTGCCCGCCGGTCGCCGACCGCTCGACCAGTACGGTCCGCAGTCCTTCGGAGGCCCCGTACACGGCCGCGCCGAGCCCGGCCGGGCCGCCGCCGATCACGACGAGGTCGTAGAAGTCGGCGGCCGGTGTCGTCGCGAGCCCCACGTGGGCGGCCAGGTCGGCCGCCTCGGGCTCGATCAGCACGGTGCACTCCGGGGTGACGACCAGGGGCAGCCGCTGTCCGTCGGCCCCGGCCGCCTCCAGCAGCCGCCTCCCCTCGGGCTCGTCGGAGGAGTACCAGCGGTACGGCACCTGGTTGCGGGCCAGGAACTCCCGCACCTGCGAGGAGCGGGCCGACCAGCGGTGCCCGACGACCTTGGTGGCAGGGACGGGGCGGTAGTCGCTGGAGCGCCAGGCGGCGAGCAGGTCGTCGACTACCGGGTAGAGCTTCTCCTCGGGCGGGTCCCAGGGCTTGAGCAGGTAGTGGTCGAGGTCGACGACGTTGATCGCGTCGATCGCCGCGTTGGTGTCCGCGTAGGCGGTCAGCAGCACGCGCCGGGCGCCCGGGTACACGTTCACGGCCTGCTCGAGGAACTCGATGCCGTTCATCTGCGGCATGCGGTAGTCGGCGAGGATCACCGCCACCAGGTCGCCGCGCAGTTTCAGCTCGTGCAGTGCCTCCAGCGCGGACTCGCCGGACTCGGCGCGCACGATCCGGTACCCGGCGCCGTAGTGGCGCCGCAGGTCGCGGGCGACGGCACGGGAGACCCCGGGATCGTCGTCCACGGTCAGGATGACGGTCCGCGCCGGTTCGGCGGCCTGTGTCATGCGTCTCCCAGGGGCGGCCCGGTCCGGCGGCGCGGCGAGCCGCCCGCGCCGGTTCCCGCCCATCGTATGTTCGATCGCCCGGATCCGCTCCGGCGCAGCTCCGGATCCGCTCCGGGCCGTCACGCAGCGTGCGCGCCCGGTGCACGCCGAGCGGGCGTGACCGGTGCCGCCGGTGCGGTCGCCGAAGGGTTTCGGGTGGGAGGGCCGCCGTCACCCGACCGTGTGATCGGCGCGGCCCCCGCGGCGCGGGTGCGGCAGGGTGGTCGGATGCAGCTGCGCCGGGCCCTGCCCCTGACACTCGCCGCGCTCGTCATGGCCTCCGGATGCGTGACGGTGCATCCCGCTCCCGTCCCCGCGCCGGACCCGCCGCAGCCGGCGCCCGCCGGAAACCGCGGGCTGCAGCGTGAATCCATGGTCGCGGCCGGGCCGTTGGTCCTGCTGCCGTCCGCAGGGGCCGCGGAACCCGCGCCGGAGCCGGACGAACCCGTGTCCGTACCGGCGTCGGCGCCGCAGCGGCCGGCCGCCGCCGCCGAGCAGCCGGCCCGGCCGGTGCGTCCGCCGCGCAGGGCCGAGCCCCCCAGGACCGCGAAGCCGGGGAAGCCGGCGAAGCCCGCGCCCCGGGCGAAGGCCCGCCGACAGCCGGCGGCGCCGGCGAAGTCCCGCCCCGCCCCGGGCCGTTCGTACGACATGGCTCCCCTGTGCGAGGCGGCCAAGGGCACGGTGTCACCGGCCATCGTGGCCCTCTGCCGCTGAATTGGGTGGATCCACCCGCTCCCCGATACCTACAGTGACGGCGAACCACGTCGTCGAGCCGGAGCGGACCATGCGCACCCACTATCCCCGTACGCCTCATCTGCCCTGGTCGCCCGGGGCTTCGGCGGACGACGTCCGGGCCGTCGGGTCGGCGGGGCTGACCGGGCGGGAGGTCGTGGTCACCGAGAAGCTCGACGGGGAGAACACCACCCTGTACGCGGACGGGCTGCACGCCCGCTCGCTCGACTCCGGACACCACCCCTCACGGGCCTGGGTCAAGGGCCTCCAGGGCCGGATCGGCCCCGGCATCCCGGCCGGATGGCGGGTGTGCGGGGAGAACCTCTACGCCCGGCACTCGATCCCCTACGAGGACCTGGACAGCTGGTTCTACGGGTTCTCGGTCTGGGACGGGGAGCACTGTCTCGACTGGGACCGGACCGTAGGGTTCCTGCGCGGCCTGGGCGTGCCCACCCCGCGCGTGCTGTGGCGCGGCACCTTCGACGAGCGCGCGCTGCGCAGGCTGAGGCTCGACACCGCCCGTCAGGAGGGCTACGTCGTGCGCACGGCCGCCGCCTTCACCCGTGCGGACTTCGGGAGTTGCGTGGCCAAGTGGGTGCGGGGCGGCCACGTGCAGACCGACACCCACTGGATGTACGCGGAGGTCGTGCCCAACGGGCTCGGTCGGGCGGCCCCGTTGTGGGCGGTGCGCTCGGGCGCCGAGCCCGATGTCGCGGCCCTGTCGGCCGCCGTCGGCACGGACCGGGGCGAAGACACGGACGCGGTCCCGATCGCGGGCACGGTCGCCGAGGTCTCCGAGGCCGCCGCCCGGATCGACGCCTCGGGGCGGACCGGCGAGGACCGGCTGGCCGGGGTGCTCGCCGCCGCGCTGCGCCGCGAACCGCGGGCCCGGGTCGCCGCACGGCTCGCCGCGGGACCTGCCGGGATGGGACTCGCCCGGCGGGTGGGCGACCTGCTCGGGCTGTACCCGTACCTCCAGCGGCCGTTCCCCGACGCGGACCGGCGGGCCGGGCTCGTACGGATGGCCGCGGCGGCCGATCTCGGGGTGCTGCACGCGCTCGCCGGGACACTGGCCGACGGGCCCGAGGCGCGTGAGTACGTGGCGTGGTCCGCGCTGTGGGCCGAGGAGGCGGGCCTGCTCGGCGGCCCGGATCCGCTGGAGTCCCTGCGCGCCGCGCTGCGGGAGCCACTCGCCGGGCTGGACGCGGCCGCGGCCGACCGCTGCTGGGCGGAGGCCCGGCGCGCGTTCGCGGACGGCAGGATCTCCGGATCCTCGGTGGAGGAGGCCGTGGCGGCGACGTGGCAGTGGCGCGACGGATCGTTTCCCCGACTGGTGCAGCTGTGCGGTCCCTCGGGCAGCGGGAAGAGCACCTTCGGCCGCGGCCTGCCCGGCGTGGACGCGTACGTCTCCCTCGACGACCTGCGCACCGCACGGGGTTCGCGTACGGACCAGCGGGCCAACCAGGAGGTGCTCCGCGAAGGCCTGGACCGGCTCGACGCCGCCCTGGCCCGCGGCGGCACGGTGGTGTGGGACGCCACCTCGCTCACCGGACAGCAGCGCGGGCTGGCCGGTGCGGTGGCGCGCCGCCGCGACGCGCTGGTCACCCATGCCGTGGTGCTGGTCGAGAAGGCGGAACTGGAGCGCCGCAACGGTGTGCGCCCGCATCCGGTGCCGCCGCAGGTGCTGGCCGCGCAGCTGCGCCGGTTCAGCCCGCCGTGCGCGGGCCGGGCGCACCGTACGTGGTACGTCGGCGCGGGCGGGGACGTGGAGGACACGGCGGGCACCCTCGCGGCCGGCCCGGTCACGGCGGGCGGAGGTCGCGATGCGCACCAGTGAGCAGCTCTACCACCAGGTCCGCTGGGACCCCCGGTTCGATCCGGCGCGGTTCGTGCTCGGCCTGCTCCAGCGCGGAGCGCCGCCGAAGCGGGTCCCGCTGCCCTCCTTCGTGCCCGGCGGGGACATCCCCTGGCACCGGGTGCTGTTCGTCGAGGCGGACGGCGAGCTGGTGTGGGACCGGGCCACCGGCGTGGACCTGATCGACGTGACCGCGGCGGGCCGGGTCCGTGATCCGCGCTTGCTGCGGGCGCCCTTCTTCACGGCGCGGACCCCGTACGCGTGGGATCCGGCGGGCGGCGGCGCGTGGCGTCCCGCCCAGGCCGGCCCTGTGGACACTGCGGCGGCACCGTCCTCGGTGCGGCTGCTGACCTGGAACACCCTGTGGGACCGCTACGACGCCCCGCGCATCGCCACCGCCCGGCGCAGGCCGCTCCTGCTGGACGATCTGGCCGTCGCGGACGCCGACGTGATCGCGCTCCAGGAGGTCGAGCCGGAGCTGCTCGGCATGCTGCTGGCGGCGCCGTGGGTGCGGGCCGGGTACACCCTGGGCACGGATCCCGGCGGCCGGGACGTCGCCGAGTGCGGGCTGCTGGTGCTGAGCCGGCTGCCGCTACGGGAGGCGGGCCTGCACGTGTTCCGCCCGCACAAGGCGGTCACCGCCGTGACGGTGGACACCGCGGCCGGGCCGCTGGTCGTCGCCGCCACCCACCTGACCAGCGACCACACCGAGAACGGGCACGAGCGGCGGGAGGCCGAACTGGCCCGGCTCGCGGAGGGCCTGGGCGGCGTCGACGCCGGTGTGGCCCTTCTGGGCGACTTCAACGACGGCCGCCACGGGGCCGAGGGGCCGGCGCCCGCGCTCGGCATGCGGGACGCCTGGTGCGAGGTGCACGGGGCGGCGGACGCCACGCCGACCTTCGACCCGGTGGCCAATCCGCTGGCCGCGGTGGGTTCGCTGACGGGCCGCGCGGGGCGGCTGGACCGGATCCTGCTGGGCTCCGCCCCGGCCCGGGTGACACGGGCGGCGCTGCGCGGCGACTCCCCGGCCCCCGACGGACTGTTCGTCTCGGACCACTTCGGGGTGGAGGCGACGGTGGAGTTCGGGACGCCCGGCGACGGGCCGACGCGGCTCGACGTGCCGGCGACCGTGCGGACGGCGGTGGCGTGGCTGCCGCCGCGCCTCCCGGACGCGGTGCGGGAGGTGCGCCGGGACCACGACCCGGCGGACGCGCGCTGGCCCGCGCACGTGAACCTGCTCTTCGGTTTCGTGCCGGAGTCCTCCTTCGCCGAGGCCGTTCCGCTGCTGGCCGAAGTGGCCGCGGACAGCGCTCCGTTCGAGGCTCGGCTGGAGGGTGTGCACAGCTTCGGGCACCGTGAGGAGGCCACCGTCTGGCTGGATCCGGCGGCGGCCGGTGAGGCGCCGTGGCAGGAGCTCCGGCGCGCGCTGGCGGAGCGGTTCCCCGGATGCCGGGGGCGTTCCGGCGCGTACGGGGGGTACACGCCGCATCTGACGTTGGGGCGCAGCCGCGACCCGCAGCGGGCGGTCGCCGAGTTCGCGGCGCGTCTCGGCGGGGCGGTGTCCGCGCGGGTCGGGGAGCTCGCCGTGCTCTCGCGGCGCGGGGACGGGCCGATGCGGGTCCGGGCGACGGTGGCACTGGGGACGGGCGAGGTGCGCTGGACCCCGGAGCCGCTGCCCGAACCCCTGCCGGGGCACCTGCCGGGGCACCCGGCGGAGCGTCGGTCGGGGGCCGAGGCGGATCACGCCGAGTCGGTGGCCGCGCGCGTCGGGGCCGCGCTGCCCGGTGCGCGGGTGCACGTGGCCGGCTCCCGCCGGATGGGCTGCGACCTGCCGGGGGCCGATCTGGACCTGGTGGTGGCGCTGCCGGGACCGGTCGACGCGGCCTCGGTGCGCGAGCGGGTTGCGGCCGCGCTGCCGCAGGCCCGCGGGCTGCGCGAGGTGACGGGGGCCCGCGTGCCGGGCCTGCGCTTCAGTGTCGGGGCGCTGTCCGTCGATCTGGTGGTGGTCCCCACCGGCGATCTGGATCCGGCGCTGGCGGTGGCGCGCCGGGCGGAGCTGGGCGAGGCCGCCTCCGTCGCGCTGAGCGCGGTGAGCGACGCCGACGCCGTACGGGAGGCGGTGGGTGCGGAGCATGCCGCGTTCGCCGGACTCGCGCGGCGGGTGAAGGCGTGGGCGCGGGCCAGGGGGCTGGACTCGGCACCGTTCGGGGGGCTGCCGGGACTGGCCTGGTCGGTCCTCGCGGCGCGCACGGTCCGGGAGGCGGGGGCCCTGCCGCCGGACGCCCTGGTGCGGGAGTTCTTCGGGCGGTGGGCCGCCTGGGACTGGCGCGAGCCGGTCGCGTGGGCGGCGTCCGCCGCGGGGCCGGATCCGGTCACGGTCCTCACCCCGTCGGAGCCGGTGCGCAGTTGCACGGCCCAGGTGACACCGGGTCTGCGGGACCTCCTGGTGCAGGAGCTGTACGGGGCCTGGGAGCTGCTGGAGTCGGGGCTCGCTGCGGACGCCCTGGCCGCGGCCGCACCGCCGCCGCACCGCCGGCACGCCGCCTGGGCGGTGGTGACCGTACGGACGTCCGAGGCGGAGTTCGAGGAGGTACGGGGCCGGATGCGCGGGCGGTTGCGGGCGCTCCTCGGTGCGCTGGAGGAGGCCGGCGTCACCGGCGCGCACGCGTGGCCCCGTCCCTTCGAGTCCGGGCCGGGCCTGGCCCGGTACGTGATCGGCCTGGGTGCCGCGCCGCCGGACGCGGCGCGGCTGGCCGGGCCGGCCGACCACTGGCGGGCCGGCCTGCGGGGGGTCGAGGTGTCCTGGGCGGCGGGTGGTGAGGTGCCGGACCTGGGCGCCTGAACCGCAGGCCGGCGGCGCTGCTTCGCGGAGACGGTCCAGGGGTCAGACCTCGATGATGATCTTTCCCGCGGTGTGGCCGCCCTGGCTGAGCTCGAAGGCGGCCGCCAGCTCGGACAGCGGGAAGGTCTTGGCGACGGGCACCTTCAGCTGCCCGCTGTCGGCGAGCCGGCCCAGTTCGGCCAGGTCGCTGCCGACGGGGCGGACCCAGATCCATTCGCCGCCGGATCCGAGCACGCTGGGGTCGGCGATGGACGCGTGCCGGCCGTCGTCGTGGAGGACCTCCCGGGTGACTGCGCCGACGCCGCCGACGAAGTCCGCGACGACGGTGGGCCCGTCGGGCACGAGGGCGCGGACGCGGTCGGCCAGCCCGTCGCCGTATTCGACGGGCTCGGCGCCGAGTTCGCGCACCCGGTCGTGGTTGCGGGGGGACGCCGTGCCGATGACGCGGGCGCCGAGCGAGCGGGCGATCTGCACACCGAGGGAGCCGACGCCGCCGGCGGCGCCGTGGATGAGGACGATGTCGTCCTTGCCGGTGCCGAGGCGGGTGAGCAGCTGGTAGGCGGTGAGCCCGGCGAGCGGCAGTCCGGCCGCCTCCGCCCAGCTCAGCGAGGCGGGCTTGTGCGCGAGCGCGCGTACGGGCACGGTGACGAACTCGGCGAAGGTCCCGCCGTGGACGTAGTCCTTGCGGGCGTAGGCGATGACCTCGTCGCCCTCGGCGTACTCGGGGACGTCGATGCCGACCTTCTCGACCGTGCCGGCGACGTCCCAGCCGGGGACCACGGGGTAGACCACGTCCATGAGGGGGTCGAGGCCGCCCGCCATGATCTTCCAGTCGACGGGGTTGACTGCGGCGCACTTGACCCGGACGAGGACCTCGCCGGGGCCGAACTTGGGCCGTGGCAGCCGGGTCTCGGAGAGCACCTCCGTCCCGCCGTACGTCTCGTACGCCATCGCCCGCATGGTTTCCTGGCCGCTCCGGCCCGACTCGGACATGTACCCGACCTCTCCGTGTGCTGGTGGACCCCGCCCCGACCCATCCCACCACGCGCACGGCGCCCCGGCCGGTCGGACACGACCGCCCGCTCAGCGGTGCACGGGAAAGGCCGCCTGGAACCCGAGCCGCCCGTCCGCCCCCTCGGCGACCTCCCCGAGCACACCGTCGAGCTCCAGGTAGGCGGCCCAGCGCTCGGCGCCGGTCGCCGCGGGGGGACCGAGGCCGCGACGGCTGGCTATCGGGTCAAGTACGTCCTGGCGACCAAGCTGGTCAACGAGCTCGTCGAAGCCGCCGATGAGAAGCAGTCCCGGGCGGACCGGGCCGAGGGTGGCCTGCGGTCCTGCCCCGCGGTGATACGGCCTGCGGGTCCGGAATCGGTGTGGCCGCGATCTACACGGCGGCCATCTCGTGCGCCACCGGGCACCGCGAACCATTTCAGGCAGCCATCCATGGAACACGGCAGGTGTGGGGGGTCATTCCCTCTGGACACAAAGTCTTGATCACTGTCTTGCGGATCGCCCGCCATGTCCGCAGGGAACACACCAAGTGGACGCGCAGCTCGATCAGTTCCCGTGCGTCGCTGCTCTGAGCAGGATGTTCCACGGCCCACTGTTCCGCCAGAAAGTCGTACACGTCATCGGTTGACAGCCCACTCCTGGGAAAAGTGTGTGCGACGGTCTCACCGCTGATCCGGGCGCTGCGGGAGCCCACAGCGTCCTCAACGAGTTTCTTGACCCATGCCAGCCCCTGCTCGTCTGCGTACAGGCCGAACTTCAGCTCGCGCGTCCTCATCGCATCAGACGTTTGCGATCGTCGTCATCGCTCTTGGCGAAGACGGTGGTGAACCAGGAGTAAACGGGAGCAAGCGTTGGTGATGCGGGCCATCCATTGATCATTGCCAGGAGCTGCCAGTAGCGCTCCACGTGTGGGTCGGCGGTTGTCTGCAGGCGGGCGAGGAGCCAGCGGCGCAGATCGCTTTCGCCGGCACGCTCGAATGCGTGGGCGTAGAGGCCGCCCAGTGAGTCTGTAAGGGATGCGCCCTCGGCGGAGGCCGGCAGGAGGCCGGAGGATTCCGCTTCGTCGATTCGTTCACGCATCGCTTGGTTGAGAGCGTCGTGCAGGGTGCTGACGTCCTGCGGGGAAGGCTCTTCCGCCTGGTCCTCAGCTGTGCGGCGTATCGTGACACGGAAGTCTGCGTTCTGGCAGAGTCCGGCGAGTTCCACCCAGGCCTCGACCTGTTCGGGCGTGGGATCGTCGGGGAGTTCGGGCATGGAGGTTCGCATCAGGGACACGAACTCCGGGTTGGCGTGAAGGCCTTTGAAGGTGACGTCGACAAAGCCGGATACCAGACGGCGTCGTTCGGCCTGGGAGAGCGTGGCGAGTCGGTGCATGAGGTCCATCTCCATGGTGGTGGGGCCGCGTCTGGCGATTGCGCGGAGTACTGCCCGGCGCAGGCGGAGAGTCTGGATCTGCACGTCCAAGGCGTTGGCGTGTGCTTCCGTGACTTCCGGTACGGACGCCTCCCGGTCCAGCACCTTGCGCACGGTCGCCAGGTCGAGCCCAAGATCACGCAGTGTGCGGGCCAGGTCCAGGCGTGCGAGTGCGTCGAGGCCGTAGAGCCGGTATCCCGCCGGGCTCCGTTCGGTTGGCGGGACGATGCCCTTGTCGGAATAGAACCGGATGGTCTTCACCGTCAGGCCGGTCCGGCGGGATAGTTCTCCGATGGAATAGAGCGTGTCGCTGTCCATGCCCACAGCTTGATGTCTCCCCCCACGGGAGACTCAACCAGGGCCGAGACTTCCGGCGCAGCGCCGCGCACACGGCCGGCACCGCCTCCGCCCCAGGGGCGCTCTGCGGCGTCTCGAACCGGCGACAGCGTCACCGTCAGTACCCCTCGCAGGTGGCCCTCAGCCGGTGAGGAAGGCTCCCTCGCGACAAGGGCGGCAGACGAAGACGTAGCCCAGCTGACCGCCGAGGTTCATCGCGGTCTCCCGGGTTCTCCCCTCCTCCAGGTGTGCCGCGAACTCCATGGTGCCGGTGCAGGAGGGACACACGGGCAGGCGGTCGTCCTCAAGGTAGGAGGGGCTGCCTCCGAGTGACCCGAGCACTTCGCGCTGCTCCCCGAATCGCTCTTCGGGTTCCCGCTTCCATCCCGAGCGGGCCAGGTCGTAGGCGTCGGGCTCGATCCCTTCTTCGTCGCAGGCCTCTTCGGGGTCGATCGTCACGACGTGGGTGCGGATGGCCGAGGTGGCAGGCAGCAGCGTCAGTCCAGCCTCGGGTACGGCTACCGGCCGCAGTTCCTCCCGGGGAAACAGGTAGACCCTGTTCGCGCTGGAACTCGCGTCCCAGAACTCACACGCCCCGGGGTCGTTCTGGCACAGGAACACCGACAGGACACAGTCCTCGACGGGGAGATGGGCAAAGAACTGAAGCGGCCCCCCGCAGCCGCACAGGGGCCAGGCGAAGCCAGCAGGAGCCAGCGGCACGCCCCCGGTGCGCGGGACGTCGGAATCGGCCGGTGCGGAGCCGTCGTAGATCATCAGCGCTGTCTGCATGACGAGAGGCTACTGACCGCCTGTGACAGGCCTGGGGGGCACGTAGCGCGGAGCACCCCCCGTACCAGCAATCACTGAATCTGATCAACTGCCCAAGCTGCCTGATCACCCAGCTGCCTGCCTGACAAACCGCAGACCAGACACCCACTCAGGCTGCCCACACACCGCACCCACGCCACCCCAGGACAACCACAGGGCAACTGATCAGCCCAGGCCACCACACCAGCCACTGATCACAAAGACCGCTCATGGACAAGAATACTGGCCACCCTCGGACTGGACTGGGCTCGGTGAGGCCGGGATGTCAACGCTCCCTGAAATCTGACCCCAGGCGAGTCTCTGAAAACTGACCCCCATGTTGTTGGTCGCCGAGTGCCCTGCTCACCTCGGCAGGCTGTCAGCGGTGGATGCCAGAATCAGCGGCATGACTCTGTGCGACTACTTCTCCGCTGCTGACGACCAGGCTGCCGTCGCGGTCCTGCAATCTTCGGGAGGACCGGGTCGAGCAGGGTTCGACGTGTTCCTCCTCAAGAACATCGACCCGGTCGTCGCGATTGCCCAGCTCGAGGCCATCATGACGGGCTGCAGCTATGAGGAGGCCAGCGAGCGCCCACGGTCCGGGCAGCTGCTGTCATCGCCGGAGGACGGCCCGCCCTTTGTGGTCAGCTTGTCGGACATCCTGTTCGATGCCCTCGTCACGGCGGGGGACGACGATCTTGCTCGCTTTGCTGAGCCGTGGTCGAAGACCGACGAGCTCCGGCAGATTCGGATCAGCGTTGAGTCCGCGGCGGATGTCCTGAAGGGCCTGGTTGGACTGGCTCAGCGCGCTCAGGCCTCCGGTCAGCGGTTGTATTGCTGGTGGGCGCTGTGAATTACCGGCGTCCAGCGCCGTTTTCCTTGTTCAGCAGTTCGCGTCGTTGGCGGGTGCGGTAGGAGTCCCCGGTCAGCGTGAGGACCTCGGCATGGTGGACCAAGCGGTCGATCATCGCGGCGGCCACAACGTCATCCGAGAAGGTCTCTCCCCACCGACCGAAGGGGAGATTCGAGGTGACCATCACAGAGCCCTGCTCGTAGCGCGACGCGATGAGCTGGAAGAACAGGTTCGCCGCGTCCTGGTCGAACGGGATGTAGCCGACCTCGTCGATAATGATCAACTTGTAGCGGCGGATCTTCTTCAGCGCGGCCTCCAGGCGGCCGGCCTGGTGG
This sequence comes from Streptomyces erythrochromogenes, assembly GCF_036170895.1. Classification (NCBI taxonomy): domain Bacteria; kingdom Bacillati; phylum Actinomycetota; class Actinomycetes; order Kitasatosporales; family Streptomycetaceae; genus Streptomyces; species Streptomyces erythrochromogenes. The sequence goes on along the minus strand of NZ_CP108036.1, from coordinate 7,536,618 downwards.
GCTGTTGCGAGGCGGGCGATCCAGTTGCTGGCGGTGTCGAACAGGACCGAGTAGCCGGCCTGGGTGGCCTTGACCCCGAGGCCGATGGCCAAGTGGGTCTTCCCGATGCCGGGCGGCCCCAGCAGGATCACGTTCTCGGCCTTCGCGACGAACGTGCCGGTCGCAAGGTGGGCAAGGACGTCGCGCCGCAGCGATGGCAGGTGGTCGAGGTTGAAGTCCTCCAGTGTTTTGACCTGCGGAAAGTGGGCGGTGCGGATCCGCATCATGGTGCCCTTAGATTCGCGGTCGGCGACCTGCCGCTGCAGCAGGGCGGCCAGATACTCCTCGTGGGACCATTCTGGTCGAGGGCCTGCTCAGCGAGCTCTTCCCAGGTCGCGCCGATCGTGGGCACCTTCAGCACCCGGGTCAGGTAAGCCAGCATGGACGGCATGCCGTCCTTCGGCCCCGTCACCACGCTGGGCTGCTCGGGCTTGATGGCCGTGGTCATGGGTCACTTCGCTTTCGTGGACGGCGGGTTGAAGTCGACGCCGAACAGGGCGTCGTAGTCCGGCAGGGCCCGCAGCGCGACGCTGTGGCCGTCGGCGTGCTGGCGGGTGGCTGCCGCACGTCTTTCGCGGTCGAACGCCAGGGCCTGACGTAGTCGGGCGGCGGTTGCAACGTGGACCGGGTCGGTGACCACGCCCTGCTTGGCCCAGGACCTGGCGTGTCGGGCGACGAGCTGGCCCTCGCAGAGGACCCTGACCTCCTGCGGGGAGGCGGTGATGTCGACGAAGCGGCCGATGACCTGCGGGTCGACCGAGTAGTCGACGGTGTCGACGCGGACGTAGTAGTCACGGCTCAGCCGGATCCGGTGGTTCAGCCCGATGGGCGGGGTGATCGGCGGTAGCGGCAACATCGACAGGTAGTCGGTCTCCAGCAGGTCGACCGGGCGGCCCTGGATCGAGCGGACTGTCCGCGCGTTAGCCCTGATCAGCCAGTCGCCCAGCTGGTGATTGAAGTCGGCCGGGGAGGCGAACTGCCGGCCGGGGAGGAACGAGGTCTCCAGGTACTGGTTGTTGCGTTCAACGATTCCCTTGTATTCCGGGTCGCGGGGCGGCGCCAGCTTGATCTTGGTGGCAAGCCTCCAGCTAACGCCGCCGCGGGAGCGGTCACCCGCCCGGTCCCGCCGATCGCGGACTCGCGGTCCCAGACGGGTGTCTTCGTGACCCTGCCGATGCCGCTGATCAGTGACCACATGCCCGAGAGGATGTCGCCGGCCTGGCGGGTCGGAATCATCGTCGCAGTCATGAAGCGGGAGAACCCGAGCGACATCACCAGCACGGGCAGGACCCGTTCCTGTCCGGCAGCGACTCGCACCTTCGTCTCGGGGAACCACAGATCGCACTTGGCGATCTCGCCGGGCTCGTAGGTCACTCGGTCGACCGGGTCGATGCCGACGTACTCCGGCCGGATCACCGCCAGCCGCTTCCGCAGCGGCGGCAACGAGTACGGCCAGCCGATCCGCTCGGCGATGACCGGTGCCGGCATCCGCGGCCACTCGTTCAGCAGGACGCGGATCTGCGGTTCGAACGGGTCGACGACCGATCCCCGAAGTGTCCGCTGGTACTTAGGCGGTCGCTCTGAGGACAACGCGGCCCGCACCGTGTTGCGGGCCACCCCCAGTCGCCGCGAGATCTCCTTGATGGGCACACCTTCCGCTCGATGCAGCCGGCGTATCTCTGCCCAGTCCTCCACGTTCAGCACCCTCCAAGAGTCCGGAGGGGGTCAAGATTCGGAGACTGCCAGGGGGTCAGTTTTCACGCAGCAGCGACACGGGAAGCCTACGTGAGTCGTTTCACGGAGCGTCGAAGCCGATCGCTGCCGTTCTCACCAAGGGCTCCGCACCCTGACGCCGGAGGGCCCGGACCCGGCCCTGGGCCCGCGGGTCGAGCTTCAGCAGCAGGTCCTCGCCGACGACTCCGTCGCGCCGCCAGATGGTGCAGAGGGTCTCCAGACCCGCTTCGGCGACCTCCGGCTCTGCGTCGGCCGAGGTCTGCACCAGGGCTTCGACAACAACCCTGTCCGCAGTCCCGCGACCGCCCGCGCCATCCGGGCCCGCTGCTCCGCAGGGACGGCCGGGTCGGCGAGTGAGCGCAGCACCTCCGCCGTGTCGCGGGCGTCCTGGCAGGGCAGCACCCACCCCAGGTACACGAACTGCGCGCCGAGCACGATCAGATACTGCAGTGGCACGAGCAGGGCCACGGGCAGCAGCAGGACCAGAGGCAGCACGATCAGCCAGCCGCCCCGGATCCGCGAGGGACCGCCGGTCGGCGGCTCGAACCGCCGACCGGCCAGCAGGACGGACGAACATGGTCACGGTCGTCAGGAGCGGCACCCCGATCAGCCCCACTCCCAGCCCCGCGCCGAACGACGCCCAGAAGGGATCGTCGCCCAGAACCGGCAGTATCAGCGCCGCGGCCACCCAGCCGAGAGCCCCGGTCATGACGTAGCGCTGTAGGCAGACCCACAGCCATCTTCCCGTGCTCATAGCAGCTTCCTCATCTCACCAGCAGCTGTTCGTACAGGCAGACATGATTAACCATCACCCACATGGCGCACGTATCCCGCTGCCACGCCAACCCGTGATCCAGACATTCAGGGTGCCGAGAGATCGCAGCGACAATCTCGACCAGGCGCAACTCGCAGCCCTCGCCTGGCCCGGCGTGGAGCGGGCTGCTGGGTGACCGCGGCTGAACACGTCCTGAGCTGGGAAACACCTCGAGAACCGCTCAGCCTGACAAGGCCTTCAGCAGCGCGGCGGGAAGGTATGCGGACCTGCCCTGCAGGTCCCAGCCATGAACCTGCACGGCGAGTGCGGCCAAGGCGATCGCGCCCAGGGGGAGGAGGCTTCCGGGCGCGGGATCCCCGCCGACGCCGGCTCGGTGCTGCGCCAGGCGTTCGTCCAAGGCCCTTTCGAAGGCGGTCTGATCGTCGCGGAGCAGGACGCGCAGCAGCCGCTGATCGGGGCTCACCGCGTGGGCGGCGTCCAGGGCCAGGGCAGCGTCGAGGCGCGCGTCCGTCGACGGCTTGGTCAACGTCACTCGTGGCCAGTCCCGGGGCAGGTGACCGCGGGCCGGGGCCAAGTAGCCGCACAGGGCGTCCATGTGTGCGAGGTCGGCCGGCTGAGAGGCGGAGTCCCGGCGGGCGTGGGGCAGGTTGTTGTGGAGTGCGGGTGCGGCAGTGTGGGTGAAGGGCGGCGTAGCCCCCGGGGCCGAGGACGACGGCCAGGCTTGCTGGGGCTGCGGGCGGGATCAAGGGGCGGGACGTAAGTCGTCCTGATCCTTGAGGACGGTGGCCTGATCGCCGTCGGCGGTGTACGAGACCACGCCACTCCACCGACCGTCCCCGCCGCGCCGCCACTCGGTGAGCAGGCCGGGCAGCCACCGGCCGTTCTCACGGACCAGGCAGGGCTTGGCGGTGCGGGACGGCCTGTAGGCGGGGAAGCAGGGGATGCAGGCGCCGCGGCCCTGGGCCATGGCGTCGGCGAGTGCGGTACGGGTGGGCTGGTGAACTTCCCGGCCGAAACGTGCGGCGCGCGATTGGCCGTCGGCGAGAGCTTCGCAGGCGACCGTCCGGTGGAAGACGGAGCCGCCGCGGGTGGTCCAGACGTTGGCGGTGAGCCCGTGCGGCACCGGCTTGCAGTGCCCGCACTGGCCGACTATCAGTCCGTGGTCGCAGCGCTGGTCGGTCATTCCTGCATCGTGCCCCGGCAGCGCCTGGAGATCAATGACTGCTCGTCAGCCCATTGTCTTTGACGAACGGGTGGGGCGGCCGCATGCGGAGGTCCGGATGCTTCTTGGCGAACCAGCGGTGCTGTTCGGACAGGTCGTCGCCGGTCGCCGGCCGACCTGCGGGAGGGCGGCGAGCCGGCCGGTGCCGGAGCTGGAGGTCTGGCCCAGCTCGCGAGAGGGCCGGTACACCTGGATCCAGCACGCATGGCAGCCCGCGGACGGGCGGCGGTGCCGATTCAAGACGCCTCTTCATACGGGCGAAGGTGTTCTCTACGCGGGCCAGGACTCGTATGTGGGATCGGTTCCCGACCCCTTCACCCTCGCCCGGGACACCTTCTACCGGCGCCAGCCAGCCGTCGGAGGCTCGCGGAGGAGTACCGGCAGTGGTTCCGCGACTTCGACCAGCGACTCGATGGCCACATCGCCGTGGGCCTGACCGCCCCGGCTCACGTCTACGAACACGCCGTCCGCAGCCTGCACGCCACGTTTACCACACACCGCCTGCCCGACCAGGCGCTCCTCGGCCGTCTACTCCCCCACGGCCTCGACTCCCGGACCGGGCAGAGTCCGGAGGCCGCTATTCCGTTGAAGGGAGCCGTGCATGCACCCTGCTGACGCACCGTACGACGGCTTCGCCGACGCCTTTGCCCGCGAGGCCCCCGTCAGCCCTTACAACGCGCACTACGACCGCCCCACCGTCCTCGGTCTCCTTGGCGACGTGAACGGCGTGTGCATCCTGGACGGCGGCTGCGGCCCCGGCCCGTACCTCTCCGAGCTCGCCGCGCGCGGAGCCGACACTGTCGACATCGACCAGAGCGCGGACATGGTGGGCGCCTCGCCCGCGAGCGCCTCGGTTCGCTCGCCCAGATCCGACAGCATGACCTCGACGAGCCCCTCACCTGGGCCGCCGGCGCCAGCTTCGACATCGTCCTGCTCGCCCTGGTCCTCCGCTATGCCCACGACCGCTTCCGCGCCCTGACCGAGATCGCACGCCTCCTACGGCCCGGTGGGAGGATCATCATCTCCACCAGCCACCCCACCGCGGACTGGCTCGCAGACGGCGGCAGCTACTTCGACGCCCGCCACGTGGAGGAATCCCGGTCCGGCAGCATGACCCACCGCTACTGGCGTCAGCCCCTCCAGGCATGGTTCGACGAGTTCAGCGCCGCGGGCCTCGCCGTCGACCGCCTCATCGAACGCCGACCCGCCCATTCGATGACCCGCCGCCACGCGACCGAGTACGAGAAACTGGCCCACCAGCCCGGGTTCATCGCCTTCCAGCTCCACAAGCCGCCAGGCGCGCCCCTGATCTCCCCCCTGCCCAGTCGTGATGGCCTGCATCGGAGTGCAGCCCATGTAAAACCGCCCGACCCTCGTCGTAGTCAGCGGCCCTCCCGCCACAGGGAAGACCACCCTCGCCCGTGCGCTCGCCCAGCAGTTGGGCTGCCCGGCGATCTTGCCCAGCTGCCGCGGTCCGGCCGCGTCGAACGTGGTCGTCGTGCTCAGCTGGTGGGCGCTCGGCACTGGTCAGCTGGCCGATGCCCAGGTTGGCCTGTGCGGCCTGGACCGCGGGGCTCGCGCCCAGGGCCAGGGCCCGGTTGGCGGCCGAGAGCTCGCGGACGGTGTTGCCGTACTGGTCGTACTGGGTGGTGGTGATGTGTCCGCCGGGCGACGCGCTGTTGACGGGCCGGCCGGAGGCGCCCAGGTAGGTGGTCGCCGCCCGGGTGTAGGCCTAGGCGGCGAGTGCCGAACCGGAGTGGGACGAGGGGGAGCGCGTCGGCGGGCAACAGGGCGGTCGCGTCGGTGGGTGCGCCGGTCTGCCCCCAGGGCTTCGCGTCGGCCGTGCCCATCGGGTACGGGGCCGCGCCGCCGGTGAGCGGGACGCCGTAGACCACGCTGGTGGCCGAGGTGCCCTGCTCCTCGCCCGCCGTGCCCGGCTTCAGGCCGGACCGCGAGGACTTGAGGAGCATGCTGTCACCGGCGGTGGGCGAGGATCCCGCCTGGCCGTACGTGAACGACGAGGGCAGTTCGGACTTGGCCTGCAGCCGGTTGACGCGGTCCGCGGTGTCGTAGCCGTACTGCGCCTGGGTGCTCTGCGCCAGGTTGGGGTCCCACTGCTGGCGAAGGTTGCCGCCGGCGTCGTAGCGGTAGGTGGAGACCGCCTTCGAGGTGGCGTTCGCGGCGCCGGGCTCGGTGGACCACAGCCGGATCTCCTTGACCTGGCCGGCGAAGTCGGCGGAGGTGCTGTATCCGTTGGCGGTGGTGGCGGTCGCGTAGACGAACTCCAGCGAGCGGCATCCCTTGGTCTGCGGGGTGGTGGCGCAGGCCGAGGCGGTCGGGGCGGACGTCGGGGCGATGACCCGCTTGGGGCGGGCCAGTTTGGTGTCTGCGGTGACCGCTTCCGACACCACGGTGGTGGTCGAGTTGTCGACTCCGCCGACCTGGGTGCTGGAGACCTGCCAGGTGGTCATCGCCGGGTCGCCCCGGGGGGCTCGGTGACCGTGCCACCGTCGTCGGTCAGCGTGAACGAGCCGCTGACACTTCCGGTCAGGGTCATTGTGCCGGCGCCGGGCTCGGAGACCCAGCCGTTGCGTGTCGCGTTGGCGGTGAAGTGCAGCGCGCCACCCGAGGTGGTCACGACGTCCACGGCCGTGTCCGAGACCCGCGCGATGTGCGAGTAGTCGGACTGGACGATCTCGGCCGCCGTGCCGGAGGCCCACTCCTCGCCGAAGATCGCGGCCTGGCCCTCCTGCTTGGCGCCCTTGTGCGGGTCGCGCGAGGAGGTGGTGCGGGAGACGGACATGCCGAAGGCGGAGACGTCGGTGGCCGACACCTCGAAGTCGCCGGTCAGCAGGTTCAGCGTGCCCGGACCGACCGGACTGTGGCGGCGCCGCTCGCGTTGCGGTCGACGACCACGGCAAGGGGCTGGGTGGCGCCGGTGGCACCCGCCGGGCCGGTGAAGTCGGCCCTGATCTGGACGCTGCCGTCCGGGTCGACCGTGTCGGTGGTGTTCCATACCAGCGCGGGGGTGCGCCCCGAGGTCATGGACACGAGCCAGGCAGTGAGCGGCGTGCCGCCGTTGGTGACGTGCCCCGGCGGAATCTGGACCCAGGGGTCGGCCTCGGAGCGGCGCAGTCGGCCGCCGCCCCCGGCGGCCGGGGGCGGCTCACTCGCGTACAGGGGCACATCGGGCGAGGCGGGCGGGTGGAGCACATGCGGGCGCAGGGGACCGGTCGGAAAAAGCGGTAATTCCATATCATCGGGCTGCCCAGCTTCACGGAATAGCAAGTTCCGAATTGGCGGATTCTTTAATTCCGAATCAAAAGCCGGCTTCCCGGACCCCCTTAACTCAGATGATGCTCAAATAATTGAGGATCGATTGACGCCCCGCGGCCGCCCCGTGCAGTCTTTGTGCTGCGCGGCCGGCTGGGGAGCAAAGAGCCGGTCGCGCAATGCGGGGGGCGGGGGGATGACAGGGTGCGCATGCGTGCACTCCTCCCTTTCTGCCCGAATTCAACCAGGTGGCACGAAAGTCAAGAGAGAGAATTCAGCATGCGTTCCGCAATCAGGAAAAGCTTCGTCCCCACTGTCGTTCTCGCGGGTGTGACCCTGGCGCTGCTGCCCGGTTCGGCCCAGGCCGACGGCAACCCGGCCACGCAGGCTGCCCGCGTCGCGAAGTATCAGGCCTACCTCGCGACGAAGGTGGCCAAGGGGGACGAGCAGGCCAAGGAGACCGCCGACGGTTTCGCGGCCCTTTCGGCCGCCGAGAAGAAGCGGTTCCTCGACCTGATCGAGGACCGCGCCCTGATCAAGCAGCTCCTCGATTCGGGCGAGTCCGCGGCTCCGGGCGTCACCCGGAGGACGCTCGCGGCCGGCGACGTCGTCCAGGAGCGCGAGGCCGCCGGCGATGAGGACCTGGCGTCCCCCAACTCGACCTCGGCACTGCGGGCGTCGGGCTACCGCGACATGTGGGCCTCGTACTCGGTCACCGACAAGTTCCTCGGCGTGAAGGTCGCGCGCGTCACGGTCCGCACCAACTACCAGGTCAAGGGCAAGGACACCAGGAAGGTGTACCCGGGCAGCGCCGCCCACTACCTCTACGTGCCGGGCTGCGACTTCGACAACAGCCCGGTGAAGGAGTGGATCTCCTCCCCGCCGGCCGACAACGCCCAGAGCGAGACCACCTGGAAGGCGGACTGCTGGGGCAGCTCCTGGACCATGCGTGAGCGTGTCTGGGGCGACTACCGCGGCTTCGTCGGCGGCTACCTGAAGGAGGAGTAGAACGCCCCGAATTCCCACCTTCACCCTTGACCGGTAAATGATCCGCCGCACATGATGCAACCGGCCGCGACTGATGGTGCCGAAATGTACAGCGGCTCCTGATTGCCTGCCGATATTCCTGCCCCTCGACAAAGGCGGGAATATCGGCGCGCTCAGCCGTACATTCGGCGCATGGCGTGGTCGGCCATCTGTCGACCGCCTTCGCGGTGAAGTCCATCCGGTGGTCGCCCTTTACTACTTTCCTGGATAAGAGCCGCCGAGAGCGTGGCCGGAGCCTCGGCTTGGTCCGGCGCGATGCCGAGGGCGAGTTGGTCAGCCCCTCACAGCCTTCCTGTGTGGTCCTGCCCGGGTAGGCCGAGGTGGTGCTTGACCTGCTGTTTCACCGCACCATGGCGAGGCTTCTTCGGGATCTCCCCGGGCCGCCGTCTGCCGGAGCATCCGGCGGCTGCGTCCGCTGCGGGCGCTGGGGCCGACCCCTCGGCCAGGTGACAGGCACCGGCCGGCTGTGGACGTGGACGGCATCTTGACCCCGGTCCGCGACCGCACGGTCGGTGCCTCGTCGAACAACTACCGGTTCTCGGCGAACGTGCAGCTCATGCCTCCTACCCGATGATCGCATCGGCCCGGCCGGCGCCGGTGACAAGGGCGACGCCCACGTCTGGCGGGAGTCGGGCCTGCCCACAGCGGCCGCGGGGACGGCAGTGATCGCGGACGGCGCCTACTTCGGCACCGGCCTGATCGTCCCGCACCACAGAAGGGCCGGACGGCCCCTCCTGCGCGGCCAGGAGGAGGGCAACGCCGAACACCAGCGGGTCCGCGACCGCCAGAAAGGAGACGGCCTCCACCAGGCCGTCCGGGCCGTCGCCGTCATGCACAGCCTCGCCACGGCGCGGTGCCTTATGCAACGCCCTTTGGCCACGAGACCCCCGCGGGCCGCTCCCGCAGGGCGGGAGTCGGGCCCTGGTCAGATCGTGACCGGGCCGCGGGCGGTGGCGAACTCGACCGAGACCAGGCCCGGTTCCTCATCCTCGACCCAGGTGACGTCGATCTGGTCGAGGGGGTGGTCGGCCGGTTCGCCGAGGAATTCGGCGATGGATGCGGCGTCGCCGGCGATGGAGACCCCGTGGATGGTGGTGGAGGTGCGCGGGCCAGCGCTCGGGCGCTCCTCGGTGGGCACCAACCACTGCAGAAAGTAGGGAAGTTGCGGGTCTTCCAGCAGTTCCAGCAGGCCGATCTGCTTCCACCTCAGGTCGAACCCGTCGGGGCGGACACGGTGCCCCTCGGCCGAGGTGCGGCCGAGGCGGGCCTCGACCGGGGCGATGTCGTCGACGGAGACGACCCAACCGAGCCAGCCGCCGCCCTCGGCGGCGCGGCGCGCGACCGCCTGGCCGAAGGGTGCGCGGTCGGCGGCGGGGTGGTCGAGTGTGGTGACGACCTCGACGTAGGTGCCGCCGCTCAGCGGCAGAATGAAATTGCGGGTGCCGAATCGCGGGTGCACTCCCCCGTCGACGAACCCGGCGCCGAGGGCCGACCCGATCCACTGGACGGTCGAGACGAAGCTGTCGCGGGCCACCGCATAGGACACGTGATCAAGTCGCACCGCGCCATCATCACCCGACAACCCGCACAAATGCCGACGCCACGCCCGCCGCCCCGGCCGCGTAGGCTGTCCGGTCACCGGCACCTTCCCCTCAGCTCCGCCACGTTGGTGAACTTGCCGTCGTCGTCACCGGAGGCGACGAGCGAGTCGACCGACGGCGCACGGGAGAGGCGGCCCCGTCAGTCCTGGACAACCTCGTACAGCCCGGCAAGAAGGAGAGTCCGGCGGGACTCCTCCAGCGCCGCCGCCCACTCACGGTTTCGGCCTCGGAGCCGTTGGCAGAGGGATCCTCCGCGTTCGCATGCCAGTCCTCGAACAAGGACTCTTCGAAAAGCCTGGCGGGATGCCCGGCCAGCGCTGCCAGGCTCGGGAAGCAGCTCGGCGAGTTGTCGTGCGCGGTCAGCGAGCCGGGCGCGGCAGCCGGCGGCGTCCAGGTGGGTGTCCACGAGGTAGAGGGCGGCCTGGGACAGGGTGAGCGGCCACCAGATGCCTTCGACAGGTTGACCGAGCGGCCGCTATCGACCTCCGGTGCCGCGTCCACGCGGTGGGCGGGGACGGCAGCCGTGGGCATCGGCCGGGTCTCCGTCGGCGCTCGGCTATCGCTTGACTCGGCCACGAACGGCGAGCACCGCAAGCCCCAGCAGCGCGGGCTCGGTGAGACGGGATGCCATCTCGGCGTAGGTGCCGGTTGTGGTGAGGTTCTGGCCGGAGGCGCGGAAGACGACCGAGTTCACGACGATCCGCAGGGACTTCTCCCAGCGCTGGGGGGTCAGGCGGGAGGGCAGAGGGCCGGAAGGGTTCACGGGGGTGGGGTTTTCCGTGGCCAGTGAGATGTTCTGCCCGGTCAGGTGGCCGGTTGTCACGGTCAGTGGGGCGGGCTCGGGAATGCCCCACAGCATCATGATCAGGACGGTGGCGGCCATGGCTGCCACGAGCCAGCCAAGGGCCCTGGAAGCACGCAAACCGTAGCCGGATACGGCCCAGTACAGTGTCAGCAGCGCGCGCTCAGATCGGGGACGGTCGCCGTCGTGGCGGCGCATGTCCATCTCACCGTAGTAGAAGTCTGCTGCGTCGGGTTCGTTCTTGGCATCCTCGAAGGACTTCCGCAGCTGGCGGTACACGGGGGCGAGGGCGGCAGGCTGTTGGGTGGGCGTCCCGGAAGGTGCGGGTGTCCAGGCGGTCGAGCCGGTGGCAGCGCGCCAGTGGTGTTCCTCTGCGAGGGTACGGCGCTGTGTCCAGCGGACCGGAAAGGCTCCGTGCCGGTGGAGGCCGGCGGGGGCGGCCGCGAAGTCGCAGCGGCCTTCGAGGCGGAGCTGGTCGAGGTGGAAGGTGCCGGTGAATCGGCAGGCGGACAAGTCGACGTCGGTCAGCGCCAGGTGCGCCGCATCCACACCGCTCAGCGAGGTGATCCGGGCGCTCGGGTCCGCGCCGGCCAGACCGGACTCATCGACCGGTCGCCGCTCGTACGTGAAGTCAGACGGCCGCGTCGCCACGCTCAGCGGGTACTCCATGACGGCGTCTGTGAGATCCACGGTCGCGTAGCGCAGACGCAGCGTGGCCGTGGAGTCCCAGCGGGTCCTGACACATGTGAGGAAGGCCGTTGCCGCCTCGATGGTCACCGGACGGCCGAAGTGCGCGCCTGAGAGATCCAGCTGCCCCTGGCAGGCCAACGGGCCCAGTTGTGAAAGGGACTTGAAGGTCGCGCCGTTGAAGAGGGCCCCGGCGGAGAACGTCGCCGCGCCGAAGACGGCGTCGCCGGAGAAGGTCGCCCCGCTGAAGGCCGCCTCACCGGAGCAGATCGCCCCGCTGAAGTCGGCGCTGTCCGAGAACTCCGCCCCGACGAAGCGAGCGTCGCCGGAGAACGTCGTCCCGTGGAATGCCGCCTTCCCGGAGAACGTCGTAGCGTCGAAGCGGGCGTTTCCGGCGAGTGTCGCCGAGCTGAACCGGACGCTGCCGGAGAAGGTCACCACGCCGAACCAGGCGTCGCCGGCGAACGTCACGCCACGGAAGTCGGCGCTGCGGGAGAACGTCGCCGCGCCGAAACGGGTGTCGCCGACGAAGTGAGCTCCGCCGAATGCGGCATCACCGGAGAACACCGCCCCGCGCAGGCTGGCGCCGCCGGAGAACACCGCGTTGTCGAAGAGAGCCCTGCCGGAGAAGGCCGCTCCGCCGAACCCGGCGTTCCCGGAGAACCTCGCACGACGGAAGCTGGCTTCCGCGAACGTGGCATGGTCGAAATGGGCGTCGCGGGAGAATGTGGCCGCTCCGAACCATGCGTCGCCGGAGAAGGCCGCCCCCATGAACGCAGCGTCGGCGAAGGCCGCGTTGTCGAAGCGGGCGTCAAGGGCGAAGACCGCCCCGCCGAAGTCCGCAGCACGGGAGAACACCGCCTTGCTGAATCCGGCGCTGCCTTCGAACGTCGCGCTCCTGAACCCGGCGTTACCGGCGAACGATGCCCCGCGGAAGACGGCGTCGCCGGAGAACACCGCCCCGTCGAACCAGACGTCCGTGAAGGCCACTCCGCCGAAGCCAGCCGTATCGGAGAACGTGGCGGCTTCGAAGCGAGCATGGCTGACCAGCAGTTGCCCGCTGTTCGGGTCGCCGAGCGCGCGGAGCAGCCGCTGCAGCAGATCACCGGTGAAGGTGGTGCCGGAGTGATCGATCTCGCTGTCCGGGGCCAGGCGTGCCAGGTACGTCGCGCGGGAGGGTTCTGGCAGGTGGGTCAGGCAGGCGTCGTACGGGGCGACGATGAGGCCACGACAGCCCACGGGATCGTCCGGGCCTGCTCCGACGGCGCAGTGCGGCCAGGGCGGCGGATCCGGGTTCGGCAAGGTCGTGGCCCCCAGGAGAAGAGATCAAGCGGGCGTGGGTGATTGCAAGGACCGCGGCCGGCTTCCCGGCGCGCCAGTGGCGCTCCGGCGGGCGTGCGGCGCTGGGTGAAGTACGTTGGCTGCCGCCCCGCCGGTGTCTGCCGGACGGGACCACTCCGGCAGGTCGATGTCGGACAGGGCCAGGCGGTCGGGCAGGTGGTGGGGCGGCCCGGTGCTACTGCCGCCAGAGCGCTCTGGTCACCGGGCCTCGCCCGCGCACGCCCTATCGGCGCGGACTGCGCCCGACCATAGCCGCGGCCAGCCCTCGCCCCGCGACGGAAGAACCGCGTTCGGCACCCCGTGTGACATGCGCGGGCGAAGGTTGACCCCCGGCGCTGACGCCGCCACGCCGGAGCCCTGCATCAACTCCCCGGGTTGATGCTGAGCGTGTTGGGGATGGAGATCGTGCCGTACGTGCTGGGGCAGCTGACGCCCTGGGGGAAGTTGTTTTCAACGCAAGCGGCGCTGTTGTTGTTTCCGAAGTTCACTGTCACTTGGAACGCGGCGTTGTCAGTCTGTCGGAACACGGCAACACCGGTGGTTCCAGGGATGAGCGTGAATCTGCCGCTGGTGCCTCCTGCGGGGATCACCGAATTGACAGCCGGGGAGCCGGCGACACCGGATACGGACGCCAGGGTCAAAGACACGTCGAGGTTGTTCCGCACGACCCAGTTGTTGCTCACGGCGGTCAGGCCCACCAGGTGTCCCGCACCCGCCACATGTCCGCTCCCGACCAGGTTGTCCCGGCCCGCCGCGCTGTTCCCGTCACCGATGTTCGTCACGTTCCCGGAGCCGTTGTTGAACACCACCGTGCCAGGCTGGTCCAGCGGAACCAGCATGTCCGCCACCGCGGGCGACGACAACACCACAGCCGAAGCAAAGGCAACGGCAGCCGAAATGACACCAAGGCGTCGCATCCACAACTCCGTGACTCGATGTACGAATCCCTCGAAACCGAGAGCGCGGCAAGACAAACACGCACCACCACGCCCGGCCCAGCACCAACACGACTCAACAGCGAAACCGCCGAAAATTCCTTTCACCTTCTGGTCATGTTGAAGGCCTCTCGAAGGGCCTGACAGGAGGTCGGCCTTGCCGGACCGGACCAGCCCTTAGGGTTTGCCCATGACTTTGACAGCAGGTCACGGGGAAGGAGTCCTGCCCGGTCCGACGGCATCGGCGCGGGGCTGGCAGGCGCCGAGCGCGGTCGAGCGGGGGCTGTACGAGGCGAAGGCGCGCGGCGACTGGCCCGCGTACTACGACCTCGTCGCCCGGGCCGACCTGTACATGATGCAGTCGCGGGCGTACGTCGACGCGAACGCGGGCAACACCCGCTTCCACCCCTACTGGAACCCGCAGACCCAGACCGTGTGCCTGGCCGTCTACACCGGCGGCATGCTGCCGCCGCCCGTCGCCGACCCGGTCTACAACTGCTACGACCTGGGCTGGTTCGCGGAGGTCTGGAACGAGAACGATCCGCCCTACCTCGTCGTCAACCCCGGCAGCCCCTGCGAGGGCGTCCTGCCGGCCGGGCCGGAGGGCCGCGCCCTGTGGCAGCGCCACTCCGCCCCGGTCGAACGGCCGGGGCTGGCGCAGGACGTCGTCCACACCCTGGAGGTGGGCGGCCCCCGCACCGGCACCGTCGCCTTCGGTCTCGCGGTCGGCGCGCACATCAACGTGCGCAACGGGCGCTACTGGAATTCGATGGCCTACCACGGCTGCGGCTACCGAGAAGAGAAGCGCACGCTGGAACGCTGGTGGGGCGTCACCACCCGCGAGGACTGGCAGGAGACGCAGGAACAGCTGCTGCGCGCCGGGATGGTCAGCGGGGTATGGGAGTTCGCCCTGCAGCTTCGCCGGTCCATGGCCCTGGACTTCGCGGGCCCCGTCGACGTCGACCATTGGCGCCAGGCCACGGAGAATGTCGTGCGCCGACGTGCCGAGGCCGCCGCCGAACCCCGCGTGACCGCGGACGGCGTCACCCCGGGCCGCGCCGTCACCGATGCGGAGCTGGAGGGCCAAGTGACCGGCCTTCAGCGGCTGGTCGGCCGCATCGCCCGCTACGAGGCGCGGTTCCGCGCCGACGGCCTGCTGCCCGAGGGGGGCTTCGTCCGGAGCGTCGAGGCCTGGGACTACGGCCGGGCCTCCGGCATGGCCCGCTGGGGACTGGCCGCCCGCCTGTGCTCCCTGCAGGAGGCGGAGGCGGCCGTGGTGCGGGCCGGGCGTCTCGTCCAGCTCAACTACCGCTCGTGGGAGGACTTCTCGGCCGCCTACGTCCTGGGCCGCTGCCTCCACTTCGACGAGGAGGAGTTCGGCGAGTGGTACGAGACGGTCCTCGCGACCCACCGCGCCCTGACCACGGACCCGGCCAGCCCGTGGCGCACGCTCGACTGGACGTGAGGATCCCGCCGGGCAGCGGGTGGCCGGCCCCGTACCTCCTGGCCGGCTGCCCGGGCAGCCGGCCAGGAGGTACGGGTCCCGGTGCGGCGTCCGGGCCGGACCCGCCTGCGTCGGGGGCGGGCGCACCGCCTGACGGCCCGCAGGGACGACGCAGTCGACGGCCTCCGCGTGCATCGGGGCCTCGCCCGTCAGGTGGGGAAGGCCCGGGCGCCAGAACAGTGCGATCGCGATCGCCACGGCGTCGGGGACTTCTACCGGGCGCGGCCGAGGAGCGGCCCCCGCACCGTCCGGCCGTGGTTGCGCAGCATCGCGCTCGTGAGGGGGCGAGTCGTTACGGCCAGCCCTGCTTCACTTTGGCGGGCGCGGTGTTCCAGTCCTTGGGTATGAAGGTGACGATGTAGGTTCCGCGGTCGAAGTCCGTGTATCCGGACGACCAGTTGCGGAACTTGCTCTCGTATACCTGCATGGGCCCCATGCCGCCTTCCGGCGAGTGGTAGTGGTTGGCATGGGTCCATATGGTGTTGTCAGGGTTTGTTTCTTTTTGGTCCCCGAACCAGCCGTAGTCGAAGTTGACGAAGCTTTCGCCGGGCTTGGCGGGGCTGCGTGAGGTGTTCCTGTCCTTCGACATGTCGACGAGGCCGGTGTTCCGGTGGGGGCGGAAGGCGTCGGGGTCGCCGTACTTCCGCTTGTCGGAGGGGCTGCGGGGGTCCTGCCCGCTCCAGAAGTGCTTCGAGTAGATGACCGCCTTCATCTTGGACGGGTCGTGGTTGCCCCCGTTCCTGTCCTTGAAGGACGGGGTGTTCCTCAGGGCCGAGTAGAAGTTCGAACGGCTGTCCTCGGCGGCGAGGGCGTCGCCGTTCTTGGTGAGCTCCGCCTTGAGGTTGCTCAGGTAGGCGCTCTCGTCGTGGGCGCTTTCCAGGGCCTTGTTCATGACGGATGCGACATCTCGGGCCCGGTTGAATCCCTTTGTCTCGTCAAAGCTCTGCTTGGCGATGCGCCCCTCGAACTCCGCCCGCGTCTCGCCCGGCCGGGGGCCGGTGTTCTCCAGAGCGTTCCGGTGCTTCTCCTCGTCGAAGGACGCAAAGGCCAGTTTGTTCGTCGGATAGGGGCCTGAATTGACCCAGGTGACGCCGACGCACCCGTAGGACAGCTGCTCCCGCTGCTGTTCCGTCATCTGCTGCACTCGCCCGTCGCGGTGGCTGTAGACCTGCTGCCACTTGCGTATGTAGTTGCTGATGCCGGTCGTGGCCCTGTCCCCATGGGCCCGGTAGGCGTCGGGCATGCGGTCCAGCGGCTCGGCAGGCGGCGTCACCCTGTCGCCGGCCGCGGCGGAGGCCCTGAGGGACTCGGTGGCGCTCGGCAGGTCCCCGCCGGGGGTCTTGCCCGGTCGGCCCAGGTCAAGGGCCGCTTCGTTCAGCGCGTTGATGAGCCTGACGTCATCCGCTGTCAGGCCGTTGCTGTCGGCATAGGAACCCTTCCCGTCGCCGGTACCGCCGGCTGCCTGACTGACGGACGGCGTGAGACCAGCGGTGCACAGCACGATGCCCACTGTGGTGAGGGCGAGGAACCCTGAACGTTTGTACATGAAAGCCTGGAATTCCTTTCATTGAAAAGCGGCATGAGAGAGAGCGGAGCGTCTGCGCGGCGGCAGAAAAGAGCTTCCGAGGCCGACACGCTCCCGGCTCCCGCTTTTGCCTCGATGCGTCCGGGAGCGGCAAGAGTCCGGCACCGGCCGGGATTTCACTGCCCCTGCTCCGCTTCCCAAATGGATAGTCGGGTCGTGCGAGAAGTGATCATGTCCCGGCGCCGATTCCTCGACAACAGTGCGGCTCCACATTCGGCCAGCAGGCCAATGGGGTGGTATTCGGTCATGCGGACCGGGCCTGCCCTGCGCCGGTACATACGGCGGCAGCGTTCTCCCGGCCCCTGCCGCACGATCCGTGGCGCGACCGGAGCCGGCCGCCTCGAAAGCCCCGCGCAATCGTCTGTGGCGGCTCTGTCAGCCGCGCCGGGGAATGCCGGGCGCCGGCGGCGACACGGGCGCGGGAGCTCCGACCGACGCGTACGGAACTCCGGGATGACGCGGCTCTGCCCGCCGGGAGGACCGCAAGGTCTTCGCCACTCCCCCTCGCGAACCTCGGTCGGCTCGCTGCCGGCCCAGCCCTGTCATGAGCCGTCGGCTTCCGCAGAACGGCTGGTAAAGCCCTCTTCGCGCGGGGTTGTCGGCGAGGCCGCCGGCGGCGGCAGCGTGCGCGGTGTCCCGGGAAGACGGTGTGGGCTTCTGCGTGCGGGGTCAGCCGATGCGGACGGTGATCTCGGGGAGGGGGATGTCGGAGAGGTTCAGCTGGAGCCCGGTCAGGGTCAGGTGGGTCTGCGAGTCGGTCAGGGCGGAGGCGGTGGACGGCGCCCGGGACTTGTCCCGCGTGCTCACCACCAGGTACCAGCCCCCGCGCTTGTAACTGCGGGAGGCGTCGGGGCGGTCGCCCTTCGGGTTCCGGTTCAGCGTCCAGCCCTGGCGCTCCAGGTCCGCGCAGACCGCGTTCACCTCCGACTGTGCGGCACTCTTCTCGCGGACGGCCGTCCAGCCCGTCCTCTTCGAGTCGGCGCCGGCCGCGACGGTCGGGCGGCCCTGCGCCGGGTCGAGGCCCGCCGCGCCGACCGCGGTCCGGATCGCCTCGTCCACGGCGTCCCGGGTGAGGGGCGGTGACGTGGACTCCGGTGCGGGCTCCGCCGCGGACAAGGACGTCGTCGGCGCGGGCGCGGGCGCGCCCAGGTGGATGCGCCCGTCGTCGCCTATCTGAACGTGGTCCGGCGCGACCACGGCGGCCAGACTCACGATCAAGGTCGCGGCCAGCCCGATCCACACCCTCTTCAACAGCGCGTTCAACGCGAAACTCCCCCCGAGTGATCAATCAGAGGGAGTTTCACACATCCTGCTCGACGCCCGGCAGCCCTGACCTGTTCCCATCGAGGACCAGGGTGCCGGAGAACCGGCCGGACAACTTGCCGGGCAGCCGCGCCCTTTACGTGCCCCGTGCCGTCGCGGTTACCTGGAGCGCACACGGACGAGCCACGGAGGCGGGCATGGCGGGCCGGCACGGGGGATGGGCGCGCGGGCTCGGGCGGACCGCAGTGGCGCTGGCCGCACCGCCGCTGGCCGCGGCCCTGGCGTTCGCGGTGGCGTGGGAGTCGGCGTACGGGTCGTTGGGCGACTGGGGGTTCCTCCTCGGCGGGCTGCTGCTCCCGCTGGTCCTGCTCGGTTGGCACGCCGCCCTCGCCGCGCGGCGAGGGGCCCCGCTCATCGCACTGTCCGCCCTCCCTGCCGGTCTCGGCGCCATCCTGGCGCTCGCGTCCGTGGGGCACAGCGCGCTGGAGGACCGGGGCGTCGAGATCAGCTGCCTCGTGCTGAAGGTCACCGAGCACACCGAGACGGAATCCTCCATGGACGCCGAGGGCCACTGGACCTCCACGACCCGGACCTCGTACGACCACCGCCTGGGCTGCCCCGCGGGCGGCCCGGAACACCTGGACGCCTCCTCGCGGCTCGCGAAGGAGGGCGAGCCGCTGATGGTGGTGCACGACCCGCAGGGCAAGGTCTCGCCGAGGGCTGCCGGGGACGTCCACGGCCGGGGTCTGCGCACCGCGGCTGAGGTGGCGGTAGGGGTGGCGGTGCTCCTGGGGCTGGCCGGCGGAATCGGGGAGGCGTACCGGAAGCGGCGCCGCAGCCCGCGGGGGCCGGCCGGGTGGTGAGACGCCCGTCCGGGGGGCGGCGCCCTCCAGGCGTTCCGCCACACCCGCCCACGGCTCCTTCGACCGCGCCGTACGTGGTGGGAACGAGCGGGGCCGGCTCACCGTCGGGGGTGGCGAGGGAAGCGAACCCTGAGCCCTGGGCGGGCGGGTGACGAGACGTGAGCGGATCGACCTGTGATTGCCGCACCCGGGTGCACCCTGTGCGGTTGAGGCCGGCTCTCGGACGCGCTCCGGCGGCGACTCATCGGGAGGGGCGGAAAATGGGTCGCGCGGACGGGGCCGGATGAGAGAGCTTGCCCGGATGCAGAAGGCGAGCGGTCGTACGGTCGGCATCCACCTCACCCACGGGGGCGAGTACTTCGGCCTGCTGGGCCCGTACGAGGTGGACGGGGGTTGGTGGTCGTCCGCCGCGCCCGTTGTCGAGCGGGTTTCGCAGGAGCTGGGGGTGCCCGTGGTGGTGCTCCGGCTCGCCCACGCGCCGAGCGACGGCAGCAGCGGGCACGGCGGGCACGTGCTCTACCACGTCGAGGCGCTGGAGCGGCCGGCCGGCTCGACACCGCGTCAGGTGACGCCGGACGTCGCCGCGTTGCTGGGACCGGCCGAGCGCCGGGCCGGCTGGGCCACGACTGCGGGACTGCGGGAGGCCCTCGACTGGGCCGAGGAGATGCTGGACGAAGCGGGCCGGCCTGCCGCCGGCCGGCCCGAACAGGTCCGGACGTGGAACCTGTCCGGCCTCTTCCGCTTCCACACCGCCGACGGCGGCGAAGCCTGGCTGAAGACGGTCAACCCCGCCTTCAACGCCCCGGAGGGCCTGGTGATCGCGCTGCTCGGCTCCGTCGACCCCACGCTGGTGCCGACCGTCCTCGGCTCCGCCCCGGAACACGGCCGGCTGCTGCTCGACCACGTGTCCGGTGAGGACCTCTGGCGCCCGTCCGCCGAGGAGGTCGTCGCCGTGGTGCCCCGGTTGGTCGCCGCCCAGGCGGCCTTGGCCGCCGACGGCCGGGCCGCCGCGGCCGGACTTCGGGACCGTACCCTGCCCACGCTGGTCGCCCACGTGAACGCACTGCTCGACCGGCTCGTGGCCGAGCGGGCGACGTCGCCCGGGCCGGGGCCCGACGGGGCTGGGGAGCAGCCCGGGGACCGGCTGACGGCCGAGGAACTGGCGGCCGCCCGGGCGCTCGCCGCGCGGCTCCCCGCGCTGGTCGAGGAGCTGACGGCCTGCGGGCTGCCGAACACCCTGGTCCACGGCGACTTCCACCCCGGCAACTGGCGTTCCGACGGCACCCTGGCGGTGATCGTGGACTACGCCGACTCCGCGTTCGGTCACCCGGCCCTGGACGGGCTGCGCCCGCGTCAGTACGTGGACGGGGAACGATGGACGCAGATCGCCGAGGTGTGGGCGCGGGCATGGCGGGAGCACGTACCCGGCTCGGCGCCGGAACGCGCGCTGGAACTGGTCGAGCCGCTGTTCCATCTCGCGTACGCGGTGCGGTACCAGGAGTTCCTTGACCACATCGAGACCAGCGAGCGGCCGTACCACGAGACCGACCCGGTCAGCGAGGTCCGCAGGGCGCTCGCCTGCGTGAGGCCGGGCCTGACGGATCATTGATCTTGTGGCACGCCGGGGTGCGGTGACGGATCGGGCGTGGGAGCGCATGGATCCGTGCCGTTCCGGCGGCGGGTGCCCCTCGGCCGGGTCCTGCCTGGCGCATGCGCTGTTCACGCTCGCCTTCCCGGGCGAGCCCGCGGAACCGCCCCGGTCCTTCGGCGGCCTGAGCGACGTGCAACAGCGTGTCGTGCGCCTCGTCGCCGGGGGCGAGATCGGCCGGCCGTACACCGCCACGGACGCTCTGAACCGGTGGAAGATACCGACCCGGCACTCCGACCTGCGCTCCTACACCGCAATCGCCCAGACCGGCCGCGCGGCCTCGGGACGCGGAGTCCGGATCCGATGGCCTCTCCGGCTCGCCCCGACGGGGCAGGAGCTGTCGGCACACAGGGCGAGGCGGTGCGTGTCGGGGGCCGCGGCGGTATCAGGTGAGGGCGGCGGCCAGCAGGGCGAAGGCGCCGATGATGACGGCGACGCGGACGTAGTGGTAGCGCTCCCAGCGGTTCATCTGCTCCTTCCAGTCGGCAGGCCGGTTCTCAGGGGTCCAGGTCTTGCCCCGGTTGTTGATCGGGACGAGCAGCAGGAGCGACATGACCACGCTGAGGATCAGCAGCGCGCCTGCGGTGACGACGAGGCCGGCGCCGGGGCGGTGCCATCCGGCGACGGCCCAGACCGCGACGAGGGCGAGCGAGGCGATGTACCAGACGGGCATCACGGCGCCGAGCATCCGGCCCCCGTGGGAGCGGCCGAGTTGGCCGCTGTCCTCGGGAAGGGCGTTGAGGATCCGGTTGATGACGAAGGCGACGGAGAACTCCACCCCCACCATCACGCCGACGACCACGATGGTGAAGACCTCGAGCGCGTTGAGCATGACGACCCCTCCTGAAATCTAGCGTTGCTAGCCGATGAGGCAACGCTAGTACTACTGCCGCTCGATTGTCTAGCAGTGCTAGGATCGAATCATGTCGGTACAGGAACGCAAGCAGCGCGAACGGGCGGACCGCGAGCGCCTCATCGTGGCGACAGCCCGCGAACTCGCCGAGCAACAGGGCTGGGACGCGGTCACCACCCGCCGCCTCGCCGAGCGCATCGAATACAGCCAGCCCGTCCTCTACAGCCACTTCCGCGGCAAGCGCGAGATCATCGGCGCCGTCGCCCTCGAGGGCGCCGCCGAGATGGCCTCGGCAGTACGGGCCGCGGCCTCCGCCGCGGACGGCCCCCGCACCCGGGCCACCGCCCTCGCCCGCACCTACCTCGAGTTCGCCGAATGCAACCCGGCTGTCTACGACGCCATGTTCCAGCTCGACGGCGGCCTGGCGTTCGCGCACGAGGACACCCCGCAGCCGCTGAAGGACGCGTTCGCCGCCCTGTTGGAAAGCCTCGGCGACGTCGCCGGGGACGGCGTCCACCCGGGACTGTTCACCGAGGTGTTCTGGGCAGCCCTGCACGGGCTGGCCACCCTGACCCGGGCGGGACGGCTGCCGCCGGAGGACACCGAGCGGAGGGTAAAGCTCCTGGTGGACCGGCTCGCCGTGGTCTGACACACCGTCCCGGCGGGCACGCGGGCGCGGCCCCCGGTCCGCGCCGCCGCCTGGCCGGCTGCCTGGCTGCGGCGCGCAAGGCGTCCGAAGCCATCGGCTACCGGCCGTGGGGTGCGTGCGGCTCCTCCCCCGCGTACATCCCCGTGAGTTCGGCGGCGATCCGGGCCAGCCACTGCCGCACCTCCGGCGGCTCCAGCACCTCGACCCCCGCTCCCAGCCCGGCCAGATGTCCTGCCAGGGCCTTGGCGGCCGGGCCGTCGACCCACACCTCGGTCCAGCCGTCGGGCAGCGGACCGCCGACGCGCACGCGGCCGCCGAGGAACCGTTGCAGCAGCGCCAGCGTGTCGGGGTGGACGCGGGCCCGGGCGGTCACCGCGTGCATGCCGTCCTGGAAGGCTCCGGACAGCGTCCGCCACGCCGTGGCGAGGTCGAAGTCGGGCGGCCGGACCACCGGTTCGCCGGTCGGCTCGACGGAGGTGACCCGGCTGAGGCGGAAGGTGCGCAGGCCCTTGTCCGTACCGGCGACCAGGTAGTCCACGCCCGCCTTGGCCACGAGCCCGAGGGGGTCGACGGTGCGTTCGCCGACTGGTTTGCCGATGCCCGCGTACCCGAGGCGGACGCGGATCCCGTCCACGACGGCGCCCTGGAGCGCGGAGCGGTGGGCGGCATCGGCGGTGACGGCGTTGCGGGACCAGTCCGTGGCGTCGACGACACCCGCGCGGGTCGCGGCTTGGGCCTGCGCCCGCATGGTCGGCGGCAGGGCACGGACCAGCTTGCGCAGCGTGGTGCGCAGTTCGGGGGTGGCCGACAGGGGGCCGGTGGCGAGGAAGAGCGCCCGGGTCTCGTCGGCGGTCAGTCCGGTGAGGTCGGTACGGGCCCCGCCGACGAGGGACCAGCCGCCTCCGCGGCCGCGCTGCGAGTAGACGGGGATGCCGGCTGCGGCCAGGGCCTCCAGATCTCGGCGCGCGGTGCGCTCGGACACCTCCAGTTCGGCGGCCACTTCGGGGACGGTGACGCGGCCGCGTTCTTGGAGGAAGAGCAGGGTCGCCACCAGCCGGTCGGCTCTCATGTGCCCTTTTCCTCCTTCGGGGGTGCCGCGTCGCCACCTTTCATTCTCTTCGGAAAACAGGCCAGAAGATGGCCACTTCTGCTTACAGGATGAACCCATGAACAAGACCGAGCAGCTCATCGAGCCCCCGTCCGACTCCCCCGGTGCCGTCGCCGCCGCCCCCTTCTCCGTCGATCCGCGGACCGACCTCGCCGCGGCCGTCGAGCTGGCGGGCCGTACGCTAGCCGCCGTCCGGCCCGACCAGTACGACGCCCCGACCCCCTGCGAGGAGTTCGATGTCCGGCGGCTGTCGAGCCACCTCGTCGGCGTCGTCCGCCGGATCTCGGTGATCGGGCGCGGCGAGGACCCGTTCAGCGTCCCGTCCTTCGCCGACGAGATCGCCGACGGCGCATGGGCGGCGGCCTGGGTGCCGGGCGCCCGCGAGGTCGCGGAGGTGTGGGCGGATCCGGGCATCCTCGGCCGGCAGCTGCGCCTGCCGATGGGCGTCCTGCCGGGCGCGGCCGCCGCGGCCGTCTACACCCACGAACTCACGGTGCACACCTGGGACCTGGCCAGGGCGACCGGGCAGGAGCCGGACTGGGACCCGGCTCTCATCGAGCGTGTGATCGGCGTCGTACGCCGCGCGCTGCCGGCCGAAACCCGCGGCGGGCGGATCCCCTTCGCAGAAGTGGTGGCCTTGGACCCCGGGGCCCCGGCCATCGACCGGCTGGTGGCCTGGGCCGGGCGCCGGCCCTGAGGGCCCGCCCGGTGCGGGGGACAGCTTCCCGGGTCAGCTGGAAGGGGCTGCTCCGGGCCGGCCCCGCAACCCCTCCAGCTTCCCGATCCGGTGAAGAGGTTCCCGCAGACGGGACAGGTGCGGGCCGGGGCCGGGTTCCGCAGCAGCGGTCAGGCGGGATCCGGATCAGATGGGGCGGACCTGCTGCGCCTGGGGGCCCTTGGGGCCCTGGCCGGTGGTGAACTCCACCCGCTGGTTCTCCTCCAGCGACCGGAACCCGGCCGCATCGATCTCGGAGAAATGCACGAACACGTCCGGAGTACCGTCATCCGGCGCAATGAACCCGAACCCCTTCTCCGCGTTGAACCACTTCACAGTTCCCTGAGCCATGACACGCCTTCCCGATCTGCCCCGGTCCGCGCACACCGCGGCCGGCAGCAACCCGTTACTCCCCCACCCCGCACAGGCGAAACACCACTGGAGAGTGAAGGAGACGGGAGCCGACACGGGCAGGGGCGAGCCGGCCGAGTACGGCTCGTGGGTAGGCCCGCCCCGAACGCTGGGCAGAACGGGACTGGCGCAACGTGCCGGGTCGTTCTACGGGGCCGGGACGGACGACTGCTGGACGGGCCGGCTGATCGCCCCCGTGCACGTGCTCTACGACGACGAGTGGGGCGCCGAGTTCGTCTACCGGCAGCCCCGTGACACGGCGCAGGCGCTGGCGCTGCTGGGCGCGGTCGCGCAGGACTCGATGGCCGGGTACGCCTGCGACGGTGACGACCACTGGACTGCGGAGGTGTCCGCGACTGGTGGAGGGAGCGGGGCCGGGAGCGGGCCCGCGGCCCTGGACCGTACGTGGTCCGTCTCGCAGCGGGCGGAGGAACGCGAGGCGGCCGGCGGGGGCCGGGAGTACGTCGCGTACATCGACGGAGTCCTCGCGGAGGACCTCCGGCATTACCTCCTCTGGCTGTCCGAGGGCCGTCCGGCCGATCCCGGCGAACCCTTGCCGAACCTCTCCCCGTGCGGGGGCTGACAGGGGGCGGGGGCCGGGTTGTGCGCTCGGCAAAGGCTCGGGCCACGCAGCCGCGACTGCGCTGTCGTAGGTGCGTGGCAGGGTGTGTCACATGGAGTCGTCGAGAGTGGTGGAGGCGCTGTGGGACCGGATCCAGGCGCGGGACTGGGATGGCGTTGCCGGGCTGGTCGCGGAGGATGCCGTCGTCGAGTGGCCGGTCAGCGGTGAACGCATCGTGGGCAGGGAGAACTATGTTGCGGTGAACCGTGAGTATCCGGAGGGCTGGGCGATCCGGGTGCTGCGGATCGTCGCCGCAGGTGACGAGGTCGTCTCCGAGGTCGAGGTTCCGCATGAAGGCGTCGGGGTGTTCCGTGCGGCGTCGTTCTGGACCGTCCGCGACGGACGGATTGTCCGTGGGAGGGAGTACTGGACGACCTATGGCGCCGACCCGCGCCCGCAGTGGCGGGTTCCTTTCGTCGAACCGATGTAGACCACCGACGCGGCGGGCCGGCACCACGTGACGGTTGTGAAGGGATCCTGGGCTTTGCAGGCCGCTCCCGGAGTCGACCGTTTCCGGGCGGCGCGGGTCCGTGGTCAGTCGGCCACGGCTTCGATGAGGGAGTACGGGGCGGCGTCGGCGAGCGGGGTGACCGACGTGACGCGCAGGGCCGCCCGGCGGCACACCTCCTCGAAGTCGGCGCGGGTGCGTTCCCTGCCGCCGACGTTCACCATCATGTTGAGGTCGCTCAGGTAGGTGCCCTCGTCCTCCGCACCGACGACCTCCGGAAGTACGGGCTCCACGATCAGGACGACGCCGCCAGGCGGCAGCACCTGGCGGCAGTGGCGCAGGATCGTGGCCGCCTGGGCGTCCGTCCAGTCGTGCAGGACGCTCTTCAGGAGGTACACGTCCGAGCCCTGCGGGACCGACTGGAAGAAGTCCCCGGCGTTGAGGGAGCAGCGGTCCTCCAGCCCGTGCCGCGCCAGCGTCTTCGCGGCTTCTGCGAGGCCGTCGGCGGTATCGAAGAGCACGCCGGCGAGACCGGGGTGCGCTTCGAGGACGGCGGCCAGGAGGGTGCCGTTGCCTCCGCCGATGTCCGTGACCGAGGTGAACCGGCTGAAGTCGAAGGCTCGCGGCACGACAGCGGCGGTCTCGGAGGTGGCCTGGCTCATTGCCGCGTTGAAGTCGGTGGAGAGCTCGGGGTGTCGGGCGAGATGGCTGAAGAAGTCCGTGCCGAAGACGGAATCGAACGCGGTGTCTCCCGTACGGACGCTGGTCTCCAGGTGCTCCCAGGCGCGCACGATCGCCGGATCGGTGAACATGCGGACGAACGACGCGAGGGAGTCGGGGTGACCGGGGGCCAGAAGCGCGCCCGCCGGGGTCACCGAGAACGTGTCGGGGGCGTCTTCCGTGAGCAGGCCGAGGGCGGTCAGGGTGCGCAGCAGGCGTGTCATGGGCTGGTGCGCGGTTCCGGCTGCGACAGCCGCCTCGGCTGCTGTGCGCGGTCCGTCGCCGATCAGTTCCACGACTTCCAGGCGGACTGCCGCGCGCAGGGTGTGCGCGGCCATGCTCCCGAACGCGAGCCGGACGACGAGTTCCCGGCCTGCTGCCGTCTGTGCTGCTCGGGCCTCGGTGTTCATCACAGGTCGTGTTTCCTTCCTTCGGGTCGACCGATCACGATCGGTCTGGACAGGGGCGGTCAGGGCTCGGTGGACGCGGTCAGGCCGGCCAGTGCACCGGGCGTGCATCCGGCGAGGGCCTGGATGTCGCGGTGGAGGTGGGGCTGGTCGGCGTATCCGCACGCAGCGGCGACGTCGCCGGCGCGCTCGCCGGCGAGGAGTGCCCGAGCGGCGTGGTCGAAGCGGACGAGCATGGCAGCGCGTTTGGGGGTCAGGCCGATCTGGGCGCTGAACCTGGCCCAGAGCCGCTTGCGGCTCCATCCGCAGGAGGCGGCGAGGTCGGCGACGCGCACTCGGCCGCGGCCGGCCACGATGGCGTCCCAGGTGGCGGCGACCTCGGCCGCCATGGGCGGGGCTCCGGCGGCCCTGCGTCTGAGGAATCCCTCCGTGAGGGCGAGGCGTTCCTGCCAGGATGCGGTGTCGGTCAGCTGCTCGCGCAGCAGTCGGGCGTGCCGCCCCCAGAGGTCGTCGAGTCCGGTGATGGAGCCGTCCAGTTCGAGTGGGGACACGCCCAGCAGGGCGTAGGCGGCCCGGGGTGACAACGCCACTTCGACGCATTCGACGCCCTCGCCGCGGATACGGGCCGGACGTGGCGACAGGGAGGCGACGAGACCTCTCAGGGGCCGGCGCCCTGAGGCGCACTCCACCGTGATCGGGCCGGCTCCCAGTCCGATGACGACGATCACGGCGGGCTGCGGCAGCACCTGCATGTCCAGCCTGCTGCCCGTACGGTCCCGGTAGCCGGCCATCCGTACGCCGTCGAGGGAGGTTCCGCCGTGGGGGCGGGCGACCTCCCAGCGGTGGTGAGCAGTGCGCTCCGGGGGTGCGTCCCCCGCGTCGTCTCTGGGCATGCGTACAGGTTCGCCGAAGCCGCGGGCCGTTGTCTTGGACGAAAGTTCCGAGGCGTTCCGCGGTCCTGCCGTGTACGGGGCGGGGGCTCAGGGCGTGGTGCGGGTGCAGTTCGGCAGCTCTGTTGCTCGCCACCGTCCTGACAGGCGGCATGCGGTGCGTGAGGCGGGGTGGGGGGCAGTGGGGCGGGGCGGGTGGTTCTTAGACTCGTCCGGTGGATTCGATGAGATGT
The DNA here is from genome assembly GCF_036170895.1 of Streptomyces erythrochromogenes. Classification (NCBI taxonomy): domain Bacteria; kingdom Bacillati; phylum Actinomycetota; class Actinomycetes; order Kitasatosporales; family Streptomycetaceae; genus Streptomyces; species Streptomyces erythrochromogenes. The sequence goes on along the minus strand of NZ_CP108036.1, from coordinate 7,509,243 downwards.
ACGTACTGCGGTGGCGTCGGCCTGGAGCCGGGTTTCGTCGAGGATGCGGGCGAGGGGGCCCGGGGGTACGCCCGTTGGATCGCCGGGCCGTTGGAACGCGGCTTGTTCGGGGGTGCCAAACGGCTGGGCCGGCCCCGGCGCCGTATTGAGGCGTACCGCTGCCCGCACTGCTCCCACCTGGAGCTCTTCGCGACCGAAGCCGTCTGAGGGCCGGGCCGCGGGTGGCCGCGGCGCGGGCGGGTCGCGCGCGGCTGCGCCTGTACGTGCGCCCGCGCGCCTCCGCACGCCCCCTACGGGAGGGATGACCGCGTGCCCGCGCGCCAGGACCATGACGGTCACCACCACAGTCCGACAGCGACTCGACGGTCACGGGGGAACGAATGGGACGACGCTGGCTGGTCACAGGATGCTCCTCGGGCCTCGGGCAGGCGCTGGCCACGGCCGCGGCGCGGGCCGGGGACGAACTGGCGGTCACCGCGCGCAAGACCGCCGACCTGGAGGACCTCGCCGCCGCCTGGCCGGGCCGCATCGTGCCGATCCCGCTCGAACTGCGGGACGCCGCCTCCTGCGAGGAGGCCGTGCGCCGCGCCGCCGACCGGCTGGGCGGCATCGACGTCCTCGTCAACAATGCGGGCACCGGGCTGTTCGGCGCGGTCGAGGAGGTCTCGGACGCCGAACTGCGCGACCAGTTGGAGACGCTGGTGGTGGGCCCGTGGCGGCTCGCCCGCCTCGTCCTGCCGCTGATGCGGGCCCAGGGCCGCGGTCACATCGTCAACGTCTCCTCCGTGGTGGGCCGCATGGCGTTCCCGGGTCTGGCCGCCTACGTCGCCGGCAAGCACGCCCTGGAGGGGATGAGCCAGGCCCTGGCCGTCGAGGGCGCCCCCCACGGGATCCGTGTCACGGTGATCGAGCCGGGCATGTTCGCCACGCGCTACGGCACGTCCATGGCGCAGGCGCGCCGGCGGATCCCGGCCTACGACGTGACCAACCGCGAGATGCTCGAGGGTGCACGGGGCCTCGCGGACAACCCGGAGACCGGGCGCCCCGAGGACTTCGCCGCACGCGTCCTGGGCATCGTCGCGGCCGAGGGGCCCACTCCGCTGCGGATCCCGGTCGGTGAGGACGCGTACGGCTACCTGGAGGTGGCCGAGGAGGCCTGGCGCGAGGAGTTCGCCGCGGCCCGGATCCTCACGCAGAGCCCTCTCCCGCCATCGGCCTGACCGGCGGCAGGCTTCGAGGGGCGGGGGCCGGGGCCAGCGCGCGTGGTGCTGCATGCCCTGCCGCGGGGGCCCGGGTGGAGCGGAGGGGCGGCGACCACGCGGCGGCACGCAGTCGCGGCGCGGGGCCCGTACGTGGGCCTCGGCGCGCGGCCGGATGCGGGGCGCGCCGCTCAGCCCACCATGGTGCTCGCCTCAGGCGCGACCCACCCGGCCGCCGCCCGAGGCGGGAGGCCACACCTCGGATCGGCGGCGGGGGCGCGCTCCCACGTGCGGCCGCCTGTCAGGAGCAGTTGTACAGGGACTCGATGTCGTCCTCGGCCCAGAAGGGCAGCTGGTTCCACTTCTCCCACGGTCCCACCCTCATCACATCCCCGCCCAGAGCCTGATCAGTGGTGAGGCACCCCGCGTGGGACGTCCGGTTGGACACCGAGCTCGTCCGGTTGTCGAACAGGCCCAGAGTGCTCCGGCTGCTCGTCGACTCCGGGATGACGAGGCGGACGGAGGTCTCGATCTCGATGCCGAATGTGATGTCGTACAGGCACAGCCTGTTGGGAGGGCAGTTGGGTGCCGCGGGTGCCGGCGTTGGCGTGAGCACGCCCGCCGTCACCAAGGCCGCAACGGCAGCGCCGACGGCCGTGCCACGCCGGCGGAGGGCTTGATCGTACTCATCGGGTCTTCCTTTCATGAACCCTCGATCTGAGGTGTCCACACCGTAGGTCGGCCACCGCTGCCCTTCCTGCCTGCGCCTGCACGCCCCTTGCCCTTGCGTGCACATCCCGCCGACCGGGGGATGCGCACCCCCGCACTGCGGCGCACGTGACAGGACCGGCCGGCTCTGTGCCCGTCGAGCAGCTCTTCTGTACGGTCCGGGGGCTGGGCCTGGGTGAGCGTCTGCGAGTCATCACGCCAGAGCGCGCCGGCCGCCCCACAAGAAGCGACCGCCCCCGCCACGATCCGGCCCCCGGACCGGATGCGGTCCGGGGGTGTGGTGTCGGCTTCTTTTCGGTGTCAGCCCCTGCGGCGGCGGTTCCGGGCGACGATCGCGCGGGTGACCACGGGCGGGAGCAGGTCCTTGGCCAGCTTGCGCCAGCGGGCACCGGGCCTGCGCGCGGCGGCGGGGGCGGGGACCGGCGCCGGTTCCGGTTCCGCCGGCGGCGCGGGGTGGAGCGGCTGCGGGGGCTCCGGCGCGACCACGCCGTGGTCCCCGATGCGTACCAGGGGGCGGCCGTCGATCACGTCCACTCCGTGCCAGAGGTCGGTGCGCTCTTCCAGCCACGCGAGCAGTGCCGCCTGGTGGGGTGCCGGGTCGCCCCAGGTCGCGTAGAGCTTCGAGGCGGAGACGCAGACGGGGTGCAGTTCGCCCGTGACCACGGCGGTCCAGACGGCGGCCGCGACGCCGGGGCAGTGCTCGGAGCGGTAGTCGTCGAAGACCACCACGGCATCCGGGGTCGCGAGGAGGCGCGAGGACGCGATGTCCGTGACGACGTGCTCGTAGAGGTGCGAGGCGTCGACGTGCACGAACCGGCAGCTTGCCGGCTTGACCCGGTCGGCGACGACGGAGGTGGGGGCTTGGATCAGCGTCGGCAGCGTCTCGTGGAAGGCCAGGTAGTTCGTCTCGAAGCCGCGCCGCGTGAGCGTGGGGTAGGAGCTGCGGTTCTCCGCGACGTTGAAGTCGTCCGTCGCGGGCGAGTCGAAGAGGTCGCAGACCGTGAACTGCTCACCGGGCCGGAGGTACCGTCCGAGGAAGATCGCGCTCTTCCCCATGAAGGCGCCGAGCTCCAGCAGGTCGCCCGGCTGCCCCTCACCGCTGTTCTGACGTGTCAGGAACCAGTCGAAGAGCACCTGGTCGTACGCCGAGAACCAGCCTTTGACCTCGCCGTACGTGGTGGGGACGAGCGGGGCCGGCTCACCGTCGGGGGTGGTGACGGAAGCTTGTGAAACGTGCGACACGGAGAGTCATCCTCCAGCGGAGTGGCATCTGTTTTCGCGCTGATACCCGGCCGGGTAACGGCACCCTAAGCCCTGGCCGGACGTGTGACGAGACATGAGCGAAATCGAGCAGTGATTCACAAAGGGACTGCACGGCTCCGGAGAACGAACAACGGCTGAGGGATACTTGCCCTGACCGCGCCCCGGTACGGGACGCGGGTGCGTCCGACGACGAGGGAGCCGTACATGACCACGGCAAAAGACCTGTTCACCATTGCTCTGGAGCCCCGACCGGAGCGCTCGGTGGGACAGGGCGACCTGTCCCTGTCCCTCGCGGGCGCCGAACTGGTCGATCTCCTCGATGCCGAGGCCATCGGTCTGGACGGCGATCTCATCGTGCCGGGCCCTCAGCCGGACCTGGACGACCGGCTGCTCGGCGCAGCGGTGTCGGCACTCGTTCGGCAGGTGCCGTACGAGAACGTCGAGGACTGGCTGTGGCGCAGGGGCCGTGACCTCGCAGCGGCCTACCAGGCCGCGTTCGAAGCGGACGGCCTGCTGACGCGTGCGCGGCGTGGCGTCTTGAATTTCGGGGCCGAGCGCATGGAGCTGGTTGACACGCCCGCCCGGCGTCTTGCGCAGAGTCGCTGGCAGGAGGACGAACCCGTTCTCGGGGCCCTCGCCGCGGCCATCGGTATCCGCCGGGGTGAAGGCCCCCAGGACGATGCCGGCCCGGACGGCGAAGCGGTGGCGGCCGTGGTGGCCGCTGTCAACGACGCGGTGATGGAGCTGGAGGCTGTACGCCAGCGTCGTTCCATCGAGAACGCGGCTTTCGCCAATGTGTGGCGGGTCCCGTAGGCACCGCGCCATCCAGGCTGCGTCGCGGCGCATCGCGTCGTCGGCGCCACCGGAACCGGTGCCCCCCTCCCCCGCGGCCGCAGTGGCAGTGCCGTCGTCGAGGTCGAGGTCGAAGACCAGTTGCCACCGCCCGGTCCGTGCTCCAAGGGGCCGTCCCGCAGCCGCGCGGGCGGGACCTGTGGCGCGGTACGCGGTGGAAGGCCTCCCGCAGGCGGTCGGGCCGCCGCCGGCCGCGCGCTCTGCGGCCGCCGCGAGCAGGTCCTCGACCAGCGCGCCGGTGGCGGGAGCGTCCTGGGAAGAACGCATCGGCGCGCGCCTTGCTTGAGCGGCCGGCCTGGTTCCGGTCTGGGCCCGCTCCTGGCGGGTCAGCGGGCGAGGGAGACGGCGAAGGGCTTGAAGCCGTGTCGGCGCAGGATGTGGGGCACGACCAGGATCATGGCCTCGGTGGCGCGGGCTGTGCCGATGTCGCCGAGGTCCTCGACCTGTTCGGGCTGCCAGCCGAGGTCGCCGAGCAGGCCGGTGACGGCCTTCTTCGCGTTCTCGTCGTCGCCCGAGAGATAGGCGGTCGGTGGCGTGGCCAGGGTTTCGGGGGCGGTCATGACCGTGAACAGCATGGTGTTGAGGGTCTTGACCACACGGGTGTCGGGGAGCGCGGCCTGGAGTTTCTCGGCGAGGCTGCTGCCGGGATAGCACAGGTCTCCGGGCAGGCCGTCGGCGGCGTCGCGGGTGGCGTTGGAGACGTCGACGAGGATCTTGCCGGCGAGCTCGGCGCGCAGGCCGGCGAGGCGGTCCAGGGAGCTGTCGCCGGGCGTCGCGTTGATCACGATGTCCGTGGTGCGGGCGGTGGTGCGGTGGTCGGCGAAGGCGATCCGCGGCGCCGACGCGAGCCCGGTGGTGCGGGCGGCGGTGTCGTGCGGGCTCCGGTGGCCGAGGGTGACGTGGTGTCCGGCTGCGGAGAGCCTGCCGGCGAGGTTGGTTCCTACGCGACCGGTGCCCAGGATGCCGATGTCGGTCATGCGATGGTGCTCCTTGCGGTATCGGGGTGGGGAAGGACGGAGACACCCCAGGTCAGGCGATGGGCGCGAGGACCTTGAGGGCGGACGGGTGAATGCCGGGGGCGGCGGCCAGGAAGTCGCGGCCGGCGGTGCTCCAGGGTTCGCCCGCCAGGTCGGTGACGGTGCCTCCGGCCTCGGAGACCAGCAGGGCGCCGGCGACCAGGCCGGAGCGGACGTCGGAGAACTGCCAGAACGCGTCCATGCGTCCGGCGGCGACGTGGATGAGCTGCATCGTGGCGGGCACCGACACGCGCACGACCAGGCCGTTGATGAGCATGGCGGTGACGGAGTCGCCGATCCGCCGGAAGGTGCGCTCGTCCTCGCCGGGCTTGGCCTGGCCGGTGCCGGTGAGCGCGGCGCCCAGGTCGGTCTTGGCGGACACCATCAGGGGCCGGTCGTTGAGGCGGGCGCCGCCGCCGGCGACTGCGGTGTAGGTGTCGCCGGTCAGCGGCAGGTGGACGACGGTGAGTACCGGCAGGTTGTCGCGGACCAGGGTGGCGGTGACCGCCCAGTCCTCCATGCCGTGGACGTGGTTGATGTTGCCCTCGGCAGGGTCGACGACCCACCACTCCCCGGGCGGGAGCGCGCCGCCGGCCAGCTCGTCCTCGGCCCACTGCGACCCCGGCCGGGAGCGCAGCAGGGGTTCCCGCAGCACGTCCAGCACGGCGTCGTCGTTGGCGTGGATCTCGCCGACGACCTCGTCCAGGCTCACGCCCCGGGCGTGCGAGGTGTAGCGGTCGCGCAGCGTGACCCCGGCGGTCTTCACCGCGGCGGTCACCTCGGACAGGAGGGCCCCGTCGGCGGCGAAAGGCATGGCTGTGCTCATGGTGGGCTCCTTGGGGAATCGGTAGAGGCGGGGCGGTCGTTCGCCCCCGCACTTCGAAGGTAGGCCGCCCGATCATTAACAACAAGTGCATGCTTGTCACTTGTAGAGTTACCGTCATGCAACTGGATCTGAACCTGCTCACGGCCCTGGACGCCCTGTTGGAAGAGGGAAGCGTCGCCGGCGCGGCGGCCCGACTCCACGTCACCCCACCGGCGATGAGCCGCTCCCTGGGCCGCATCCGCAAGGCCACCGGCGACCAGATCCTGGTCCGCACCGGCCGCACCATGGTCCCCACCACCCGCGCGCTGGCCATGCGCGCCCAGGTCCACGCGCTCGTGCAGCAGGCCCACCTCCTTCTGTCCGCGCAGCGGGAACTCGACCTGGCGGCCCTGGAGCGGGTCTTCACGGTGCGCTGGCACGACGCACTGACCGCGGCCTGCGGCACCGCCCTGATCACCGCCGTCCGCCGGCAGGCCCCCGGCGTCCGGCTGCGGCTGCCCGCCGAACCCGGGACGGACGACGCCGAGTTGCGCCGGGGCGAGGTCGACCTCGAATCAAGTGCCGGCGCTCCGACGCTCCCCGACATCCGCCACCGCCTCGTCGGCAGGGACCGGCTGGTGCTCGCCGTCCGCCCGGGCCACCCGCTCACCGACGGCCCGCTGACTCCCGACCGCTACGCGGCCGCCGAACACCTCACCGTCTCGCGGCGCGGAAGCCTGCGCGACCCGATCGACGACGCCCTGACCGCGCGCGGCCTCGAACGACGCGTCGTCGCCGCCGGGCCCACCACCGCCTTCGCCCTGCAACTCGCGCTCGGCTCCGACCTGGTCGTCACCCTTCCCGACGCGGTCACCCGCACGGCCCGCGACCAACTCGGCCTGGTCACACTGCAGTCGCCGCTCCCGCTGCCCGACATCCCCCTGCACCTGCTGTGGCACCAGCGCTACGACGACGACCGCGCCCACACCTGGCTGCGCGAAACGGCCGCCGCAACCGTCCGGGCGCTCTTCGCTCCCCAGGCCGCCTCTCGACAGCCCCTCACCCCGCCCGGGTCCGGCGGCTGACGGCCCGGTGTCGGGCCTTCCCCGGCGCGCCGAGGGTGACCGGCGGCTCCGGGACGGCCTGGCCCCTGGGCCCTCGTGGCGGTCGGCGGTCCCCCGGTGGATCGGCCGCTACGTGGCTCGTGGCGCGGATTCGCGGGGGGCGGCCGGGTGGTGGTCCGCGGTGCGGGGGGCGTCTTCCTCCGCGCGCGGCCAGTAGCGTCCTTCGAGGGCCTCGGCGCTGCGGTTGAGCCGGACCAGGACGTCCTCCAGCTCCTGCACCTCCTCGGGGGACCAGTCGGCGATCACCCGGGCCAGGCAGGACCGGTTGGCCTCGCGGTCTGCGGTGAGCCGGCGGCCGCCTTCGGTGGTGATGCGCAGCTTGCGGGCCATGCCGCCGTCCGGGTCCGCGACGCGCTCGGCCAGTCCGCAGCGCAGCAGTGCGGCCGTCTGTCGGTTGACGGTCGAGGTGTCGAGCCCGAAGGCTTCCGCCAACTGTCCGATGGACATGGGGCCTTGTGTGTCGATGCGGCTGAGCAGCAGGTACGCCGACCGTTCCAGGCGTTCGGGGTCGCGCTCGCGCCGGCCAAGCACCTGGTGCCTCGAGAGCAGCATCAGCTCCCGCTCCAGTTTCTCCAGCACTGCGACTCCTACTCCGTCCGGCGCCCCATTATCACCGACCTGTCTGTGGGCGGTTCCGCGCGCGGGGCAGGTCGGGACCGGCGTCATATGCATGATACATATCGTGTGTAGTATGCACTTCTCGTTGCCGCCCCACCCCGACGAGCCACAGCCTCAATCCGGAGGACCCGCATGACCGTCACCACGTCCACTCCCTCCCGCGCGGCCGAGATCCTCTCCCGGCCCGTCACGCTGAACGGCCTGACCGTCCCCAACCGCATCGCGATGGCTCCGATGACGCGGATGTTCTCCCCCGGCGGTGTGCCCGGCGAGGACGTGCAGGCGTACTACGCGAGCCGGGCCGCCGCGGGTGTGGGCCTGATCGTCACCGAGGGCACCTACGTCGGTCACGAGTCCGCCGGGCAGAGCGACCGGGTGCCGCGGTTCCACGGCGAGGACCAGCTGGCGGGGTGGGCGAAGGTCGCCGCGGCCGTGCACGAGGCGGGCGGCACGATCGTGCCCCAGCTGTGGCACATAGGCATGGTGCGCAAGCAGGGCGAGGCACCGTACGCCGACGCACCCGCCGTCGGCCCCTCCGGCATCCGCGTCGACGGCACCGAGGGGACCGGCAGGGCGATGACCCGCGCCGACCTCGACGACGTCATCGGCGCGTTCGCCGACGCCGCCGCGGACGCCGCGCGGATCGGCTTCGACGGCGTGGAACTGCACGGTGCCCACGGCTACCTCCTCGACCAGTTCCTGTGGGAGCGGACCAACCGCCGCACCGACGCCTACGGCGGCGACGCGGTGGCCCGTACGAAGTTCGCCGCGGAGATCGTGGCAGCGGTCCGCGAACGCGTCCCGGCCGACTTCCCGGTGATCTTCCGCTACTCGCAGTGGAAGCAGGAGGCCTACGACGCCCGGCTCGCGCAGACCCCGCAGGAGCTGGAGGCGATCCTCGCCCCACTGGCGGCCGCCGGCGTCGACGCGTTCCACGCCTCCACCCGCCGCTACTGGCTCTCGGAGTTCGAGGGCTCGGACCTGAACCTCGCCGGCTGGACCAAGAAGCTCACCGGCCTGCCGGCCATCACCGTCGGCTCGGTCGGCCTCGACGGCGACTTCATCCGCGCCTTCGCCGGCGAGGGGGCGGCGATCGGCGACATCGACAACCTCCTGGACCGCATGGAACGCGACGAGTTCGACATGGTCGCCGTCGGCCGGGCGCTGCTCCAGGACCCGCAGTGGGCCGCGAAGGTCCTCGGCAACCGCTTCGACGAGCTGAAGCCGTACGACGCGGCGGCGCTCAGGTCGCTCAGCCGGTAGCCAGTGGCCGGCGGCCGTCCGGACGGCCGGTCCGAGCAGGCGCAGGCGGACCGGCCGATCGCCGTCCTGGACGCCGCCCGGGCCGCGTCGTGCCGCGGGCGACTGCCAGGAGGTCGCGACACGGTGCGGGAGCATCCACCCGCCCAAAAAGACAAATAAGTATAATTACGGCAAAATCGCGCGTAAGGGCGCCACCGCCCTACTGCCCGTCCTGCGGGGGTCCGCCGTGTACGACGTGCCCTATTGGCTGTGGATCGTCTTCGCCGTCACCGTCCTGCTGGCACTGACGGTCGATCTCCTTGCACACCGGAAGGCGCACGTCATCGGCTTCCGCGAGGCGGCCGCGTGGAGCGGGGTGTGGGTCGGCCTGGCCCTGGCCTTCGGCGGCCTCGTGTTCGCCGTCGTGGGCACGCAGGCCGGTGTGGAGTACACGACGGCGTGGCTGCTGGAGAAGAGCCTGTCGGTCGACAACCTGTTCGTCTTCGCCCTGATCTTCGGCTATTTCAAGGTCCCGCGGGCCTACCAGCACCGCGTGCTGTTCTTCGGGGTGCTGGGCGCGCTGGTGTTCCGGGGCGTGTTCCTCGCCGCCGGAGTGGCCGTCGTCAGCCGGTTCACGGCCGTCCTGTACGTCTTCGCCGCGATCCTCTTCTACAGCACGTACAAGATCCTCAAGGAGGAGGACGACAGCTTCGACCCGGGGCGCAGCCTCGTCGTCCGGCTGCTGCGGAAGGTCGTCCCGGTCAGCGACGACTACGTCGGGACGAAGTTCGTCGTGAAGGAGGCCGGCCGGCGCGTCGCCACGCCGCTGCTGGCCGTGGTGGCCGCGATCGAGGCGGCCGACCTGGTCTTCGCGGTCGACAGCGTGCCCGCCGTGCTCGCCGTCAGCAGTGACGCCTTCATCGTCTACAGCAGCAACGCCTTCGCCATCCTGGGGCTGCGGGCGCTCTACTTCATGCTGGCCGGCATGCTCGACCGTTTCCACTACCTGAGTACGGGACTCGCCCTGATCCTCGCGTTCATCGGCGTGAAGCTGGTCCTGCAGGCCTCGCACGAACTGATCAGCCCCTCGATTCCCGAGATCCCCTCGCCGGTGAGCCTCGCCGTGATCGTCGTCGTCCTCGCGGCGTCGGTCACCCTCAGCCTGCTCCGGCCACCGCCACCGCCACCGCCACCGCCCGACGAGGGCAGGCCGGCCCGCGGGGTGTGATCACCCGACCAAAAAGGAAGCTTCAAATCCGGGCAAAGTGGACGTAAAGTCGATTTATGGACGGAGAAAAGCATCCCGCAGCAGCCCACCCCGGACACCTTTGCCCCAGCTGCCACCAGCAATTGCCCGCGACGGTCCAGCGGCACAAGACGATGGGCGTCTATGTCCCCCTCTACGCCGACGCCCCCTGCACCAACCCCGCCTGCCCCCAAGCCGCACCCGCCGGCCGACCGGAACCGCAGGCGCAGGCGCTCACCGAGGACCGAACCGCCCCCTGAGACACGGCCCGGCGGCGCAGCCCGCACCTCCCCGGCACCCCCCGCTCTCGTCACAGCTGCGTCACGGGCCACTCCCCCGCCCTGCGCGGAGCCCACCATGTACTGATGCGCACACATGAAGCCGCCACCCTGCTGGCAGCCGTCACGCTCCTCGCCCTCGCCGGCTGCACCAGCGAGCCCGAGGCCGACGCCGAGCCCACCCCGGTCGCCACCGTGCCGACGACGCCCGCCGGCCCCGGCGCCACGGAAGCCGCCGGGATCCCGCCCGCGCCCACCGGCGAGAAGCGCGCCATCTACCTCGCCACGCTGACCGGCATCGACCCCGAGATCGTCAACGGCAAGGACGACCAGGCCATCAGCCGCGGCCGCGACCAGTGCACCGCCATGAAGGACGAGAAGGACCCCACCAAGCGCGTCGCCCAGGTCGAGCAGCGCTTCATCGGCCCCAACCACCCCAACGGCTTCGGCCCGACCAAGAGCGCACTCATCCTCGCCACGGTCCAGGCCAACATCTGCCCCACCTACTGACGGGCCCGCAGACCGCCCCCGGCGGGCCGGGCCGGACGGCCGCGGTGCCCGCCTCGGGGCGGATCGCGGAGGGCGACGGTCTCGTCGTGTCGCCGGTGCTGGCGGAAGCCGTTCCGCGCAGTAGGGCGAGACGGCCCACCAGGAGGTCCTCCAGGTCGTGGACGCGCTTGCCCTTCCACACCTTGTCGGCGGTGCCGACCAGCAGTTCCTCGACGCTCACGGCTCTCCCGTGCCAGGTGGCGCGGGTGGCGGCGAAGCGGGCCGGGTGCTCGGGAAACCCGTGCGCGAGCAGGAGTTCCCGGCCCGCCGGCTCATGTGCGGAGCCGGGGCCGCTGAGGAGCTCGGCGGTGGCACCGCCGGCGGCAACGGCCGCACGGGCGGTTCCCCCGGGCTTTCGAGCGCCCTGCTCAGGGCATCGACGGCAGGCATCTGATCACACTGGAGGGTGATCACTCGTACTCGGTGCCGCCCTTGCGGGTCAGGTAGGCCGGGCTGACCGCCTTGGCGATGGCACGGCCGCCCACGACCGGGCTGTACCGTTCGGCCGCCGGGCGGATGACCACGCCCTCCCGCAGGTGCACGGCCCGCCCGGACACCGTCTCGCGGCCGCTCGCGTGCTCCAGCACCGTGTCCAGGTCGTACGGGCCCTCGTAGAGCCTCGGCACCAGCGGCAGTTCGCCGTCCGTGAGGACGGCCGCCGGGTCCAGCCAGCGGACCTGTCCGTCGATCTCCGCGGACACGTCGAAGACGGCGTATCCGGGCGGCGTGTCGGCGGTGCGTACGTCGGTGCCGTACGCCAGGTCCTGGACGCCCGCCCCGTACACCTCTCCGAAGATCCCGACCCGGGTCGCCCCGAGGCGTTCGGCCAAGGCCTCGGCGACGGCGGGCACCCCGTGGCCGCGCACCGCGCGCCAGTAGAGGTTGCGCTCGTCCTCCTTGAGGGCCAGTCCCTTCGCGCCGAAGCCCTTCGAGGAGACGACGGAGCGTCCGCCCTCGACGACGTACGTGAACAGGCTGGCCGTTCCGTGCAGCTTCTCGGTGAGGACGACGGGCTCGCCGGGCTCGAAGATGTGCGGATAGCGCTGCAGGTTCTCGATGTCCACCCACGGCATCAGGTCGGCGGCGGCCTCGACGTCGCCGCTCATGGTGGTGGGTATGGGCGGGGCCCATTTGGTGATGCCGAGCAGCTCCGCGAAGTCGGTGCCCTCCTTGGCCGCCTGCGCGAGGTCGACGTCGGCGAGGGCGCGGGGCCGGCACACCAGGCCCTGCGAGAGCTCGCCGCGCAGCCGGACCGCCTTGACCCGGTCGGCGGAGCCGCCGGCGAGCCGTCCGGTGAGGCCGAGCTCCTCGATCAGGCCGGCGGGCAGCACGGCCTGTTCGGGTATGTAGAGCGCGAACTCTCCGGTGCGGTAGGCGCCCTTGGCGATCACCGCTCGGTAGAGGCCCACCTGGGCCAGCTCCAACGCGTCGGCGTTCGGATGGTCGTGGACGGTCAGCTCTTCGGCTGTGACGCGCAAGGTCGACATGGAGGGCTCCAACGGGTCGTCATGGACGGGACCGACACGCGCAATTGCGGCTGCGCGATCGTGCGGCGCATCGGTGACGCCACTTTCCGTCCCGCCATTTTCGCTGGTCCAGCGATTATCACGGTGTTAGCCTGCCGCACCGTGCGACGCGAAGGGCGCCCGCACGCGCCAGCTCCACGATCCGCGTCCCGCAGGAGGCTCACATGTCACGTCGTCCGGTCACCGTCGTCACGGGCGGCAGCAGGGGCATCGGTGCGGCGACCTGTCTGCGGCTGGCCGCCGACGGGCACGACCTGGTGCTGGGCTACGTCCGCGACGAGGCGTCGGCCGAGGCCGTCGCCGGGCGCGTACGGGCCGCCGGGGCCCGCTGCGTGACCGTACAGGTCGACACCTCGGAGGAATGCGGCGTCGAGCGGCTCTTCGACATCGCCGGCGCCGAACTCGGCACGGTGACGGGCCTGGTCAACAACGCCGGGGTGACAGGACCGCTGGGCCGGCTCGCCGACGCCCGCACCGAGGACCTGCGCCGGGTCGTCGAGGTCAACCTCCTCGGGTACCTGCTGTGCTGCCGCCGGGCCGCCCGCGACATGGCGGAGTCCGGAGGCGGGGCGATCGTGAACGTCTCCTCGGCGGCGGCCACCCTGGGCAGCCCCGGGGAGTACGTGCACTACGCGGCGACCAAGGCGGCCACCGACGCCCTGACGGTGGGGCTCGCGAAGGAGCTGGGCCCTGACGGGATCCGGGTCAACGCCGTGGCGCCCGGCACCATCGAGACCGACATGCACGCCGCGATGGGCGACCCCGACCGCCCGGCCCGCATCGGGGCCGAGACGCCGCTGCGGCGGCCCGGCCGGCCCGAGGAGATCGCCGGGGCGGTCTCCTGGCTGCTGTCCCCGGACGCCTCGTACACGACGGGCACCGTACTGCGGGTCGCGGGCGGCCGCTGAGGCACGAGGCGTCTGCTACTGCATGGCCGCCTGGGTGTTCGGCCCGTAGACGCCCTGGGGGTCGCCCTTGATGGAGCGGTCGCGCTGGAGCTGGCCGACACCGCGCTTGGTCTGGCCGTCGTAGACGCCGGTGACGGAGACGTACGTGAACCCCTGCCCGTAGAGCATCTCCTGGAGGGCGCGCACCTCGGGCCCGCTGTCACCCATGCGCAGGGTCACGTACGCGGTCGACGGCCTCGGGGCCGACGCGCTCGGTGTGGCGGGCGGTTTCGTAACCGGGCTCGTCGTCGCGTCCGACGCGCCGGTGGCCGTGGCCGACGGTTCGGCGGACCGGGCGGACGGCGCCGCCGGGCCGGGGGACTGCGTGCCGGCGTCCGGGCTGCGGCCCGGGAGCGCCGGCAGGGACAGGTCGGCCGGCGGGTCGGCCCGGGGCGGCTCCGGGTCGGGGCCGGTCAGCAGGAGCACGAGGGCACCGACGGCGGCGAGCGCGAGCAGGCCGGCCACGGCCACCGGGAGCCGGCTGCGGCGGCCGGCGCCTGCGGATGCCCGGGCTCCGCGAGCGGCAGGCGCGGGAGCCGCGGTGGGCACGCCCTCCGGCGCCGGAACTGCGGCGTCCGGGCCGAATGCGGAGCCGTGCGCTGCGCCGTGTGCGGGGCCGTGTGCGGGGCCGGGGAAGGCGAACGGCCCGGTCTGCGGCCAGGCGGGAGCCTCCGCCCGGGCCGACGGGCCGGAGGGGGCGACGTACGGGCGTACGAGCAGGGCGTCGTCGGGAGCGAGCCCGTTCTCATCGAGGTGCTGGGACATGGCTGTCTCCCGGCAGGGGTGGGAGCCGGCGCGGCGGTGCGGCGCCGGCCCCCACCCGGCCGGTCAGGCTCTGCGCCGCCGGGCGGCGGGAGCCTGGGCCGCGTCGGCGCCGTGGGCGCCGGGCCTGCCGGGTGCCGGAGAACCGCAGATCACGGGCGGGGCGAGGAGGAAACGAACCGGTATGGACATCTGCGTATCTCCGAGGTGCGGCTCGAACTGTGGTTCTTGATCGGGCGCACTCTTGCCCTCCGGCCCGGGCCGGGTCAAGCCCCATGTCCGGTCTGCTCCGGTTCATCCGTTCTGTCGGGCGCGATCCGTCAGCCGAGGCGGTCGGGCCGGCGGCGGATCGCCGTGGCCCAGACGGTGACGGCGGCCACGAGCATCAGGGCGGCTCCGCCGAGCGGGGCGGCAGGTGCGGAGATGCCGTCGACCGCGAGGCCGCCGAACAGCGCTCCGGCCGCTATGGCGAGGTTGAACATGGCCACCATCAGCGAGGACGCCGCCTCCGTGGCGGCCGGGGCGGCCTTGATCATCCAGCCCTGCACGCTCACCGAGACCCCTCCGTAGGCGAGTCCCCAGGCGAGCAGCAGGGTGGTCCCGGCGGCCGGTCCCGGCAGGACCGCGATGAGCGCGAGGATCACGGAGAGGGCGGCGCTGATCACGAGGAGCGTCCGGTAGGCGTCTCGCGCCCCGGCCAGGAAGTTGCCCGCGACGCCCGCGACGCCGTAGCCGAGGAGGAGGGTGCTGACGAACCCGGCGTCGACGCCGGAGACGTCCTGGAGGATCGGCCGGACGAAGGTGTAGGCGGCGAACTGCCCGGTCACCACGAGGAAGGTGACGAGGACTCCGGCGCGGACCGCGCGGTTCTCGCGGAGCAGGGCGGTGAGTTGGCGGAAGCCGATGTGCCGGGTCGGTGGCAGCGGGGGCAGCAGGACCACCAGGGCGGTCAGCGTGACGAGGCCGAGGACGCCGACCGCGGCGAAGGCGGTGCGCCAGCCCCCGAGTTCGCCGAGCAGGGTTCCGGCGGGGACGCCGAGCACGGAGGCGGTGGGCACGCCCCCGAAGACGAGGGCGGTGGCCCGGCCGACGTGGCGCTCGGGAACGAGCCGGACCGCGAGTCCCCCGGCGATGGCCCAGAAGCCGCCGACGCCGACTCCTACGAGCAGGCGCGCCGCCAGTACGACGGCGAAGCCCGGGGCGAGGGCGGCGGCGAGGTTGGCGGCGGCCGTCAGCGCGATGAGCACGCACAGGACGAGCCGCCGGTCCAGGCGGCCGGCTGCGACGGTGACCAGCGGCGCGCAGAACCCGGCCACCAGCCCGGGCACGGTGACCATCAGCCCGGCGGTCCCGTCGGACACCCCGAGGTCGGCCCCGACGGGGGTGAGCAGCCCGACGGGCAGCAGTTCGGAGGTGATCAGGCAGAAGATGCCGAGGGCGACGGCGCAGACGGCCGCCCAGCCCTTCCAGGGGGCGGGGCCGGAACCCGCCCGGCCGGGTATGGACCCTGCGGCGGGGGGTGGCGCGGACGCGGAGGACCCACCGGGTTCGGAGGACCCACCGGGCTCGGGGGACCCACCGGGCTCGGGGGACGGCGCGGGACTGCCGGGCGCGGCGGCTGCTGTCATGGATCGGTGCTCCGTACGGGTCGATCGGCGGGCAGTATTCGACGGCACGGGACGTCGGAGGTCGCGCCTCCCCCGCCGCCCGTGCGTGCGTGCGTGCCAATCTCCCACACGCCCCGTCCGTTCCCTCCGCCGCCCGCTGTCACCCGGACGCGTGAGGCGGTGAGCGGAACGCGCCGGGCCGTACGGCAAGGTGGTCGGATGCAGTTACGCCGGGCCCTGCCCCTCTCCCTCGTCGCGCTCCTGGCGAGCGCCGGCTGTGTCTCCGTCGGCCCGCAGGACCCGGCTGCGGTTCCGTCTCCCGTACGGGGGTCCGCGCCGTCGGCCGACGCGCCCGGGCGGGCCGCGCCGCCGGCCATGCCGCTGGGAGAACTGCCCGCGACAGTCCCGCCCGGGGCGTCCCCGGACACCGCCCGGGGACCGGCCGCGGACCCGGACCGGGACCGGGCTGCCGTCCCGGCCCCGCCCCGTGGGCGGCCGCGCGCGAAGCAGGCGGCCCCGCCCCGGCGGACGCGGGTGCCCGGGGCGGCGACCGCGCACCCGCGCCGCCGGCCGGCCCCGCCGCCCCGCCTGGACGAGCTGTGCGCGGCCGCCGACGGCGTCGTACCGCCGTCCATCGTCGACCTGTGCCTGCGGCAGTACGACCGCTGACCCGCTGACCTCAGCCGGTGTGGACGCGGCTCCGGGGACGGAGGCCGCGGGCCCGGGCGCAGCGGCGGGCCGTGTCGCGCCGGGCGGTGCGCAGCCGGTGCAGGGTGCTGTGGCCGCGCCGCTTCCACTCGCCCCGCGGCAGAGCGGCCCGCTGTCCGCCGCCCGCGATGAGGGCGTTGACCGGGGTCATCGGGTCGGCGGCCATCGCCTTGGCGAACAGGACGCCGACCACGAGCGGGACCAGCGCCACGGCCAGGGCCGAGCCGGCGGTGGTCACGTGCTGCATGCGCGGGCGGACGGTCTCGCTGCGCGGGGCGTCGTCGTTCATGGCCCCATTCGACCAGTGGCGGCGCTCCGGGGAATCGGGGCGGATACTCAGGCCGTTGGGCGTGAGGTACTCAGACGGGTGGGTGGTGGTGTGGTGACGGATCCGGGGCGGGGCTTCGAACCGGCGACCGGCGACGGTGCGGCCGCGCCGCCCGGGCGGCGGGAAGCCGAGCTGCGCACGGCCTACGAGGGGCTGCTGCAGATCCGCCGTCTGGTGGGCGGCCCCGCGGGCGCGGGGGTTCCCGCGCCGTGGGAGGTACGGCAGTTGCCGCGCGCGGTGGCCCTCGTACTGGAGGCGGCGGGGATCACGCCGTCGGCGCTGGACGCGGAGGGGCGCCGTACGCGGACGGGCTACCGGGTGGCCGCCGGGTCCGGGCCGGAACGGGTCGAGGTGACCTGGGTCGGCCCGCCGGGCGGTGGCGCGGCCGAGGAGGAGCGGGAGCGCCTGACGGCCTGCGCGGCGGTGCTGGAGGAGCTGGGGTGGGTGTGTCTGCTCTACCGGGGCCCTCGCCGGCGCCGTTTCCTGGAGGTGGAGCCCCCGCGCTGACCGCACCGGCCGGGACGCCAGCACCGGCCGGGACGTAATCCGGTGGCCGGAGAGCCGTGCGCGCGGCGAGACTTGCCCGATGGGCATGCTCGACACGCAGGCGGACCGCATCGGCCGCGGCGAAACCGTGGAATTCCGGCCGACCGGCGGGTCGATGGTGCCGCTGGTGCACAGCCGGCAGAAGGTGCGGGTCGCGCCGGCGGACCCGGCCCTGGTCGAGGTGGGCGACATCGTCCTGGCCCGTGTGGCGGGCACGGTCTACCTGCACCTCGTGTCGGCGGTGGACGTACCGCGCCGGCGGGTGCAGATCAGCAACAACCACGGCCGCGTCAACGGCTGGACCGGGCACGACCGGGTGCTGGGCATCTGTCTGGCCGTGGACGACGTGCCCCGGCCGGGGGCGGCCGCGAAGGTGCGCCGGCCACCGGTCCGGCCGGTCGCCCTCGCCACCGCCCGCCTGGAGCTGCTCCCGCTGCTGCCGGAGCACGCCGACGAGATGAGCCTCGTCCTCGCCGATCCGGCCCTGCACGCCTTCACCGGCGGCGTGCCCCTGTCACCGGACGCGCTGCGCGACCGTTGCGAGCGGCTCGCCGCGGGCTCCCCCGACCCGGCGGTCGTCTGGGCCAACTGGGTGCTGCGGCTGCGCGGGACGGGGAGGCTGGTGGGCACCGTCCAGGCCACGATCACCCCGGCGCACGGCCTCGCCGAGCTGGCCTGGGTCGTCGGTGTCCCCTGGCAGGGCAGGGGCTTCGCCTCGGAGGCCGCCCGCGCGCTCGCGGCCTGGCTGGAGCGGCTCCCCGTCGACCGTCTCGTCGCCCACGTCCATCCGGACCACGCCGCGTCGGCGGCGGTCGCGCGGGCCTGCGGACTCCGCCCTACCGGACAGCGCCAGGACGGCGAGGTCCGCTGGCAGTCCCCCGGCACCCGGCCCGGCGCTCACGCGTAGCGGTCGGCGAGGGCGGTCACCGTTTCGGCGAGGGCGCGGCGCAGTTCGGGCGGGCCGAGCACCTCGGCCTCCGTGCCCAGGCGCAGGAGGTCGCCGACGGCGACGGCCTCCGACTCCACGGCGAGGCTGATCCGGACCCAGCCGTCCGCGTCGGGCGGGCCGGCGTCGGCGAGCGCCCGGGTGCCCGCCGCCCCGAACTGCATCGGCAGCAGCTGTCGGCCGCGCGGGGAGAGCCGCAGCTGCGCGGTCCGCCGGCGCAGGGCTGCCTCGAGGCGGTCGGTGGAGTCCTGCCAGTACGCGGCGAGTTCGAAGCCGGCGGGGCGTTCGAAGCCGTCCTCGGCGGTGTCCACCGCGAGGAACCGGGCGACGCGGTAGGTCCGTACGGCGTCGTCGCCTACCCCGGCGACCAGGTACCAGATGCCGCCCTTGAGGACGAGGCCCAGCGGGTGGAGTTCGCGCCGTACCTCGCCGCGCCAGCGGCGGTAGTGGGCGTGCAGGACGCGCTGGTCCCAGACGGCCTGGGCGATCCGCGCGAGGTGCGGCACGGGGTCGGCGTCGCGGAACCAGGCGGTCGCGTCGAGGTGGAAGCGCTCCTGGACCTGCCGGGCCCGTCCGGCGAGCTGGGCGGGCAGCGCGGCCTGGAGCTTGAGCTGGGCGGCGGCCAGGTCGGCGCCCAGCCCGAGGTCCTGAGCCGGTCCGGGGACGCCGGCCAGGAAGAGCGAGCCGGCCTGGGCGTCGGTGAGGCCGGTGAGGCGCGTGCGGTAGCCGTCCGCCAGCCGGTAGCCGCCCGCGGGGCCCCGGTCGGCGAGGACGGGGACGCCCGAGGCTCCGAGGGCGTCGATGTCGCGGTAGACCGTGCGCACGGACACCTCCAGCTCGGCGGCGAGTTCGGGGGCGGTCGTCCGGCCGCGGTTCTGGAGCAGCAGAAGCAGGGAGAGGAGCCGGTCTGCGCGCATGGCAGCCATTGTCGCCGTACCTGACAGAAGGTGTCAGGTACGGCTGCCAGCCTGGGGGAACGCCGGGCGGAGGGACCGTCCGGCCGGCCGGGAGGACCCCATGCCCACGCCCGTAGAAACCCGTGGCCGCTTCACCTTCGCCGACTGGGAGGAGACCCCCGTCGGAGCAATGGACGCGCCCCCTCGGCTCGCCCGGGCCCACGTCGCCAACACCTTCACCGGCGGCGTCGAGGCCGTCGGCACCAGCTGTGACTACACGATCGCCTACACCGGCGAGAACACCGGGAGTTACAGCGGGATGGAGCTGCTGTCGGGCAGCGTGGACGGCCGCAAGGGCAGCTTCGTACTGGAGGAGCGCGGCACCTTCGACGCGGGCGGCACCGTCTGCCGTTTCGAGGTGGTCCCCGGCTCCGGCACGGGGGACCTCGTGGGCCTCACGGGGTCCGGCGGCTTCACCTACCGCCACGGCGACACCTCCGTGGAGTACGCCTTCACGTACGCCCTGTCCTGACCCCGCGCCCGGACGTGCCGGGGGGCGCGGACCGGTGTGGTCCGCGCCCCCCGGCTCCGGGTCGGCCTCAGGTCACGGCGCGCCGAAGGTGAGCGTGAGCTGCGGCGTGCCCTCGTTGGCCTGGGCCTCGGAGGACCACAGCCACAGGGCGTCCGTGCCGGAGCTGCTCAGCGCCAGGCCGATGCTGCCGCCGAGCGCCCCCGCGACGGATCCCGTCGTCAGGGTGGCGGTGTGCACCGCCGAGCCGTCCGGGATCCCCGGGTAGGCCCCGAGGGCCGGACCGCCCAGGGCGGGACGGTTGTTGTACGTCGTCCCTCCCTCGCTCCACCCGCCGGTGACCGGGACGACCGAGACGGTGTCCGTGGTGCCGGCGCCGCTCATCGTGCTCGTCTTCACGCTGAGCACGGCCGACTTCAGCACCGTGCCCGCGGGCGCGGCCGGCAGGTCGAAGCGCAGGTAGCTCGCGTAGAAGGAGGTGCCGCGCACCGCGAGCGAGGAGGAGGTGCCGTAGTTGGTCGCGGGTGCGCCCGCGTTGGCGTAGGTGTCCTCCGCGGCGGTGACCTGGACCGCCGAGTCGGCCGGGGCGGTGGCCAGGGCGTAGTGGTTCTGCACCTGCGCCGCGCTCAGGACGGTCGGGTAGACGGCGCTCTCGTCGAGCTGTCCCGCCCACAGTTCGCTGGTCGGGCGGTCGGGCCAGCCGCCGAGGCTGTCGCCTCCCGCGTGCCAGTAGCCGGAGTAGTTCTCGTGCGTGGTGACGGCCAGGGTGCCCCGCTGGACGCCGTCCACGTAGAGGGTCATGCCGCCGGGGCCCTGGGTCGCGACGACGTGGTGCCACTGGTTGTCGTTGTACGCGCCGGTGGTGGCGATGGTGCGGGTGACCCCGGTGTAGGCGCCGAACACCACCCGGCCATCATTGGTCATGTAGATGTGCTTGTCGTACTGGTAGCTGCCGCGGTCCTGGTTGCTGCCGAAACCGAAGAGTTTGCCGCCGCGGGTGGTGCCCGTCTTGAACCAGGTCTCGACGGTGTACGCGCTGCCCACCGTCTGCCGCCTGTCCGCGTAGATCCGGGAGTCCGTGCCGTTGAAGCCGATCGCCGTGCTCGCGCCGGAGACCGCGCCCGGCGTCTGCCGCAGGGCGGGCGCGTTCATGTGCACGCCGTTCTGGTTGCCGCCGGCCGAGGAGTCGGCGGCATAGGGCAGGATCGCGTCGTCGTAGCGCCAGTAGAGCTGGGCCCCGTCGGCGCGGACCTGGTTCGGGTAGCTCTCGGGGGCCGTGGGGACGGTCACGCTCGCCGTGGCGGACAGGGCGCTGGTGTTGCCGGCAGCGTCGGTGGCCGTCACCCGGTAGGTGTACGACTGGCCCGCCGCGACGGTGGTGTCGGTCCAGGAGACCTGCGGGCGCTTGAAGAAGAGCGAGTCGGCAGCGACCGTGGCGACGGGTGCGGCCGCGCCGTTGCGGTAGACCCGGTAGGTCAGCGCGCTGTCGTCGAGGTCGAGGCTGGTGCGCCAGCGCACCTGGACCTCGCCCGGCTTGAAGCTCGCCGCACTCGCCACGGGAACGGTGGGTGCGCCGGTGTCGCCGGTGGAGGCGAACCGTGTCAGGCTCTGCTGCGCCGCGCCGTTGACGGTGGTGAACTCACCGCCGACCCACAGGTACTGCACCCCGTTCTTCGAACCGACCGCCATCACGCGCGGGCCGATGCCCTCGCCGATGCCGTCGTTGGTGTCGGGGGACCAGCCCAGCTTGCCGATGCCGGTGGTCGGCTGGGCGAGCAGGTGGTGGCGCTGGCCGTCGGGGAACTCCCCGACGCCGGCGCAGTCGTGCGCGTGCGAGGCGCTGTAGAGGACGTTCTGGTGGGGCAGGACGGCCTGGGTTGCGCCCAGGCAGGTGTCGCGCCAGCGCTGGCCGAAGCCCGGCAGGTCGAGCGCGATCCGGCCGTCGAAGACGCCGCCGCCCGTGCCCTCGTTGGCGGTGTAGAAGCCGGTGGCGTCGGTCGCGATGTCCTTGACGACGGAGTTGGTCTCGATGAAGCCGGGGTACGACTTGGTGAGCGCGCCGCTCGCCGCGTCGACGACGGCCAGCGCGTGGGTGTTCGTACCGTTGACAGTGAAGAAGTCCCCGCCGAGGACCACGTTCTCGCCGTCCGGGGTGACCTCGACGGCGCGTCCGGGCTCGTCGGCGTCGGCGGTGAAGGGCTTGAGGGCTCCGTCGGCGGCGCCGACGGCGGCGAAGCGCTGGCGGGGCTGGCCCGCGACGGTGAGGAAGTCGCCGCCCGCGTAGACCGTGTCGCCGGTGACGGCGAGGGCGCGGACGGTGGCCGCGAAGGCCGGGCGGAAGGCGGTCTTCACCGTGCAGCTCGCCACGTCGATCGCGGCGAGGCTGGAGACGGCGGTGCCGTTCACCGCGCCGAAGTACCCGCCGGCGTAGAGGGTCGTCTTGTCCGGTGAGAGGGCGAGCGCACGGACCGTCGCGGTGCCGGAGGCCACGGTGAAGGAGAGTTTGCAGGAGGTCGGCGCGCCCGTCGCGGCGTCCAGTGCCACGAAGTTCACGGCCTGTTGTTCGCTGCCGGCGCCGCCCGCGGGCGGGCGCACGCTGGAGAAGGTGCCGCCGGCGAATACCTGTCCGCCGGCCTCGGCGAGGGCCCATACGATGCCGTTGGGCTGCCAGGTGGACAGTGCGTCGGCGGTGAAGGCGACGGGCGGCGTGATGGCGGCCGCCTGCGGGGCGAGGACGAGGCCCAGCCCCGCTCCGGTTGCGGTCAGGGACAAGGACAGGGCGAGAGAGACCGCCGGCCTACGGGATCTGCGCATGAACCCCCCAGTTGAGTGTGCGGTGCGGCCGGAAGGCGCCACTGGTGAGGCATGGCCGGAAACCGCCGAACAGGTGTCCGCGACGATGCTTACGGGCGCACCTTAGATCGGTTCGGCGCTCCGTTCACCTCACTTGGCGCATTTCGGCGACGAGATCGCGCCAGAACCTGGGGCGGCCGGCACCTCCTCGGCATCATCCCCGCGGCTTGGCGCGGACGTGCATGCGCTCCCCTGGCGTCCGAACAGACTGAGGATCTCCACGGGACGTCCCTCGTCCGCGCTGGTGAACCAGTGGGGCAGCCGGGTGTCGAACTCGGCCGCCTCGCCGTGCTGACCGCCGGGTGCGCGGTGTTCCAGACGGCGAACAACACGGCCGTCATGGCGGAGGTGCCGCCGGACCGGCGGGGAGTCGTCTCCGGCGCCCTGGGCCTCGCACGCAACCTCGGGCTCGTCACCGGCGCCTCCGTCATGGGCGCGGTGTTCGCGCTCGCGGCGGCCGCGGGCGACGTCGCGACGGCCTCCCCCGCGGCCGTGGCCGCCGCCACCCGGATCACCTTCGCGGTGGCGGCGGCCCTGGTCCTCCTCGCTCTCGCCGTCGCCGCGGGCGGCCGGGGCCGGTCCGGCGCCGCCCGCACGACGGACCTCACCCCGCCTCGGGACCCGGCAGGGGACGGCACAGCAGCGCGGCCGGGGACGGGCGCGCAGCGACCCGGGTCGTGAAGGCGATGCCCGCCGCGTATTCCGTGGGCAGGCACTGGCCCTTGTAGTGGCCGAGGGCGTAGTCGCCGCCGGGGCCGCCGGGCGGGCGGTTGTCGCCGCGGTCGAACCAGAGCGTCCGGCCGGCCGCCGGGAGGGCGGTGCGGGCCGGGGCGCACAGCGCGGCCGAGACCCGCTCCCCGCGCAGGCTGTAGCCGGTGAGGAACTGCCCGGCCGGGCACTGGAACTTCGTGTATCCGCCGGCCCAGTCGCCGCCCGCAGGCACGTACCGCTCGTCGCGGACCACCGTGTGCCCGCCGGTCGGGGCGCGCAGGCCGGAGGTGGTGCACAGGCCGCGGCCGCCGGTGTGGGCGAGGCCGGTGAGGCGGGAGCCGTCGGGGCAGACCGCCTTGCGGGCCCCGCTGTCCCAGTCTCCGCCGGCCCGGGTGAGCAGTGAGGCGTTGTGGTCGCGGTGGTCGGTGGTCAGCTGGTACCAGGCGGTGGTGGCGGGGACGGGGCCGGTGCGGCCGGGGGCGGTGAGGAGGCCGGACCAGCGTGCAGTGCGCCAGTCCCCCGCGTCCAGGACTCCGGAGCGGCGGCCGGCCGCGTCGTAGCGGAGCATCGCCCAGGTGTCGCCGCCGGGGGCGCCCTGTGCGTCGGTGCTCCAGCCGACGAGGGGCCAGTACGCGAAGTCGGCGTCGTTGCGGGCCAGTTGTCCGGTGAGGCGGTCGAACCAGGTGCGCGGGGCGGCGCCGGTCTCGTCGGCCCCGATGCCGAACTCGCTGATCCAGACGGGGGCGGTGAAGTGCGCGCCGGTCTCCGCGGAGACGAAGAAGGCCTGATCGTAGAGGGTCTGTTCGAGCTGTGCCGCGCTCATGTCCTGGTAGCGCAGGTCGCTGGTCTCGCCGATGCCGGTGGCTCCGCTGTGGTGGGGGCCGGTGTACCCGTAGAAGTGGGCGGAGTAGACGAGCTTGCCGGAGGCGACCAGGGTGTGCGAGAGGGTCCGTACGGGGGTGAGGGTGGGGCGGCCGTGCGGGAAGCCGTCGATCGGCAGGCCGAACCAGTTGATGCCCTCGACCACGATCAGCAGGTTCGGGTTGGCCTCGGCGAGGATGCGGTCGGCGGCCTCCTGGGCCGCGGCGTGCCAGTCGTGGTTGTCGCCGAGGCCCCAGTTGGGGTCGTCCCAGACGTCTCGGCGGACCTCGTTGTAGAGGTCGGCGCCGACCACGCGCGGGTTGTCCCGGTAGCGGCGGGCGAGGAAGACCCAGTCGTCGGCCCACTGGGCCGTGGAGCGGCCGCTGTTCCAGCGCTCGTTGCCGTCGAGGCCGCAGCACCAACGGGTGGTGACGGTGTGGTTGTTGAGGATGACGGCGAAACCGCCGTCGGTGAGGGCGGCGACCACGGCGTCGAAGACCTGCAGGGGGGTGCGTCCGCGCAGGGCCGGGTTGGCGGCGACGGCCGCGTCCGGGACCGGGGCGGTGGTGCGCAGCATCTCGTTGGAGAAGGGCAGCCGGATGCTGTTGAGGCCCAGGGCGCGGAAGTCTGCGAGCAGGGTGGGCAGCGGGACCCGGTCGAGGCCGAGCGGGATGCCGTTGGCATTCTGGCCGCTGTGGTGGGTGGCGGGGTCGTTGCGGTCGCCCGAGCCGTTCCAGGAGCCCTGGGCTCCGTCCCAGTTGCCGGAGCGCAGGCGGAACCGGTCGCCCTGCGCGTCGACGACGTACCGGCCGCGCGTGGAGAGCGGAGGGGTCCAGGCCTCGGCGGCGTCGGCGGTGGTGACGGTCTCGGACGCCGGGCCGGCGGGCCCGGTCGGAGATGCCTGGGCGGCCTGGGCGGGCACGGCGCCGGCCGTGAGCAGGAGGGCGCACAGGGCAGCGCGTAACAGGCTCTTCATCTCGCTCCTACCGGGTTCGGCCGCCCGGCCGGGCGGTTGCCGCGGGTCAAGTTACCGGTGGGTCGCCGTCGGGGGAAGTCGAACGCCCGCACGCTTTCGGCGGTGCTGCGCCGCTGTGGCGGCCCGGTCCGGAACCGCCGGATCCGGCCGCCCGCGCCCGCTCACGCAGGGTCACCCTGCGGAAACCGCCCCGCGTCGGGCCGCGCCCCTCTACCGTGCCCTGAGGGAACGGGGGCTGGGCAGCGGAGGGCGGGGCGGATGAACGACGAAGAGGACATGCGGCTGGCGGGGATGACGCCTGAGATCTCCCGGCGCACCCTCGTCATGCTGCGCGGCCTCGCCGGCCTGGAGCCGCCGGAACAGGTCCCGGAGGAGGCCATGGTCGTGGCCGACGCGGTCCTGGCCGAGTACGGCACCGACGGGCTCCGGGTCCTGGTGATGACGCTGGCGGCCTGGGCCACGGCCCAGATCGAGAACGTCGCCGAGCTGAGCGGGCGCAGCCACGAGGCGGTGCTGGACGCGATGGAGCTGGCCTGCATGGAGGCGAACGCCGAGGACTAGGCCGTCTCTTTCGGATCTTGCCGGGCCCGCGCCGCCCGACAAGATCCGAAAGAGACGGCCCAGGGTGTCCCGCCGGTGCCGGCTCCCGGCGGGGAAGAAAGGGGCGTCGCGGCCCGGTCCCGATCGGGCCGCTTCGGCGACACTGGGAGCAGCAGGAGCGTCGCGGGGGGTCCGATCGGAGGCCGTCGTGAGCACACCTTCCCCCATCCGAATCGCCGCCGTGCTGTCCACGGAGCACCGTGGACGGCTGATGGCGCAGGCCCATGAGGTCAATTTCCCGGAGAACGCACGGATCTTCGACGAAGGCAACCGGGCGGAGTCCTTCTGGATCGTGCGCTCCGGCACGGTGACCTTGGAGGTCCCGGTGGCCGGCCGCCGGCCCGCGCAGGTGGAGAACCTCGGCCCCGGCGAGCTGGTCGGCTGGTCCTGGCTGTTCCCTCCGTACGTGTGGCAGCTCGGTGCGGAGGCGATGACGCCGGTGCGCGCGTACGAGTTCGACGCGGCGGCCGTGCGGATGCTGATGGACGCCGATCCCGCCTTCGGGTCCGCGGTCGGGCACTGGGTGGGCCGCGTGCTCGCGATGCGGCTCCAGCAGACCCGCACCCGTCTTCTGGACCTGTACGCCCCGCGCCTGGGCGCGACCGGCTAGGGGTGTCTTCCGGGCGGTGATCGGGCCTGCGCTCAGTCCCGCAGGCCGGCCGGGTCGACCGCCCGGCGGCGCAGGCCGAGGGCGGCCGGGACGACCGCGCAGACCAGCGCGACGGCCGCGCAGGAGGCCGTCGTCGCGCCGAGGGCGGCCCACGGGACCACGATCGCGCCGCCGGCGTCCAGGAGCCGCAGGGCGCCCTGGATCCCGGCCAGGTTCAGGGCGGCGACGAGGGTGCCCGTGGCGGCGCCGACGAGGACGACCGTGAGGGACTCCCCCGCCACCAACCGCAGCACCTGCCCCCTGGTGGCACCGGCCAACCGCAGGAGCGCGAGTTCGCGGGCCCGGTCGGAGGTGGCCGTCACGAGGGTGTTGGCGAGCGCGATGCCCGTGTAGAGCAGGGCGATGCCGAGCACCAGCAGGAAGCCGGTCCGCGTGGTGCGCTTGGTGCGCGGGGAACTGTCCGCCACCCACTGCTGCTTGGTGAGGAGCGTGCCCCCGGCCTGCCGGGCGGCATCGGCCAGCCCGGTGGCGGCCGTCGCGGTGTCGGCGCCCGGGGCGAGCCGTACGTCGATCCGGTCGACCGGCGCTCCGGGGGCGTTGGCCGGGGTGACGTAGGCGCCGTTGTTCCCGGTTCCGATGCTCATCACGGCGGCGATCCGCAGGGTCCTGGGGGTGCCGTCGCCGAGCCGGACGTCGACGGTCGAGCCGACGGTGTGCCGCTCCCACTCCTCGGTGACGATGACGGAGCCGTCGTCGAGGTCGGCGACCCGGCCCGCGACGAGGGGCAGGTCGGCGGTCCGGGCGAGGGCCCGCGGGTCGGCGGCGCGGGCTTCGGAGCGGATGAGGGCGACGCCCTCCTCCAGGACGTGGAGCTCGGTCGCCGAGGTGGCGGACACCTCGGTGCCGGGTACCGCCCGCACCCCTTCCACGGCGGCGGGGCCGAACCCGCCGGGACCGCCCGTGATCACGAAGTCGGCGGTGGTCCGCTGCCGGACCTCCTCGGCCCTGGCCTCCTCGAGGGTGGCGGTGGTGCCGAGCAGGGAGCCGGCGAGGGCCACGGTGACGAGCACGGGCGCGGCGACGGCGGCGGTACGGCGGACACCTGCGGCGGCGTTCTCCCGGACCAGCATCCCGCCGGCGCCCGACAGCCGGGCCGGGAGCCCGGCGACGAGCCGGACCAGCGGCCGGACCACGACCGGGGCCAGGAGTGCGAAGGCGACGACGAACAGCATCGGGCGGCTGGTGTACGTCTTGCGGTGGAGCAGGTCCGAGGGGTCGGTGAGCAGGGCGTGGGCGAGGGTGCCGAGCCCGGCCAGCAGCAGCCCGGCGCCGAGGACCCAGCGGGCCGGCGTCATGGCCTTCGTCTCCGCGGCGGCTTCGCGCAGGGCCTCCCCGGGGCGGACGCGTCCCGCCCGCCACGACGCGGCGACGGCTCCTGCGAGGGCGACGAGCAGGCCGGTCCAGAAGGCCAGGTGGTAGGGCCAGACGGCGTCGCCGATGGCGAACCAGTGCGGTGCGGTGCCGTCTTCGGCCAGCCGGCGGGCGAGCCGGGGCGCCCCGTACGCGCCGAGCAGGCAGCCGATGGCGGAGGCCACCGCTCCGAGGGCCAGTGCCTCGGTGTACACCATGCGCCGGACCTGGCCGGGGGTGGCGCCGACGGTGCGCAGCAGGGCGAACTCCTTGCGGCGCTGGGCGACGGCGAAGGCGAAGGCGGAGGCGACGACGAAGACGGACACGAAACCGGTGATCCCTCCGGCGGTGCCGAGCAGGGCGTTGACGGCGAGGAGGGCCTCGGCGTCGCGCTCGGGGTCGGGGTCGGCGTACCGGCGGTCCCGGCCGGTGAGGACCCGTACGCCGGGGTCCGGGCCCACGGCGGCCCGTACGGCGGCGGGGTCGGCGGCGACGACGAGCTGGTCGACGGCGGGTGAGAGTCGGGCCGCGCGGGTGTCGGTCCAGAACACGGCGTCTTCGAAGCCGCGGCCGGTGACGGTGCCGACCACGGTGACGGGGCCGCGGTCGGTGGCCAGCCGGGAGCCGGGGCGGGCCCAGCCGGTGGTGACCACTTCGTCGTCGGCGTTCGGGGCGCGGCCGGCGTCGAGGGTGTACGGGGCGAAGGCGGCGACCGACCAGGGGTGGCCGACCAGTTGCTGCGGTCCGCCGTGGGCGCGGACGGGGAAGGAGCGGTCCTGGGTGGTGGGTCCGAGGCCGGCGAGCCGGTGCACGAGTTCGGGGGTGAGGGGTCCCGGGTGGGCCAGGGTGCGGGTGCGGTCGCCGCTGGGGGTCGGGACGCGGAGGGTGTCGTTGCCCTTGACGACCACGGGCGCCAGGGCGAAGCGTTCCGGCCCGCGCTCGGGGGCGTCCAGGGTGGCGGCCAGCGCGAGGCCCATGGTGGCGATCAGGCCGACGCCGAGGGCCAGGGCGACGAAGCTCCCGACGAAGGCGGCCCAGCGGGTGCGTGCGGTGTGCAGGGCGGCGGTCAGCACGGGGCGGCCTCCAGTGTGGTCATGTGGGCGGCGATGTCCTGGGCGTTCGCACCGGCGAGTCCGCCGCTGAGGCGGCCGTCGGCGAGGAAGACGACGCGGTCGGCGTAGGAGGCGGCCACGGGGTCGTGGGTGACCATGACGACCGTCTGGTGTTCGGTGTCGGCCATGGCCCGGAGCAGGGTGAGCACGTCGCGGCCGGTCCGCGAGTCGAGGGCGCCGGTGGGTTCGTCGGCGAAGAGCACCTCGGGCCGGGTGATGAGGGCACGGGCCAGGGCGACGCGCTGCTGCTGGCCGCCGGACATCCGGGCGGGCCGGTGCCGGGCCCGGTCGGCGAGTCCCACCCGGGCCAGGGCCTCGCGGACCTCCGCGTCGGCGGGGCGGCGGCCTGCCAGCCGCAGCGGCAGGGCCACGTTCTGCTCGGCGGTCAGGGCGGGCAGCAGGTTGAAGGCCTGGAAGACGAAGCCGATCCGGTCGCGGCGCAGCAGGGTCAGGCGGGTCTCGCTCAGCCGGCCCAGGTCGGTACCGCCGAGGGTGACGGTGCCTGAGGTGGGCCGGTCGAGTCCGGCCGCGCACTGCAGGAGGGTGGACTTGCCGGAGCCGGAGGGGCCCATGACGGCGGTGAAGGTGCCGCGGGGGAAGTCGAGGGACACCCGGTCGAGGGCGGTGACCGGGTGTCCGCCGGCCGTGTGGACCCTGCTGACGTCCCTGAGTCGGATCGCATCGTTTTCCATGCTCTGAGCCAACCGGGCGGGGCGGCCCGGCACAGCGGGCCTGGAGGGTGTTCCGGGGGTGGGGCAGGCCCTACCCCGCGGCTCTCTCCAGGCTCCGTTTCGGGTGCATGACGGCGTGCCCGCGCATGTTTCGGAGACGTCTCCCGGTCGGTGTTCGGCCGATTAGGGCGCCCGCTCCCGTACAGGTCAACCCTTCGCCACGGCTGCGGTCTGCAGTCATTCGTACACGATCAGTGACGAAAAATGGGGGTGCGAACGGGCGTTCGCGGCCCGCGTCGGCAAGACTGCGTCCGCTATCCGAAACACCAACCCAAGGGAGTGTTCGAAATGCGGTCCATCGCAAGGGGTCTCGGACTCGGTTCCGCCGCCATGGCGCTCACCGCGCTCACCGCGCTGGCCTGGCCCGGCACGGCCGGCGCCGCGCCGGCCGGTGCGCAGAGTCTGTACGCGCCGTCCGCGCTGGTGCTCAGCGTGACGGCCGGCCCGGACGCCGACACCGGCACGGTGATGCGGGCGGTGACGCTCGTCTGCGCGCCCGGGCCCGGCGGGACCCACCCGAACCCGGTGGCCGCGTGCCGTGAGTTACGTGCGGCCGGCTCGCAGCTGGACCCGCTCACGGCGCCGGCCGCCGACGCCGTCTGTACCAGGGAGTGGGACCCGATGACGGTGACGGCCGACGGGGTCTGGCAGGGCCGTCGGCTCAACTACACGTACACCTTCGCCAATCCGTGCGGTCTGCGGAACACCGCGGGCGCCCTCTTCGGGTTCTGATCCCGCGTCACGAGACGGGCCGGGCGGCGCCGTGCGACCGCCGCCCGGCCCCCGCAGTGCAGGTCCGTGTCTCCTCAGCCCAGTTCGAGGCTGGTCACGCCGAACAGTTCGGACAGGGCGAGGTCCGGGACCGGGCCGGTGTACATCCGGGCGGTCTCGAAGGTCGGCACCAGACCGAGGCCCTTGAAGAGCGCGGTCGCGTCCGGGTTGGCGTCCGGGACGTCCACGGAGACCAGCCCGCCGGGCGCGTGCCGCGCGAGCCGCCGCAGCAACGCCGCCGCCACCGAGGGGGTGGCCGCGTACAGGGGGCCGATCCGGTGGGCGGCGCTGCAGGGGCGGATCACGCCCAGGCCCTCGATCCGGCCCCCGCGGACGGCCGCCAGGGCGGTCCGGCCGGGCAGCCCGGTCCAGGCGGACAGGAAGGCGTCCCGCGGTGCGGGGAAGAACCGCCGGTCGTAGGCGGCGAGCAGGCCGAAGGGGAGCGTGGCGGCGTCCACGATCTCGACCCCGCCGCCCCCGTCCGCGCCGTCGACACCCTGGGGCACCCCTTCGACGCGGATGTTGTTCCAGGCCGAACGGAATCCGGACTTGCGGTAGTTGTCCTGCTGCTCGACGACCCCGTCCAGGCCGACGAGCCGCCCGTCGAGGCGTTCCATCCCGGCGCGCCAGAGCCGGATCCCGTAGCCGCGGCCCCGGAAATCGGGGCGGGCGATGTAGAAGCCGATGAAGCCGAAGCCGGCCCCGTAGCGGACGGCGGAGATACAGGCGGCCGGTTCTCCGTCGAGCCGGCCGACGAGGAAGCCCTCGGGGTCGGCCACCGCGAAGGCGAAGCGGTCCGAGTCCCCCGGATTCCAGCCCTCCTCGTCGGCCCAGCCGCGGATCATCTCCATGTCGGCGGCGCTCGCCCCGGCGATCTCGAATCCCGTCATAGCCGTGTTGTACCAGATACGGACGGTGCGCGCAGGGGTGCCTGATCGGCCGCCAGAATCCGGACGAAGGCGTCGAGATCGGCCCCCTGCCGGAGGTCGCTGACCTGCCCGTCCCCCACTTCGACGACGCGCCAGACACCGTCCGCGCGCAGGGCCAGGTCGGTGGTCACGAAGGGGCAGCCGAGCGCTTCGACGGCCGCACGGACGGGCTCGAGGTCGGGTGTCACGACCTCGGCGACCGGGCTGTCGGGGTGGGCGGTCACCAGCCGGGGCGTCCCGTCGCGCCACCAGACCCGCACCTCCGCGGCGGCGGCCGTGCCCGCCCGTGTCGGCGGCGCGACGAAGTCCTCGAAGGCCCTCAGGACCACACCGCCCGCCAGGAACTCCTCCTGGAGTTCGACGAACCGGCCGACCACCCGGTGCAGGGCGTCGGCGTCGCCGAGGTCGGGTACGTGACAGGCCTCGTCCCACTCGTGCTTGCGGGACTTCACGTAGTCCTTGACCACACCGGCGCCGGGCGGCAGGCCCGCGGCGAGGGCCGTCAGCCGCTGCGGATCCGGCGTCCGCCCCGGTTCCGCCGGCAGCCAGGCGCTGACCGGGGTGAGGTCGGCGAAGGTCGCGTACCAGCCGGGGAGTTCGTGTGCCCGGCGGTACTGCTCCGCGGTGACGGCGAGTCGGCCGCCGCGGCGGCGCAAGGCGGCGTCCAGTGCGGCATACCGATCCGCCGGGAGCATCCAGCCCCGGTACCAGAGTGCTCCCGCGCGGTCGGGCACCCGGGCGACCGCGCGCTCGGCGTCGCCGGTGAGCAGCGCGTCGTGGTCGACGAGCAGGGTCCGACCCCCGGCCGCATGCAACTGCCGGGCCTCCGCGGCGAAGTGGCCGTCGACGCGGCGCTCGTTCAGCGGGTCGCAGCAGTACAGGACGGTGGCGGCCGCGTCCCCGGCCGCCGTCGTGGGCATGGGCATGGGCATGGGCCCAGCCTACGGGCGGGTCAGCCCGCGCAGATCACGTCGTCGATCCGGATCGGCCTGGAGTCGAGGCGTACGTACGCGGTGAAGGTGTCGGTCTTGTCCGAGCCCCAGTGCGTGGTGACCGTCGCCCAGCCGACACCGGCCGCCTGGGCGACGGTGACCGGGCCGATGGCGATGGCCTGCGGCTCGTTCTGAGCGCAGAGCAGGACGTCCGATTCCGCAGTCGTCTGCTGTCTTTCCAGGAGCACCTGCGAAACGTGGTGCCGGCGGTCGTGGTCGGACGGGCCGTGCTCCCCGTAGAAGCGAACGAGGAAGCGCCCGATCTGATCCGCGGTGTGCCCCTCCGGGGCGGCCGCGGGTGCGGCGGCGGGGGCGGCGACGGCGGCGGGGGCGCACGGCACGGCCGGCAGCGCCGACAAGGCCAGCAGCAGGGCACCAAGGCGGTGGGGCTTCAGCATCATGTCCGGTTTCTACCCGCCCGGCCGGTCCATCGGGAGGGCGCGGCGCGGATCTCACTCCTGTGGAGGGCGGGATTCACCGCAGGAACGCCCCTGCCTCCCCCGTGCGGTCGGCGCGCGGTAATGGGGTCGCGGGCGGGAGCCGGTCGTACGTAGGGTCGGCGCATGGGGAAGCCGCTCGTCGCAGTGTTCAGTGGGGCCGGGATGTCCACGGACTCCGGAATTCCGGACTATCGGGGGCCGCAGGGCCTGTGGCGCCGGGAGCCCGACGCCGAGAAGCTCGTGACCTACGAGTACTACATGGCCGATCCGGAGATCCGGCGGCGGTCCTGGCTGATGCGGGCCGAGATCGGCGCGCTCGGCGCGCGGCCGAACGCCGCGCATGTGGCCGTGGCCGAGTTGGAGCGCGGCGGCACCCCGGTCCGGGTCATCACCCAGAACGTCGACGGGCTGCACCAGCTCGCCGGGATGCCCGGGCGGAAGGTGTTCGAGCTGCACGGCACCGCCCGGTCGGTGGTCTGCACGGCGTGTCACTCGCGGTCGGGGATGGACGAGGCGCTGGCCCGCGTGGCCGCCGGGGAACCGGATCCCGCCTGCCTGGCGTGCGGCGGGATCCTCAAGGCGGCCACCGTGATGTTCGGCCAGCGGCTCGACCCCGTGGTGCTGGGGCAGGCGATGGCCGTGGCCAAGGGGTGCCAGGTCTTCGTCGCCGTCGGGTCGACGCTGCAGGTGCAGCCGGCCGCCTCGCTGGCGGGGATGGCCGCGGAGGCCGGGGCCCGGCTGATCATCGTGAACGCGGAGGAGACCCCGTACGACGCCCTCGCCGACGAGGTCGTCCGCGAACCGATCGGAACCGCCCTCCCGGCCCTGCTGACCAGAATCGCCGAGGGCGGCCTGGCCTAGGCCGCGTCGGCCGCCCGGCGCATCTCCGCGACGTCCAGCTTCTTCATCTTCATCATCGCGGCCATGGCCCGGGCGGCTCGCTTCGGGTCCGGGTCGCTGACCAGCTCGACGGCGCCCGGTGGGACGACCTGCCAGGACACCCCGAACCGGTCCTTGACCCAGCCGCATGCGGACTCCTGGCCGCCGTCCCTGGTCAGCGCGTCGTAGTAGTAGTCCGCCTCGGACTCGTCGGCGCAGTCGATCTGGAAGGAGATCGCCTCGGTGAAGCGGAACTGCGGGCCGCCGTTGAGGCCGACGAACCGCTGCCCGTTGATCTCGAACTCGACGGTCATCACCGAGCCCTCCTGCTCGGGGTTCGCCTCCGTGTAGCGCGCGATCCGGCCGAGCCTGCCGTCCTTGAACACGGACAGGTAGTAGTCGGCGGCCGCTTCCGCCTCGCCGTCGAACCACAGACACGTGGTGAATCCGTTGCCGCTCATTACTGCCTCCAGGCCGGTGCGTGGACGGTGGATACCGCTCCGCACATACAGACCGGCCCCGGGACCGAAATTAATCGGTGGGCCCGGGGCCGGTCCTCGTTCGGCCGGGAAATCGACCGTACGGCCTACTTCGCGGGCTCCGCGCCCATGGCGAGCATCCGGTCGACGACGCGCTCGGCGGCGTCGCCGTTGTCCAGGTCGCAGAACTCCTCGCGGAACGCCGCCCGCGCCCCCGCGTACTCGGCGCCGACCGCGTCCGCGTTGCGCACGGCCTCGATCAGGCTCGCCGAGTCGGCCAGCAGCGGTCCGGGCGCCTTCTCCTCCAGGTCGAAGTTGAAGCCGCGCAGCGTGCCGCGGTAGTGCTCCAGGTCGTACGTGAAGAGCAGGATCGGCCGGTCGGTGAGCGCGAAGTCGAAGATCGCGGAGGAGTAGTCCGAGATCAGCACGTCGGCGACCAGCAGCAGGTCGGCGGCGTCGGGCCAGCGGGACACGTCGACGACGAAACCGTCACGAACGCCCTCGCGGACCTGCTCGGTGACGTGGTGGTGGCCACGGATCAGCAGGACGTGGTCCTCGCCCAGCTCTCGGCGGGCCTGCTCAAGGTCGATCCGCTGGTCGAGCTTGTAACCACCGGACCAGCCCTCGCAGTTCTCGCGCCAGGTGGGCATGTAGAGGACGACCTTCTTGCCCTCGGGCAGGCCGAGCCGGCGCTTGACCTCGGCGATCCGCTCCGCGTCGGGCCGCACGAGCGCGTCGGTGCGCGGGCTGCCGGCCTCGATGACCTCGCCGTCGTAGCCGAGGGCGCGCTTGAGCACGGGCGTCGCGTACGAGCTCGGCGAGGCGAGCAGGGACCACTGGGCGCTGTCGTGCGCCAGGCCCTCCAGGATCTCCGGGCTCGTGTAGTAGTCGTGCACGAAGTCGTGGCCGATCTGCTTGATCGGCGTACCGTGCCAGGTCTGGACGACGACCTGGCCGGCGCGGCGCTGGAACAGGGCCGGCACGCTGTCGTTGGTCACGAAGTAGCGGGCGCGGGCCATGACCTCCCAGAACTCCACGCTGCCGTACTGCACGGCGCGGGCGGTCGCGGGGACCTCGGCGCGACCGTCCTTGACCAGCCAGATGTGCTCCAGCTTCTCGCCGCGGCGCAGCAGTTCCTCGTGGATGGCGCGCGGCGCGTCGCCGGCGCCGTGCCCCTGGAAGGTGTCGTAGACGACGATGTCCTTGACCGGCAGGGCGCGCTGCGCCGGGTAGGTCTCGAAGCGGGCGACGCGCTCGGCGTAGCGGGAGCGGTCGTGCGGGCTCAGCAGCGGGTCGGCGACGAGCGCCATGCGGTCGTGGAAGCGGGTCTCGACCCGCATCCGGCGGCCCTGCACGGTGACGGGGTGCGGGCCGGAGAAGAGGAGTCCCGGGGACAGCTGGACCGGGGCGCCGCGGTCGACGCCGAGCAGGCCGGCGGTGGTCCCGCCTTCGGCGGCCGGGCGCAGCGTGGGCCACCAGCGGCCTTCGGGCAGCGTGGTGCTGCCGGCGAACGGCTCGGGGAGCACGGGCCGGAAGGTGGCCTCGAAGGCTTCGCCGTCACGGGTGACGGGGTAGCTGAACTCCATGCCGTGCGCGTTGTGCAGGACGAGCTCGTAGGGCTCGTCGGTGGGCGCGACGAACCGGCCCCGCAGGGTCAGGGTGCCGTCCTCCGCCTCGACCTCGTCGACGAGCGGCGGGGAGGGCTGCACGGAGAGGGTGAGGTGGCCGGTGTTGCCGCGCTTGACGAACAGCGCACGGCCGGCGGTCCCGCCGGGCAGCGCCAGGACGAGGCCGTTGAAGCCGCCGCGCTCGTCGTGGGCCAGGCGGTGCTCGGTGCCGTCGGCGCCGATGACGGAGAGGCTCCACGGCTCGGGGGTCCACGCGCCGGGCTCGCACTCGGCGTCCGGTACGGCGGCCAGGTCGGCCAGCGCGACCCGGGCGGTGAAGGGGGTGCGGCCGGCGATGGCGGCGCCCGTCTCCAGCGGAAAGTCGAGGGCGGTGCCGGTGGTGACGTGGACGGCCTTCAGGCGGACGGCGTCGACCCCGGCGGAGAGCTCGCCGATGATCTCGACGGCGTCGTCACCGACGGGCCGGGCGTCCAGCCCGCGGGCCCGGGCGATCTCGACCTGGATGGTGAGGGCGCCGGAGACAGCCGGGACGATCCGGACGTCGGGGGCCACCCAGAACGGGGGCGGGTTCTGACCGGTGTCGTGCTCGCCGCCGCGGAGCCGGGCGCGGTGCAGGCCGCCGGCGCCGGTGACGGCGATCGAGGTGGTCCATATCCCTTCGTTCCACTTGCCGCCCGACTGGAAGATCGACGGGTCCACGACGGCGGTGAAGCCGGCCCAGTCGGCGTGCCGCAGCGCGAGGTGCGGGGACTTCACGGTGGCCATCGGGGAGGCGACCGTACGGGCGCTGACGACGGAGCGGCGGCGCTTGCCGCCCTCGCGGAAGATCAGCATCTTGCGGGAGCCGAGGCGGCTCTCCGCACCGAGGTGGCCGGGGAGGGCGTAACCGCGCAGCAGCAGCTTGCCGTCGGACCAGGCCGCCTGCTCCAGGCGGCTGACGACGCGGCGCTCGCGCGTGCCGAGGGTGAGGATCTTGGCGGGGACCGGCGGGCGGCCCTGCAGGAAGGGGTAGTCGGCCTGCGGGCGGGCGAGGCCCTTGACCGGGACGCTGTAGTGGTAGTCGCGCTGGTGGTTCAGGAGCGCGATGAAGTCCTCGACGCGGCCTTCGCCGGCGAGGTAGGCCTTGAGGCGGTCCGCGACGGTCAGGTCGGGCCAGGGGCCGGTGCCGATCTCGCGGACGAGGCCGCCGACCTCCTTGACGAACGCGGCGCGGAAGTCGGGGCCGCCCTCGGCGACGTACTTGTAGATGAGCGGGAGTTCCTCGCTCAGCACGTTGTAGTCGTAGTCGCGCAGGTAGCGGTCGTACTTGGCGCCCTGCTTGGCCTTGAGGGACTCGCGGACCAGCCGGACGGACTTCACGCGGTCGATGAGGGAGACCGGGTCGGTGGAGCGCTGGGTGATGGAGCGCTCTCCGGTCTCGCGGACGCGCCAGTGGTAGACGCAGTCGTGGAGGATGTCGACGCTGGAGGCGAAGTAGTGCGCGGGGATGCTGACCGGGGCGTCCTCGTAGAGGATGCCTTCCGGGTACTGGAAGCCGTGCTCGTCCCAGAAGGTGCGCCGGTAGACCTTGTTCCAGGCGGTGCGGTCGGTGACCAGCGCCGGGAACTTGGAGATGTGGGTCTTGAGCTGCGTCCGGGCGAAGGCGGCCCGGTGGCCCCACGACTGGTTCATGCCGACCGAGCGGAAGCGCTTGACGTTTCCGCCGGCGAAGTCCGAGCCCGTCTCGTCGAGGGCGTCGATCAGCCGCTGGTAGGCGTAGTCCGGCATCGTGTCGTCGCTGTCGACGAAGGCCAGGTACTCGCTGTCCGGGTGGATGTGGCGGGCGCCGGCGTTGCGGGCTGCGCCGAGGCCGGCGTTCTCCTGCATGACGACCCGGAAGCGCTTGTCACGCGCTGCGAAGGCCTTGGCTATGACGGCGCTGGTGTCCGTGGAGCCGTCGTCCACGAGGATGGCCTCGAAGTCGCCGAAGGTCTGAGCGGCGATGGATTCCAGGCACTCGTCGAGGTAGAGCTCGACGTTGTAGACGGGGACGACGATGCTCAGGCGCGGGGGCATGGGTGGCGGTTTCTCCAGCGTTTTTGCTTTTTCGATGATCAGCTCACAGCATCTTACTCTGTAACAGAGCTATAAACTCCACCCATATGGGGCATAGGGAGCTGATCGCCGGGGCGGACGGCAAAGAATTCAGCCGTCCGCCACTTGGACGCTGCGGTGGGACGCGGTCCGTCCCGGTTCGCGACCCGTTCAGATCTCCAGTTCTGCTTCGATCTTCTTCAGCTGATGGCGCGCCATGGCGAGGTTGGCCCGCTTCTTGTCGAGGGCCAGGTAGAGGAAGAAGCCCACGGAGCCCCGCCCCTTCATGAGCCGGATCAGGTGGTACTGGCTACCGAGGGTGATGAGGATGTCCTCGATCTCGTCCTTGAGGCCGAGGAGCTCCATCGTGCGCACCTTGGCGCGCACCACGTCCGTGTTGCCGGCCGCCGCGACCGCGAGGTCGAGGTCCTTGCCGCCGCCGATGGTGCCGAGGGCCATGCCGCTGCCGTAGTCCACCAGGGCCGCGCCGATCGCGCCCTCGATGACGGTGGTGGCTTCCTTGAGCGCGGTCTCCACGTTGACCATGAGAGGTACCTCTTCCGTTTTGGTGTAGCTGGTTGCGATTGAGATGTGACGATCTGTAGTTGTCCTGATTTCGACGGGCCCCCTGCGGTCGGCCCGGTCGCGGATCAGGCGGGCGCGGTGCCTGAGCCCCGGCGCGCGAGGGTGTGTTCGATCAGTTCGGCGATCCGCAGGCTGGAGCGCCGGGCCTCCAGATGGAGCCGCCCGACGTTGACGCGCGGCTCGGCGGTCAGGGTGAGGACGGCCGCCACGCCCGCGGCGTAGGTGGCCACGTACCCGTCGGCACCGCGCACGAGCAGCTCGCGGAACGCGCCCTGGCCGGTGCTGTCGCTGAGCCGCTGGGCCACGCCGAGGGCGGCGGCGGTCAGGGCCGCGACGGCCTCGGCCTCGGCGGCGGCGCTGTCCTGGGCGAGGACGAAGCCGTCGGCGCTCGCGGCCAGGGCGCCGGTGAGTTGGGGTACGCGGGCCCGCAGCCTGCGGAGCTCGGCGAGTATCTCGGCCTCCGCCTCGGGGGGCAGCGTACTCATGTCGGCCTTTCTCCTTTCGGGCTGCCTACGCTCGGAGCGGTCGGCGCGCAGGGCCGGTCGCAGCGGGAGCCTCACAGGCTTGCCTCCAGTGCGTCGCGTAACCGGCGGAGCAGCGCCACGTCCGGGGATTGGGCCTGGGTCATCCAGTCGGGCAGGGGTACCTCGACCGGCGGGGGGGCCGGGCTGTGCGGCGTCTCGACCAGTCCGGCGGCCGCGAGGCGGCGGACGTCGAGCAGTGTGTGGAAGGCGGGCCGGCCCAGGACCCAGGCCAGGTCGGCCGGGGTGCGTAAGCCGTCGGCCCGGTCCAGCAGGATCCGCTGGCGGGCGGTGACGGTCTGGCCCGGCGCGGCCGCCCGGGGCACCACCGGGGCGGTGTCGAGCAGCGGGTACGGCCAGACCGCGTCGAGCAGTTCGCGGCGGCGCCGGGTCTCCCGTTCCACGGCGGCCGCCGGAACGGAGCGGACGGAGCCGATCCAGTGGGTGGCCCCGCGGCGGAACCGGGAGGGGCCGCTGCCCGGGGACAGGGCGAAGAAGGCGGCGTCGAAGATGGCGGCGAGGTGGCATATCTCGAGCTCTCCGCCGGCGAGGCCGCCGCTGTCCACGAGGAAGCGGGCGACCTGGCGGCGGGCGCCGGCCCGGTCCACCGCCTCGCGCCATCGTTCGGGGGCGAGGCCGCCACCGGTGGTGAGGAGGACGTCGAGGCCGGGGGTGGCGGGGCTCTCCGCGTGGACTATTCGGCCGTCCTCCAGGAAGAGGGTGCCGCGGTCGCGGAGCAGGGCGCCGGTGGCCCGCTCCGCTGCGAGCCGGGTGAGGAGGGGGGAGACGGCCGCGAAGGCGTTCGGGGCCGTTGCCGGGGTGGTCACCGGAGCACCAGCCCTTCGGCCAGGGCCCTGAGTCTGAGTCGCGCCAGGGCGAGGTTGCCTTCGGCCCGGTCGAGCCAGACGTGGAGGAAGACACTGCTGTCGAAGCTCGTCTCGACGAACCGCAGGACGTGGTAGCCGCTGCGGGTCGTGACGATGAGGTCCTCGACGGGCGGACCGGCGGGGCCCACCACGTCACCGAGGGCCGGACCCGCCTCCGCGCGGGCAAAGGACTCGTACTCCGCGGCGGCACGGGCCAGCTCCGCGGTCTCGGCGGCGGTGGTCTCGTGATCCCCGACGGGTGATTCCCCGATGGTGCCGAGAGCCAGCCCGCTGCTCCAGTCGACCAGCGCGGCCCCCCGTGCGCCAGGCAGGGCCATGGCTTCGAGCAGGCATTCGTCGATCCCGGGCACGCGGGCTCCCCTCCCGGCCGGACGTGCGGTGTGCACGGTTGTGCGGCGCGACAGGAGGGAACTTACTCAAGTTCCGCAGTGCGAAAAGGCGTTCTGGCATTTTCCGCTGGAACATGCCATTCAGGGTGTAAGAGCTTGGCCGGAACGCGTCGGAATCTGATCACGAAGCCAGCGGAAGATCGTCCGCGAGACGGAACGAGCCGCCCTCGCGCTCGACGTAGCCCTCGTGGCTGAGGGTGCGGAGCAGGTGGTAGACGGTCGGCAGCGGGATCCCGGTGAGCCGCGCGAGCCGTTTGGCGGTCGCCCCGCCCTCCGCGTGCATCGCCTCCACGAGCCGCAGGGCCCGCTGCACGGAACCGATCAGGGTGGGTGTGCTGTCCTTCTGGATGCGGTCGGTTCCCATGAATGGTCCCCCTGCTCCGGTACGACGCCTGGCAGACCCATCAAAGTCCTTCACCGGCCCCAAAACCAGCGGACTCGCGTAAACCCGAGCATAAGATCACCGGACCCGGGGGCGGACTAGCGTGTGCGGGTGACGTAGGCCGGCAGCGGGGCGTCCGCGATCAGGTGGCGCGGCAGGGCCAGCCCGAAGCGGTGCTCCAGGACGGCGAGGGTGCGTCGCTCGCGGTCCCCGTCCGGCTCGCCGTCCGCTCCGGCGTTCGCGCCGTCCGGGCCGAGCACGCCCGCCGCGACCAGCTCCGGGAGCAGGAAGTCGGGCCGGTGGCCGCCCCGCCAGCATTCCTCGCCGAGCCCGAAGCAGCACACCAGCTCACCGTCGCGGGCGTACGAGAACTGCTTGGGCGGGTGGTCGGGCTGCGGGTCGAGGTGGACGGCCTCGACGCCGGCCCGGGAGACCTCGGCGAGGCGTTCGGCGCCGGCCGGCAGGCCGTGTTCGACGGCGAAGGACCAGCCGCCCCAGCTGCCGACCCGGGCCACGCCGTCGCCGTCCGCGGTCTCGGCGACCATGCCCCAGGCGGCCGTCGCCCCGAGCGGTCCGGGACGGACGCCCGGGACCGCGCCGAGCCGTGCGGCCAGCTCGTCGGGGCCTATGCCCCGGGCGAAGGTGAGGCCGGCGAACCATTCGCCCCAGTCCGCCAGCCACTGGATCCCGTAGGTCCTGCTCTCGGTGATGTCGGCCATCCTGCACTCCCCACGGTCTTTCCCGCGACGCCGGTGCTTCCCCCACCGGCACGATAGTCAGTCCGCGGACTTCTGTGGGAGGAGCCGCTCGACCATCGTCTCGATGAGCCCCTCCGCCGGGTGGGCCTCCAGCATCGCCGGCGCGGTCAGGTCGTCCACGATCAGGCCGAGCATCGCCAGGTAGATCAGGACCACGCCCTGCCGGTCGCCGGGCAGGCCGGCCTCCATGTGCCAGTCGATGTTCGCCTCCAGCTCCGCGCGCTGGAAGGCGGCAAGCTCGGCTTGGAGCTCCGGGCGCCGCAGGCCCTCCAGCCGCAGCTCCAGCATCGCGATGTGGACGCTGCGCTCGCGCCGCATCCGCTCCAGCCGGCCGAGCAGCACCTTCGTGTCGAGCGGGCCGGCCAGGTCCGCCGGGTCCGGGACCAGTCGCTCCCGGGTGCGGTGGAGGATCTGCACGAGCAGCTGGGCCCGGTTGGCGAAGTAGTTGGAGGCGGTGCCGGTGGGCACCGCCGCCTCCGCGTCCACCGCGCGCAGCGTCAGGCCGCGCGAGCCCTCGCGCGCCAGGACTTCGATGGCGGCGTCGAGCAGCGCGGCGCGGCGCTGCGGGTTCTGGCGCATGGGGCGGGTCCCTGGGTCGGTGGTCGGTGGTCGGTGGGGGCCGGCTTCCCGGCCGGCCTCCCGGCCGATGGGAGCACTGCAGACGCAGTGCTTTGCCCACGGTAGCGGACGCCCCGACTCCGGCCCGTCCCGAGCCCTGCCCCTCCCCTAGCCTTCCCGGCCCGCCGACTCGGCCGCCTCGGCCGCCTTCGCGCCCTTCGCCGACTCCAGCAGGTACGGCACGTCGATGACCGCGACGCCCGGCGTGAACAGCAGGCGCGCCTTGAGCCGCAGGGCGTTCTGATTGTGCAGGGGCTGCTCCCACCAGTGGCCGACGACGTACTCCGGGATCACCACGGACAGCATGTCCGTGGCCGGTTCGGCGGCCAGTTCCTCGACGTGCGCCAGGATCGGGCCCACCACCTCGCGGTAGGGCGAGTGGAGGATCTTCAGCGGCAGCCCGGGGTCGTGGTCCTCCCACGCCCCGCGCAGCCGGGCCGCCTCCGCCTCGTCGGCGGCGACCGTCACCGCCGTCAGGGTGTCGGGGCGCAGCCCCTGCGCGTAGCCGATGGCCTTGAGCGTCGGGGCGTGCACGGCGGCGACCAGGACGACCACGTGGTGGCGGGCCGGCCTGCGCGGTCTGGTGTCGGGGGCCACGTCGACCTGCCGGGCGACCTGGTCGTAGTGGCGGCGCACGCCCTTCATGCCGAGGAACAGCAGGGGCATGGCGATGACGACCAGCCAGGCCCCGTGCGTGAACTTGGTGAGCAGGACGATGACGAGGACCAGGGCGGTCATGGCGGCGCCGACCGCGTTGATGGCGAGCCTGCGGTGGATGTGGACCCGCTCCTCGCGCGGGGTGGCGGGCGAGGCGAGCGCTTTCCTCCAGTGCCGGACCATGCCCGACTGGGAGAGGGTGAAGGAGACGAACACGCCGATGATGTAGAGCTGGATCAGACGGGTCAGCTCGGCGTCGAAGGCCACGATGAGGGCGACGGCGGCGAGGGCGAGGAGCACGACGCCGTTGGAGTAGACGAGCCGGTCGCCGCGGTTGTAGAGCTGGCGGGGCGCGAACCGGTCCCGGGCGAGGATCGAGGCGAGCATCGGGAAGCCGTTGAAGGCGGTGTTCGCGGCGAGGATCAGCACCCCGGCGGTGACCGCCTGGAGCAGGTAGAAGAGGAAGTGC
The DNA here is from genome assembly GCF_036170895.1 of Streptomyces erythrochromogenes. Lineage (NCBI taxonomy): Bacteria > Bacillati > Actinomycetota > Actinomycetes > Kitasatosporales > Streptomycetaceae > Streptomyces > Streptomyces erythrochromogenes. The sequence goes on along the minus strand of NZ_CP108036.1, from coordinate 7,466,206 downwards.
CAGCTGCCGAAGGTGGCCCGGCCGATCTGGGCGAGGGCGGTGGAGGTCGCGGTCCCCGGGGGCAGGCCCAGTTCGGTGGGGTCGGCCGCGACGTGCACCTCGTAGGTCATGGCGAGGGCGGTGATGCCGGCGAACATCGTCACCGAGAGGAAGCCCATCGCGGCGAGCGTGGTCGCCGCGTTCTTCGCCTTGGGCTTGCGGAAGGCGGGGACGCCGTTGCTGATCGCCTCGACGCCCGTGAGCGCGGTGCAGCCGGAGGCGAAGGCGCGCATCGCGAGGAACACGAGGGCCAGTCCGGTGTAGGTGCCCTCCGCGATGATCGGCAGGTCGGCGGATTCGGCGCGGATGGTCTGGCCGGTGCCGAGCCGTACGGCGGCGACGGCGAACATGAGGTAGATGACGAGGACGAAACCGTAGGTGGGGATGGCGAAGACGCGGCCCGACTCCCTGACGCCGCGCAGGTTCATCAGGGTCAGCAGCACCACGAAGGCGACCGACAGGACCACTTCGTGGTCGTTGAGGGCGGGGACGGCCGAGGTGATGGCGGAGACCCCGGAGACGACGGAGACGGCGACGGTCATCACGTAGTCGACGAGGAGGGCGCTGGCGGCCGTGAGCGCGGCGGTCTGGCCGAGGTTCTCGGAGCTGACGACGTACGCGCCGCCTCCGCCGGGGTAGGCGTGGCAGGTCTGGCGGTAGGAGGCGATGACGACGACGAGCAGGAAGACGATGGCGGCGGCCGCGTACCAGGTGAGGTGCAGCAGGGCGACGCCGCCGAGGGCCAGGATCAGCAGGATCTCCTCGGTCGCGTAGGCCACCGAGGAGAGAGGGTCGCTGCAGAAGATCGGCAGGGCGAGTCGTTTGGGAAGCAGGGTCTCGCCGAGCCGCGCGGTGTCGAGGGGTTCACCGACCAGCACGCGTTTCGCATTGATACGCCTCATTTGGGCATGATCGTGCATACTGTCCGGCGAACTTCCCTTTGGGGGCTTGTGTCACTCGGCGAGCTCTTCGGCCCGGTGGGCCAGCCACAGGTCGTACCGGACGCTCGGGGACTGCAGCAGCGAGCGTTCCAGCAGGGCCTCGATGCGGGCCAGCCGCTTGCGGGCGCCGGGGACGGAGACCCCGAGCGCGGCCGCGGCCGGTACGAGCCGGGCGTCGTGCGCCAGCCAGGTACGGACGGTGGCGCGGGCGCCGGCCGGGGCCTCCGGGCCGGTCAGCCTGCTCAGGTGGGACCGGGCCCACTCGGTCAGCCGCGGATCGCGCAGTACCGCGTCGAGCCCGGGGGCGGCCGCCGGGGCCGCGGCGCCGCTCCCCCGCCCCGCGCCCGGGGTCAGCCGCAGCGCCAGCGAGAGGGCCGCCTGGTCGCCCAGGCGTGCGAGGTCCAGTCCGAGCAGCGTCTCGACCAGCCGGATCCTGGCGGACAGGGTGTTGCGGTGGACCTTCAGGAGCCGGGTGGCGTGCGAGCCGAAGTTCAGCCAGGCCTGGGCGGTGGCGCGCAGTTCCTGCCCGCCGGGGTCCTGGGGGCGCCGGGGTTCGTACGCGTGCAGGGGCGCGAGCAGGGCTGCGGCCCAGTCGGCCCCGGCCTCGTGGGCCGCGAGCGCCAGCTCCGGGCCCGGGCCGAAGCGGGCGTGCCGTTCGCCGCGGCCGCGGGCGACGGCCAGGGCGTGGAAGGCCTGGGTGTAGGCGGTCGGGGCCTGGCTCAGGGCCAGCTCCCCGCTGACCCCGACCGCGCAGTCCGGGGCGACCGCCGACAGCGCCCCGGCCAAGGGGTCGTCGTCGGCGGACACCGCCGCCGCGTCGGCCGGGACCAGGATGATGAGGTGGCGCACGTAGACCGGGCAGCGCACGACCCATGCCCGTCCGCCGGTCAACTCATGGCACAGGCCCGCCACTTCGGCGCGCCGGCCGGTCCGGCACTCGGCGACGTACATCCGCATCGGGTCGGGCAGCGGCGGCCGCAGCGCCTCGGCGATCTGGTGGGCGGTGGAGAGCCGGCCGTTCATCAGCAGGTGGAGCACGGCCTCGCGGGCGCGGGCCTCGGCGATCGCAGCCCGCGCCTCCCGCCGTTCGGCCTCCTCGGCGCGCAGGACGAGGGCCAGCGGCACGGCCGCGTCCGCCAGCAGCGCGGGCGCGTCGGGCGGGTGCGGCAGCGGCAGTACGGCGGCCAGCGCGCGCCCGGCGTCCAGCGCGAACAGCAGGGTGGCTGATCCGGCGCCGTGCAGGACGGCCGACCTGACGCCCCGGGCGCTCATCTCTGCGGCGCCGCGCACGGCGGCCTCCGGCGGCCGCTGCCCCTGCTCCCGGCCCGCCACGGCTCCGGCGGGGGCTCCGGGTTCGGCACCGTCCTCGGCACCGGGATCGGCGTGCACCACTCCGGTCCAGCCGCCGAGGCGGGTGGCGAGCCAGTCCAGCAGCGCGGCCGACCCCCCGCCGTGGGCGAGTCGGTGGACCTTGAGTACGTCGTCGGACCGTGACACCGGCGCATTCAACCACCCGCCGCACACTGTGCGCTGTGATACCGGTCTCGCCCGGTCACTGGGCAGGGCGAACCCTGCGTACGGGCCCGCGCCCGCATAGGTTTGTCCACGAGCGGACGGGTCCCGGCGCCCATGGGAAGCGACACGGGGGAGGCACCGGGATCCGCCGCTCACATCCTGGCGGCCGCGCTGCGGATGGCCTCCCGGATGCGGAAGTAGGTGCCGCACCGGCAGATGTTGGCGATGGCGTCGATGTCCTCGTCCGTGGGCTCACCGTTGCGCTTCAGCAGCGCGACGGCGGCCATGATCTGACCGGGCTGGCAGAAACCGCACTGGGCGACGTCCTGTTCGAGCCAGGCCTCCTGCACCGGGTGCAGGTCGTCCCCGTTCGCGAGGCCCTCGATCGTGGTCACCTCCCGGCCCGCGCACGCCGATACGGGCACCACGCACGGTCGGACGTCCACCCCGTCGAGGTGGCTGGTGCAGGCCTTGCAAACGTCCACCCCGCAGCCGTACTTGGGGCCGCGCACGCCCAGCATGTCGCGGAGCACCCACAGCAGGGGCAGGTCGTCGGGCGCGTCCACGGTGACGCTCCGCCCGTTGACGGTGAAGGTGTGCGAGGGCACGGCGTACTCCTGGCTCTGCGGCTATCGGGGGTAGGGGGTGAAGTCGACGTCGAAGTCGAGGGGGAAGCTTCGCGGCTTCGAACCGGTCGCCCGGGCCCAGGCGTTGGCGATGGCGCCGACCGCGGCCGGCACGCCGAGCTCGCCCGCGCCGCCCGGCTCCGTACCGGTGGCCGGGAGCACGAAGACCCGTACGTCGCGCGGGGTGTCACGCTGCTGCGCCCAGTGGAACTGGCTGTAACTGCCCTCCAGCGGAAGCCCCTTGTCGATGTGGAGTCCGGCGCGCAGGGTGGTGGAGATCGCGTCGGTGAGGCCGCCGATCATCTGAGCCTGCAGTCCGCGCGGGTTGACGGGCAGGCCCACGTCCACGGCGATGACGGCCTTGGTGACGCGGACGCGCTGCGGGTCGCGGGTGTCGATCTCGACGAGGCAGGCGGTGCGGGACTTGTACTCCTCGTGAAAGGCGATGCCCTGCGCGCAGCCGGGCGCCATGGCCCGCCCCCAGTTCCCCTCCGTCGCGACCTTGTCCAGTACGGCGCGCTGCGCGTCGCTCTTGAGGAAGGTGCGCCGGAAGCGGTACGGGTCCCTGCCGGTGGCCGCGGCCAGTTCGTCGACCACGATCTCCTCGGCTCCGCGCGTGTTGGCGGAGTACACCGAGCGCCACGAGGCGGTGGGGATGCCGGTCGGCACCTCGGTGAGGGCCTGGGTGGTGAGTCCGAAGTGGTACGGGGACTTCACCGTGGTCAGGAACAGGGTCTGGGCGAGGGTGGCGTTGCCGATGCCGAGCGGCAGGTGCGCCGCGGTCGCGGTGATGATCTCGCCGAGACCGTGCCGGAAGTCGGTCTCGGCGGCGGCGACGCGGTGCTCGAAGCTGAGGATCTCGCCCAGCAGGTGCGTGGCGCGGATCTTGTGGTGGGTGGCGGGGCGCATCCGGCCGTGGCGCGTGTCGTCCACCCGGGTCCACATCAGCCTGACCGGGCGGCGGCAGGCCCTGGAGATGCGGGCGGCCTCCAGGGCGGCGTCGAAGAAGAGCCGCCGGCCGAAGGAGCCGCCGGCCTGGACGACGTGCACCGTCACCTTGTCCAGGGGCAGTCCGAGGTCGGCGGCGATGGTCTGGCGGGCCACGATGGGGGACTTGAGTCCCGACCAGATCTCGGCCCGGTCGTCGCGCACGTCGGCGATTGCGCAGTTGGTCTCCATCGGGGCGTGGCTGACGAAGGCGAAGTCGAACTCGGCGTCCACGTACGGGGTGAGCAGCGGCGGGACCAGCAGCGGCGGGGTGGCGGCGCGCAGCCTGGTGCGGATCTGCGCGTCGGAGAGCTGGTCGGCGGGGCCCGGGCCCCAGGCGACCTGGAGGGCTGACGTGGCGGTGATGGCCTGCCCGAAGGTCTCGGCGACGACGGCGGCCCCGGTGGGGACGGTGGCCACGTGCAGGACCCCGGGCATGGCCCGGACCTCTGCGAGGTTGGCGACGGTGCGGACGGTGCCGCCGAAGGTGGGCGGGCGGCGCACCACGCACGGCTTGGCGCCGGGCACGTCGAGGTCGAGGGTGTACTGCTGGGCGCCGGTGACCATGGCGCGGGCGTCGATCCGGCTCGTCGGCCGGCCGACGAGGGTGTGCTTCGCGGTCTTCTTGGGGGTGGCGCCGAGGACGACGAGGCCGGGGGCTGCGGCGGCCGCGGCGAGTTCGCCGTAGCGGGCGGTGCGTCCGTCGGGGGCCCGGACGGCCCCGTCCGCGGTCGTCAGCGACGCCGCGGAGAGGCTCCAGCGCTGGGCGGCGGCCGCGACGAGGCGGGCCCGCGCGGTGGCCGCGCACTGGCGGACCGGCCCGTAGAGGGAGCGGATGGAGTTGGAGGAGCCGGTGAGCTGGTTGAACAGCAGCTCGGGCCGGGCGTCGTCCAGTTCCACGCGTACGTCGGCCAGGGGCACGTCGAGTTCCTCGGCGACCAGCATGGCCACCGCGGTGGTGAGTCCCTGCCCGACCTCCTCGCGCGGCAGCCGGAAGCGGACGGTGCCGTCCGCCTCCACCGCGAGGGCGAGCAGGGCGGAGGTGGGCGCGCCGGCCAGGATGAAGAGGTCGCCGAGGTCGATCACGTCGGCGATGGCCGGCAGGGACGGCACCACGGCATGGGCGTCCTGCGGGGCCAGGGCGTCGGCTCCGGCGCGGGTGACCAGTGCGAGGGTCGGCGCCGCCACGAGGTGGGTGAGGAAGGAACGCCGGCTCCGGCCGGTGGCGTGGTGCTGCCCGCTCAATGTCGTCGTGTCCCCAGCGCTGCGCGGGCCCGCCCGCGCGGACCTCCCCCGGTTTATTACCGGCACGTAGGGTAGCGACCGGGCGCTCCGCTGGGAAGCCCCGATTCCGCCGCCGTACCCGGCCCGGGGGTCATCCGTTCGGGTGTATGGCCGTGCGCGCACTGAACCGGTTACCGCGCGAACGCGTCCGCGTGAACACCTCGTACACATCGGGCGTTTGATCGAGCCGCAGCGGCTGGATGGCCGGATTCCGGCCGTCTGCTCCGGACGTACCACCCGCCCCACCGGCTGTCATGCGCACCGGGCCGCCGAACCCCCGCTGACCGGATTCGTTCGTACGTCGCGGAGGGCCCGGCAGGACTGCGGCATATGCCGGAAGCAAGCACGTAGCGGATGTTGCCAAACGCCTTACACAGTGTCGCCGCCTGTGCAACAGTCGTTACCGGTCCTTCCTTCAGACTTGGCCGTGCCGCGCCTGTATCGGAGTTCTCATGCCGTCCCACCTGTTCGCGGACCGTCCCGCGCAGCCGCCCGAGCCGGGGTCGGTGGACGCACTGATCTCTCAGACCCGGCGCCTCCGTGGGGACGTGGACGCGGTCCGCCGCGACACCGTCGTGGACGACGACGACGCCCAGGGCCGCTGGCAGCGCGCACTGTGCGACCTCGCCGTGCACCACCTCGACGACCTCCGCGAACACCTCGGCCAGCTCAAGGAGGGCCTGCCCCCGGTCCCGGAGACCGTCGCGTTCCCGCAGGCCGCCCCGGAGATCGCGCCCGAGGCCCAGACCCGGGTCGGCAGCGCCGAATGGAACCTGCTGACCGACGAGGTCAGTTGGTCCGACGAACTGTTCCAGATCTTCGGCCGGTCCCCCGAGTCGGGTGCGCCTCCGCTGGACGAGCTGGGCTCCACCCTGTTCTCCGAGGACCAGCCGCTGCTCACCGCGTGGGTCACCGCCTGCCTGGTGGACGGCAGGCCGATCGACGGCGAGTTCCGCATCGTCCGCGCCGACGGCCGGGTCCGGACGTTGCACATGAGGGGCGAGCCGGTACTCGACGCCGACGGCTGCACGGCCTCCATGTGGGCCGTACTGCGGGACGTGAGTGAACTGCGCCGGAGCCAGCGGGCGGTGCGCGAGTCCCGTGACTCGCTGCAGCGCCAGCGGGAGATCGCGCAGACCGAGCACCGGCTTGCGGTCGAGCTGCAGGAAGCCGTGCTCCCCCCGTGGCGCGGCTCCCTGCGGTTCCCGCAGAGCGACGCCGGCACGCTGGACGTGGCCGCGCACTACCTGCCCTCCGCGACCAGCGCGCTGATCGGCGGGGACTGGTACGACGCACTCGAACTCCCCGACGGCTGCTCGATGCTGACGGTCGGCGACCTGACCGGGCACGGCGTGACCGCCACCTCCGGGATGGCGATGATGCTGGGCGCCCTGCGGGGCATGGCCATGGCCGGGATCGCGCCGGGGCCGCTGATGGGCTGGCTCAACCAGCTCCTCGAGACCTCCGTCCAGCCCGCGCTCGGCTCGGCCGTGTGCTGCCGCTACGACCCCGCGCGCCGGGTGCTGTCCTGGGCCCAGGCGGGCCACCCGGCCCCCCTGCTGTTCCGCCGCGGGTCGGGCCGCGCCCTGACGCCGCCGGAGGGCGTCCTGCTGGGCGCGACCTCCGGGGCCTCGTACGGGCAGGCCGAGGAGCGGCTGGAGGTGGGCGACCTGCTGGTCCTGCACACCGACGGTCTGACGCCCCGCAGCATCGAGTTCAGCCGGGCGGACGGCACCGAGCGGCTGCTGGCACTCGCGCCGCGGCTCTCGGCGGCGCGGTCGGCACAGGACTGCGTGCGGCTCGTGGTCGAGGAGTTCGGGGAGAGCGAGCGCGAGGACGACGCCTGCGTGCTCGTCGCCCGCGTCGGCGGATAGTCACGACGGTCACGGCCGGCCACAGGGCCGGTCGTACGGACTTCAGGGCCGCGCCGGAGGGCGCGGCCTTTCTCGTCTGCGTGCTGTCGTCGACGTACCCGTTCTCGACGTGCCGGTGCTCGTCCTCGTACCGGCCGTGGGGCGCGGAGGGATGCGGAACCCGTGGGGCGCGCGGGGGCCGGCCGGGGACTACACCCCCGTGGCCGGCCGGCCACTCGGTGCCGGGGAGTCGGGGAGGGCCAGCTTGATCTCCTGGCGCAGGTCCTCGATGCGCGCGTAACCGGCGTACTGGGCGGTGAGCCGGTACATCTCGCGCAGCCGGTCCCAGGTCCGGTGCGAGGAGGTCTCGTTCATCGAGACCAGGGCGAGGCGCGCGTAGCGGTCGGCCTGTTCCGGCTCGTCGGCGATGAAGCAGGCGGAGGCCATGGAGATGTAGTCGAAGATCTGCGAGCGCTGGTAGCCCTCGCCGCGCAGCCGCAGGGCCTCCTTGGCGTGGCGCGCGGCGATCGGCGCCGCCGTGGCGTCGTGGTCGGCGAGGGTCCGGTAGGCGAGGGCCTGCATGCCGTGCAGGTCCGCCTCGTCGAAGTGCTGCATCCAACTCGGCGGCGGTACGTCGCCCTTGTCGGAGACGAACAGCTCCTCCGCCTCGCCCAGGGTGCGGCGCATCGCCTGGCCCTTGCCCATGGCGGCCTGCGCCCAGGCCTCGATGGTGTGCAGCATGGCGCGGGTGCGCGGCAGGGTCTGCTCGCCGGACCCGGACTTGGCGAGCTTCATGAGGTCCAGGGCCTCGTGCGGCTTGCCGAGGTGCACCATCTGGCGGGCGGCGCGGGACAGCGCCTCACCCGCGCGGGGGCGGTCGCCGCCCTCGCGGGCCGCGTGCGCGGCGATGACGAAGTACTTCTGCGCGGTGGGTTCGAGGCCCACGTCGTGCGACATCCAGCCCGCGAGGACCGCCAGGTTGGCCGCCACGCCCCACAACCGCCGCTGGAGGTGGTCGGGGTGGTGGTAGGCCAGCATTCCGCCCACCTCGTTGAGCTGGCCGACCACGGCCTTGCGCTGCAGTCCGCCCCCTCTGGAGGCGTCCCAGGCCCGGAACACATCGACGGAGCGCTCCAGCGCCTCGATCTCCTGGGAGCCGATGGGGGCGGCCTCGTAGCGGTCGTATCCCGCCGGGTCGGCCTGGAAGGAGTCCCCGAAGCCCCCGGGAGTCTGCTTCGCCAGGGCGGGGTCGGTGTGCAGCCAGTCGTACATGGCGTTGGTGAGGGCGGAGCCGGCGGTGAGCACGGCGCCCGCGCCCATCAGACCGCGACGGTTGAGCATGAGGTCCATTCCCGTGAATTCGGTGAGGACCGCGGCTGTGCGTTCGGGCGCCCAGGGCATGCCGTCGGGGTTCTCACGAACCCCGTCCGGCTGCCGTCTGGAGGTGCGCCGCTGCCGTACGAACCCGAGGTCCTCGATGGTCACGACACGACCGAGCCGCTCGGTGAACAGTGCTGCCAGTACCGTGGGCACCGGTTCGCGGGGGCTCTCCCCCATGTCGATCCAGCGCCGCACCCGCGAGGTGTCGGTGGCCAGCTGGGGGTGGCCCATGGCCGCCGCCTGCCGGTTCACCATCCTCGCCAGTTCGCCCTTCGACCAGCCGGCCAGGCCGAACAGGTCGTTCAAGCGGGTGTTTGGACCTTTGCTCACGTCAAGCCCCCAGGTTCTCGGCTGAGTTGACAGTAGCCCCCCGTCAGATGCCCAGCGACTATTCGCCAGGCTTCGCCAGGGCACGCCCGATGGTTCGCCACCTTGCGCCGGGTGTCAGGTAGGAATGCGCCTCCCCGCCCCGGTCACCGGCGGAACTCCCCAGGGTGAAGCACGGGATCGGCGGGGTGGCGTACGCAACTCGTCGGCGCACGAAGGGATCCGTATCACCATGTACGCAGCAACGTCCTCCGTGTCCGCACCGGTCCGGTCGCACCGCACGCTCCCGGCGGGCGGCGGCCCCTACCTCGACCCCGGCCGCCAGTCGGCCCCGGCGCAGGGCACCGTCCGGGCGCGGCGCATGCCGAGTGCGGGATCGCAGCCCGTCAGCGGAAGAATCGATCTCTCGGGGCCGCAGGGAGCGCAACTGCGCACCGCGCTCGCCTCGGTGCAGCGGATCTGTCCCGAGTTCGCGCCGGTGCAGGTGCTGCGGCGCAGCGGCCGCTCGGTCCTCCTGGTGGGCACCACTGGACGCATGACCGCCGTCGCGAAGGTTTTACTGGACCACTCGCCGGAGTGGCGTGAGCGCTACCGGCACGAAATAGCGGCATACCGGGCGTTCGTCCGGCACCGCCCGCCGGTCCGGGTGCCGCGGCTGATCGCCGCCGACCCTGAGAACTGCACGCTGGTGGTGGAACGGATGGCGGGCCGGGTCGCGGCGCTCCAGCGGCACCCGGTGGAGCCGCCGCCGCGGGTGGACCTCCGCGCCGCGCTGGGCGCGGTGTGCCGGGTGAACCAGTGGCAGCCGCCGGCCGAGTTGTTCGGGACCCCGATGAACTACGCGCGGCGGATCGCCCGCGACTACGAGTTGGGTCTGCTCACCGACCGGGACCTCGGCGACCTGCAGAAGCTGCTGCACGGGGTCAAGGTGTCCGGGACGGCGCTCCAGTTCAACCACGGCGACGCGCTGCTGTCGAACCTGCTGCTCTCCCCCGCCGGTCCGGTGCTGCTGGACTGGGAGCACGCGGGCTGGTACCTGCCGGGCTACGACCTCGCCACGCTGTGGACGGTACTCGGCGACGCCCCCGCCGCCCGCGCCCAGATCAGCAGGCTCGCCCAGTCGGCCGGTCCGGTGGCCCGGGACGCCTTCCTGGTCAACCTGATGCTGGTGCTGACCCGGGAGATCCGGATGTCCGAGACGGCGGTGCAGCGCTCGATGCTGGCGACCACCCCGGCCCAGCCGCTGCCGGCGGGTGCGCTGTCCTCCGGGGAGGAGCAGCGGCTGCTGCTCCGCCGCCTGCACGACGACGCGGGTATGGCACGCAGGGCGGTCCGCGCGGCGGTGGGCACGCGCTGACGCTCTCCCCCGGACGCGAAGTCCCGTGGCTCCCACCGCCACGGGACTTCGCTCGTTCGCGGTCCGCCCAGCCCGACGCCCGGCTCCGCTAGCGTGGGAGCGACGTGGCGGCGGGTTCGGCAGGAGGCGCTGATGAAGTCCGGAGTGCGCAAGTGGGAGGCGGTACGGGAGTTCGCCCGCCGTCTCCCGGAGGCCGTCGAGGACCATCCGTGGGGTCCCGAGGACTGCGTGATGAAGGTGAACAAGAAGATCTTCGTCTTCCTGGGCAACACCGACGGGCCGGAACAGCCCGGGCTGTCCGTCAAGCTCAAGGACGAGGCGCTGCACGGGCACGCGATGGCCGCGCCGGGGGCGGAGCCCACCGGGTACGGTCTGGGCCGGTCGGGCTGGGTGTCCGTCCCGCTGGCGGAGAAGGGGGCGCCCTCGGTGCAGGTGCTGTGCGAGTGGGTGGAGGAGAGCTACCGCACGGTGGCGCTCAAGCGGCACGTGAGGGAGCTGGACGCCCGGATGCAGGCCGAGGGCTGAGCGGACGGTCGCGTGCTCGGGCGCCGGATAGCTTGACATCACATGATCCCCCGAACACCTTTTCTGACTCAGCATCAGACATGCTGGAGTCACCCTCTCCTCCCCACTCCGCTGGAGCCTGCCCATGTCCGCAAGCGCTTCACGCACGTCTCCCGCCCCCCTCCCGTCCAGACGCGCCGTTATCGCCGGTACGGGGGCAGGGGTGCTCGCCGCCACCGTGCTGCCGTCCGGCGGGGCACGGGCCGAGGCTGTCCAGGCCGGGCCGCCGCTCGGTGAGTACGACGTGGTCGTGGTCGGTTCCGGGGCGGCCGGGATGACGGCCGCGCTCACCGCCGCGAAGCGCGGGCTGAGCGTCCTGGTGATCGAGAAGGCCCCCACGTTCGGCGGGTCGGCCGCACGCTCGGGGGCCGGCATCTGGCTGCCCAACAATTCGGTGATCCTGGCCGCGGGGGTGCCCGACACCCCGCAGAAGGCGGCGACTTACCTGTCGGCCGTCGTCGGGCCCGAGGTCCCGGCCGACCGCCAGGCGGCGTTCCTCGCCAACGGCCCCCGCATGCTGGACTTCGTGATGGCGAACAGCCCGCTGAGGTTCCGCTTCATGGAGGGGTACAGCGACTATTACCCGAACCTGCCGGGCGGGCTGCCGAACGGCCGGTCCATCGAGCCGGACCAGATCGACGGGAACGTCCTGGGCGGCGAACTGGCCCGCCTGAACCCGGCGTACATGCCGGTGCCGGCCGGGATGGTGGTCTTCAGCCAGGACTACAAGTGGCTGAACCTCGCGGCGGTGAGCGCCAGGGGCCTGGCCGTGTCCACCGAGTGCCTGGCGCGCGGCACCAAGGCGGCGCTGCGCGGCGAGAAGCCGCTGACGATGGGGCAGGCGCTGGCGGCCGGGCTGCGGGCCGGACTGCAGCGGGCCGGGGTGCCGCTGTGGCTGAACAGCCCTCTGGTGGACCTGGTCCAGGAGGGCGGCGCCGTCACCGGCGTGGTGGTGGACAAGGAGGGTGTGCGGGGCGTCGTACGGGCCCGCAAGGGGGTGGTCGTCGGCTCGGGCGGTTTCGAGCACAACGCGGCGATGCGGGCGCAGTACCAGCAGCAGCCGATCGGCACCCAGTGGTCGGTGGGCGCGAAGGAGAACACGGGCGACGGCATCCTTGCCGGTCAGCGGGCCGGGGCGTCGCTGGCGTTGATGGACGACGCGTGGTGGGGGCCGTCGCTCCCGCTGCCCGGGGAGCCGTACTTCTGTCTGGCCGAACGGACCCTGCCGGGCGGGCTGATCGTGAACGCCCACGGGACGCGGTTCGTCAACGAGGCGGCACCGTACAGCGATGTGGTGCACGTGATGTACGAGAAGGACCGCGGCGCGGCCGGTTCGCACATTCCGGCGTGGCTGATCGTGGATCAGAACTACCGCAACAAGTACCTGTTCAAGGACATCCTGCCGACGCTGCCCTTCCCGGACTCGTGGTACCAGGCGGGCGCGGCGAAGAAGGCGTGGACGTGGGACGCGCTGGCGGGCCAGATCGGCGTACCGGCGGCCGCGCTGCGGGCGACGCTGGGCCGGTTCAACGCGCAGGCGTGGAGCGGTACGGACTCCGACTTCCACCGGGGCGACACCGCGTACGACCACTACTACACGGACCCGAACGTGCACCCGAACTCGTGCCTGGCCCCGATCTGGGTGCCTCCGTTCTACGCGTTCAAGATCGTGCCGGGGGATCTCGGTACGAAGGGCGGCATCGTCACGGACGCGCGGGCCCGGGCCCTGCGGGCGGACGGCTCGGTGATCCGCGGCCTGTACGCGGCGGGCAACGCCAGTGCCGCGGTGATGGGCCACAGCTACGCGGGGGCCGGGTCGACGATCGGCCCCGCGATGACGTTCGGCTACGTGGCGGCGAACGACATCGCGGACGCGTGAGCGGGCCGCACTGACCGCGCGGGGCGTCCCGGGGCGACCGGTCGGGTCGGTCCGGGTGACCCGGCGGGGTCAGCCCTGCTGGAAGAGCTCGGCGGGGAGCGGCTTCAGGAGGGCGTAGAGGTCATCGGTGATCGGGCGGTCCCAGCTGGCGATGGTGACCAGCACGTTGTCGCTGCGGTCGAACTGGACGCAGGAGATGCGGGACTCCGACAGCTTGATCTTCCGGACGATGAGGAGATTGTCGCCCTGCATGACGGGGCAGTCCTCGACGCCGGTGACCTCGACGTCCTCGTCGTTCTCCAGCGCGTCGAGGAGCTGGGCCACCTCGAAGGGGACCTGGCCGTCGGCGAGGTCCCGGGCCGGGGATCCCTCGGGAAGGTTGCCGATGATCATCGCGGGTCCGCGTCCGCCGAACAGGTCGTAGCGGAGGAAGACCCCCTGGCAGCTGCCGTCGGGCGCGGGCAGCAGCCCGGCCCCGAGATTGCCCGGCCAGTCCCCCGGGTCCATGGCCAGGACATCGAAGTCCGGGCCGGCGGGTGTGGCGGCGCGGTGGCGGCGGAGGAAGGACATGCGGCCATGGTACGTGGCCGCAGGAGTTTTACGGCCCGGGGGCCCCGCATCCCACCCCCGTGCGCGGGCGGGCCCGTCAGACGGGTGGGACCAGGGTGAACCAGTGTGGGAGCAGGCCGGTGTCGCCCGTGACGTGCAGGGCGGCGGGCGGGACCCGGCGCCAGAGGAAGAGCGCCAGGTCCGAGGCGGGTCCGGCGGCCTCGACGGCGACCGGCGCGGTGGAGCGGGTCTCCGGCAGCACCTGGTCACCCGAGAAGAGGACGGTCCAGGATTCCGGGCCGTCCGTACGCCGGAAGCGGTACCTCTCCCCCGTACCCGGCGGCGCCTGCTGCCAGGTACGGCGGGCGGGGGCCATGACGTCGACGGTCTGGGTGACGGCGTCCACCGCGACGACCGGGTCGAGGGGGCCGGGGACGCCGGTCGCGGATTCGGCGTCCCACCGGTGGACGGCCAGCTCGATCAGCTGCATCCGCAGCCAGAAGCCCGACGTCTGCTCCGTCGACCAGGTCCACACGGGGGTGTCCGGCCCCAGCCGGCGGAAGAGCTCCGCGAGCTCGCGGGCGCCCCGGGCGAACCAGTCGATCAGCGCTTCCGGGTCGTGGGGGATCTCGGGGAGGGCGAGGCCCGCGGGGTCGGGCGGGGTCGTGAGCCCTTCGCGCAGGACGTGTGCGAGGTAGCGGTGCACTCCGCCGAGGTGCCGGACGAGGTCGGTGACCGTCCAGCCGGGGCACGAAGGGACCTGCGGCACCGGATCACCCCGGTCGTACGCACGGCGGACCGCCTTCTCGAAGGCCGCCGCCTCGCTCCGGAACAGGGGGATTCTGTCGATGTGGTTCATGGGGGCACCCTGCCCGCCGGGAGGGCTGTGATCACGTTGAGCTGCGGGCGAACGACTCCAGTGCGGCGCGCAGCCCGGACCGGTCGGTGCCGAGCTTGCGGCAGGCTGCGGACAGCACCCAGTCCGGGGACGCCGGCTCGGGCTCCTTCTCGGAGCGCACGGCCAGGTCCGCGGCCCGGATCTCCTCCTCGGTGACCCAGTCCACCCGGGGCGAGCCGGCGGGCAGGGCGCCGCCCAGGCCCAGCAGGGTCTCGGTGGCCTCCTCCACCAGTGCGTCCGCACCGCATTCCCGGGCCGTGAGCACAGCCGCCCTGAGCAGGTCCGCGTCGCGCAGCCCGTAGCCGAGCGCATTCAGGGCGCGGGCGAGTTCGTAGCCGGCGGGTGACGCCGAGAGCAGGGTGACCGCTTCCCGGAGGAGCTCGGTGCGGTCCTGCGGCGCGGCGACCTCCGCCGCCACCCTGAGGGCCTGGCCGACGGCGGAGGGGGCGCCGAAGGCCCTGGCCCGTCGGACGGCGTCGGCGGCGAGGGCGCGGGCCCGCTGCGGATCGTCCGCGGCGACGGCCCGCGCGAGGTGCAGCTGCCAGGGGCACCAGGCCGGATTCTGGATCCCGCGCGGTGTCAGCCGCCGGTCGACCGCCTCCAGTTCGGCGACGGCCGCGCGTGCCTCGCCGCGGGCGAGCAGGAGTTCGGCGTAGACGGTCTGCGAGTCGGGGAAGACCACGGCGGCCGGGAAGGGGGCGCCGAACTCGTGCTCCTGTGCCAGCTCCCAGGCCTCGTCGGCGCGGCCGCGTGCGAGCAGCGTCGTGAGGAGGATCGCTATGGCGTACCAGTGGACGGGGGTGCGCCGGCCCACGCGTTCGGCGAGCCGCAGTCCGGAACGGGCCAGTTCCTCGGCCTCCACGAGCCGTCCGCGCCGGTAGCGGATGTAGGCGCGCAGGCTGTACGCGAAGGACAGGTGGGCTCCGCGCCAGCCCTGGCGCTCGAACTCGGCGGTGCCCGCCTCGAACAGCTCCTCGGCGCGGCCGGGCCGGTCGGCGTACATGTGGACCATGGCGGCCAGGACGGGGACCTCGAAGCCGCGGTCCTCGTGGGCCCAGCTGAAGGGCCGCTCCAGTACCCGGCCGGCGTGGTGGAGCACCACGTCGACCGGTTCGCCCCGCAGGCAGGCGTCCCAGGCGCGCAGTGCGATCACGTACCGCTCGGTGAGGTCGCGGCCGGCGAGGCGGTCGGCGAGCCGGGTGAGGCGCCGGGAGCGGGCCGGGGAGTCGGTCTCGGCCGCGTTGAAGGCGTCCCACATGAACTGCTCGGACTGCAAACGCAGTCGGGCCCGTACGTCCGGGGTCTGCGCGATCTCGCGCGCGAGGGATTCCGAGGCCTCGGCGAGGCGGTCGCTGTGTGCGAGGACCTGGGCGAGCCGGATGACGATGCCCTGGCGCAGGGCGGGGTCGTCGAAGGGTTCGGCGAGGGCCGCCCGCAGGTGGTTGACGGTGTTGGCGGGCTCGGTCAGCAGGGAGGCGCAGCCCAGTTCGTACAGTACGGCGGCTCGTTCGTCGAAGTCGGGTGGCTCGCGCAGGGCGCGGGCGAGCTGCCGGCGGGCGGCGTCGGGGGCTCCGGCGCGGAGGTTCTCGCCGGCCGCCTCGCGCAGGGTGCGCACGACCCAGGGGTCGTTCTCGGGGTGGGTCTCCAGGAGGTGGCGGGCGGCTGCGGAGGAGCCGAGGCCCGCGTCGACGACGGCCGCGGCGGCCTTCCCGTGCAGGGCGACGCGCAGCGCGTCGGGGATGGCGCGGTAGATGGCGGTGGCGATGAGGGGGTGGACGAACTCCAGCCCGGTGTCCGGTTCGTGGTCCGTCGTGGATCCGGCGGCCGACAGGATCCGGGCGTCCCGCAGGCGGGTGGTGGCGCCGGCGGCCTCCTCGGTGCCGAGGGCGGCGACGCGGGCGGCTATGTCCTGCGGGATGGCGGTGCCGAGGACGGCGCAGGCCCAGGCGAAGCGGACGGTGGAGGGGCCGAGGCGTTCGAGTCGGGCGACGAGGCCGCTGCCGCGCTGGGCGGCGGCGAGGTCGGCCAGCTGCGGGGCGTTCTCCTGGACGGGCCGCAGTCCCCTGCCCCGCACCTTGGCGGTGAGTTCGACGGCCTCGAAGGGGTTGCCGGCGGTGACGGTCCAGGCCTCGTGGCAGAAGGCGTCGTCGGCGTGTTCGCCGATGGCGTCGCGGACGAGCGCGGCGACGGCGGCCGGGGTGAGCGGGGCGAGGGGCAGCGGGCGCTGTCCCGCCCGGCCCGGCAGGGTGCGGAAGGCGTCGGCGTGCGCGGGCAGTTCGTCGGGGCGGTAGGCGACGACGAGGAGCAGCGGGAGGTGTTCGGCGCGCGGGGCGAAGGCGGCGAGCCAGCTCAGGGACTCGGGGTCGGCCCAGTGCGCGTCGTCGAGGACGAGGGCGACGGGGGCGCGTTTGACGACGAGGTGGGTGAGGACCCAGTCGAGGCCGTCGCGCAGGCCCTGGGGGTCGGGCGGGGCGCCCTGTTCGGGGGCGCAGAGTCCGAGGGCGGGGCCGACGATGGAGTACCAGCTCCCCAGGGCGGCGCGCAGTTCCTGTTCGGAGGTGCCGGCGAGCTGGGGCTGGATGAGCTGGCGGGCGACGTGGAAGGGCTGGCTCTGCTCCTGTTCGCCGCCGCGTGCGGCGAGGACGGTGCAGGAGCGGGCGTGGGCGCGGCGGCGCAGCTCGGCGAGCAGGGTGGTCTTGCCGAGGCCGGCGGGCCCGGAGAAGGCCAGCAGCGTGCCGCCGGCGTCCGGCCCGGGACCGGTGAGCTGGTCCAGGGCCTCGTCGACGATGGCGAGTTCGGCATCGCGTTCGACCATGGTGCGCCGTTTGCGCGTCCGGTGGTCCGTCATGGCTGGTACCCCCCAGGCCTGTTCCGGGAGATCAGCGTACGCCCGCGCACATCGCGGGGGATCCCACTGTCGGAAAGAATCCGATCTTCTTTTCCGACGGGATTCCGAGGGGGTTCCCGTGGGGTTTCCGAGGGGGTTTCGAGAAGGTTCCGATGAGGTTCCGATGAGGGCCCTAAGCCGATCGGTCCTGTCCGGAGCGTGCCGCGAGGCGTTCCAGGACGGCCACGGCCTCGGCGGCCCGGTCGGCGGCCACGAAGAGGTGGTCGTGGTGGTATCCGGCGATGACGTTGCAGCTCAGGCCGTGGGCGCCGAGCTCGGCGGCGAAGGCGGCGGTGAGGCCGACGGCGTCGAGCGCGGAGTGGATGCGCAGGGTGATCCAGCCTGCGGTGTAGTCGTAGGCGAGCCCGGCGGCGTCGGCGTCCTCCTGGCGCAGGACGAGGGTGAGGCCCTCGGCCTCCAGGACGGTGGCGACGGGCGCGGTCTCGGCGGGGACCGTGCCGCCGGGGACGGTGCAGAACACGTACACGCCCTCGTTCAGCTCGGGCCGCATGCCGCTCAGCAGTTTCCGCAGGTCGCTCTCTCCGCTCATGCCGCCACCCTACCGACCGGCGCCTCCACGACCTCGACCGTGAAGGGACCTCGCCGGTGTGCCCTGCGAGAGTGCCTCGGTTCCAGGGGGCGGGGCCGCCGGCCCGCGGCGGCCCCGGCCGGCGTCATCGGGCCGGCCGTGCCGCCGGGGCGGGGTGGGCGGTCAGGTGAGGTCGAACTCCCCGCCCCGGGCGTTCAGCACGAACTTGTGCCACTCGTCCGGCGAGAAGATCAGGGAGGGGCTCTCGGGGCGCTCGCTGTTGCGCATCGCGATGAAGCCCTCGACGAAGGCGATCTGGACGTCACCCGCTCCCCGGCTGCTCGACTGCCAGTCGGCCTCGGTGAGATCGAGGTCCGGCTTCCCCCAGCCTGCGAGGGGCTGTGAAGTCATGCTCTCGGCCACGTGCGTGCTCCTCCCGGTACGTCGTCCGGGGGCCAGGTTAACCATCGCAGCGGGTGCCGCACAGGCCACGGTGAGTCACTCGTGACCGGTCCGGCACCCGGGCGGGGCGGACGGTTCCGTTCAGGTGGTGGGTTCCTCTGCCCCCACCAGCCACATCGCGAAGAACTGCGCGCCGCCGCCGTACGCGTGGCCCAGCGCCCGGCGGGCTCCCGGGACCTGGTGCTCCCCGGCCTGGCCGCGTACTTGGAGGGCGGCCTCGGCGAAGCGGATCATGCCGGACGCGCCGATCGGGTTGGTGGACAGCACGCCGCCGGACGGGTTGACCGGAAGGTCGCCGTCGATCTCGGTGACGCCCGCCTCGGTGAGCTTCCAGCCCTCGCCCTCCTCGGCGAAGCCCAGGTTCTCCAGCCACATCGGCTCGTACCAGGAGAACGGCACGTACATCTCGACCGCGTCGATCTCCCGGCGCGGGTCGGTGATCCCGGCCTGCCGGTAGACGTCGGCCGCGCAGTCCTTGCCCGCCTGCGGGGAGACGAAGTCCTTGCCGGCGAAGAGCGTCGGCTCGCTGCGCATCGCCCCGCCGTGCACCCAGGCGGGCGGCTTCGGCGAACGGGCCGCGCCCGCCCGGTCGGTGAGGACCATCGCGCACGCGCCGTCGGAGGACGGGCAGGTCTCGGAGTACCGGATCGGGTCCCACAGCATCGGAGAGGCCTGGACCTTCTCCAGGGTGATGTCGTGCTCGTGCAGGTGCGCGTACGGGTTCTTCAGCGCGTTGCGCCGGTCCTTGTACGCCACCAGCGAGCCGACCCCGTCGGGCGCGCCGGTGCGCCGCATGTACGCGCGCACGTGCGGGGCGAAGAAGCCTCCGGCGCCGGCGAGCAGGGGCTGCTGGAAGGGGACGGGGAGCGAGAGCCCCCACATGGCGTTCGATTCGGACTGTTTCTCGAAGGCGAGGGTGAGGACGGTGCGGTGGACGCGGGCGGCGACGAGGTTGGCGGCGACGAGCGCGGTGGACCCGCCGACCGAGCCGGCCGTGTGCACGCGCAGCATCGGCTTGCCGACGGCTCCGAGCGCGTCCGCCAGGTACAGCTCGGGCATCATCACGCCCTCGAAGAAGTCGGGGGCCTTGCCGATGACGACCGCGTCGATGTCCGCCCAGGTCAGTTCGGCGTCGGCGAGGGCGCGGGTGGCGGCCTCGCGGACCAGTCCGGCGATGGAGACGTCGTGGCGGGCGGCGACGTGCTTGGTCTGGCCGATGCCGACGACGGCGACCGGTTCCTTGCCGGTCGCGCCCGGTGCGCCGGTGGTGCCGGAGGTGCCGGAGGTGCTCATGCGCGGTCCCCTTCCAGGACGGCGACCAGGTTCTGCTGGAGGCAGGGGCCGGAGGTGGCGTGGGCGACGGCCCGGTCGGATGCGCCGCGGTGGATGCGGGCGGCCGCCTCGCCGATGCGGATCAGGCCGGCGGCCATCATCGGATTGGCGGCGAGCGCCCCGCCGGACGGGTTGACGGCGACGGTGTCGCCGAGCCCGAGGGCCTTGCGGAGGACCACCTCCTGGGAGGAGAACGGCGCGTGCAGTTCCGCCGTGTCCACGGGGGCGTCGAAGAATCCGGCGTGCTGCGCCGCGGTCCGGGTGGACGGGGAGTCGGTGAGGTCGCGCAGGCCCAGGCCGTGCGCCTCGATGCGGTGATCGATGCCGGTGATCCAGGCGGGGCGTTCGCACAGCTGCCGCGCGAGATCGCCGGCGGCCAGGACGACGGCGGCCACGCCGTCGCCGACGGGCGGGCAGTCGCCGGTCCGCAGGGGCCGGACCTGGTAGTCGCCCTGCGGGACGGCGCCGCGCAGCTGGGCGTGCGGGTTGGTCCCGGCGTCGGCCCGGCTGCGCGCCGCGATGGCGGCCAGGGCGGGCTCGTCGGTCTCGCCCGCGTCGATGAGGGCCTGGGCCTGGAGGGCGGCCAGGGCCACCGAGTCGGGCCAGAGCGGGGCGAGGTAGTAGGGGTCGAGCTGGCGGGTGAGCACGTCGCGTACGGATCCGGGCGAGGACTTCCCGTACGAGTAGACGAGCGCGGTGTCCGCCTCGCCGGTCTGGATCTTGACCCAGGCCTCGTACAGGGCCCAGGCGCCGTCCATCTCGACGTGGGACTCGGAGATCGGCGGCCAGGCGCCGACCCCGTCGAGCGTCATCGTGAAGGAGAAGGCGCGGCCCGCCAGGTAGTCGCTGGAGCCGGAGCAGGTGAAGCCGATCTCGCCGGCCTTCAGTCCGGTGGCGGCCAGCACCTCGTGGAGGACCGGCATGACCATCTCGACTTCGCTGAGTTCGTCGGTGCGGCGCAGGTGGTCGCTCTGCGCGAAGGCGACGACGGCCACGTCGCGTGCGTACCTGCTCGTCCTGGGCCCGGTCATCAGATGAGCTCCTTGTACGCGTCGTAGTCCGCGTCCGGTTCGCCGGTGGGGCGGTAGTGGTCGGGGTAGCGGCCGCCTTCGGTCCAGACGGGCTCGACGCGCAGGCCCATGCGGACCTGGTCGTACGGGATGCCGCCGATCCGGCCGTGGAGGGCGAGGCCGGCGCCGTCGAGGGCGATGTGGGCGTAGACGTAGGGGACCTCGATGTCGAGGTTCTTGGCCTTGATGTTGACGATGCAGAAGGTGGTGACGGTGCCGGCCGGGCCGACCTCGACCTGGTCGGTGGTGGCGACACCGCAGGTGGGGCAGGCGCCGCGCGGCGGGACGTACACCTTGTGGCAGGAGGGGCAGCGCTCGCCGACGGTCCGCTGCTCGGAGAGGGCGTTGATGTAGGCGGTCTGGGCGCGGCCGGGGCTGTAGACGTAGTCCAGGCGGGCCTCGGCCACGATGCCGGTGACGGCGTCCTCGAAGACGCCGTCATGCGGGGCGGGTCCGGCTCCGGGTGCGGGGGCGGGGGCGTCGGGGGCGTCCTCGTACGGTTCGAAGCAGGCGATGTCGGTGATGGCGCCGGTGCGTTCGGCGGCCCAGCGGACGCGGACGCGCATGCCGGTGCGCACGGCGTCGGGGCCGGGGGCGTCGAGGGCGTGCAGCAGGGCGGTGTCCGCGCCGTCGAGCTTGACCAGCGCCCAGGCGAAGGGGGTGCCGAGGGGCTGGTTCGGGCGGGGCCGGTCGTTCCAGGCCCAGGTGGTGACGGTGCCGGTGGCGGCGACCTCGACGAGGTCGCGGATCTCCTCGGAGGTGACGGGGTCGTACTCGACGGGCGGGACCACCACCCTGCCGTCGGAGGTCTTCACGCCGAGGACGACGCTCTCGCGCAGGCCGGTGAGGAAGGCGCTCTGGACGGGCCCGAGGGACCGGGTGAAGGGGAACTCGACGACGAGAGGCGCGCGGAGCACCTCCGGTGGGGAGGCAGCTGTCATGGTGGCTCTCCGATGCGATTGATTCCGGGTGCGGGCGGGATCCGGCGGCCCGGCCGGCGGCTCCGGGGCGATTGGTCCCGCCCTGCTGGTGAGACCTTTGGGCTTCGCGGACGTCCGCGGCCCGGGGCCGGGCGGGGCCCCGGCCCTCGGCTCTCCGCCGCTTCGGGCGCGGGATCCGGGCGGAGCCCGGCCCTTCGCCCCTGTCGGGTTCGGGACACGGTTCGCGCCCCTGGCCGGGGACCCGGCCCCGCCGGCGTGCGGGGCGCGGGGTCCGGGGCCGCGTCCCGGAGGGCGGATCCGCCCACACCTGCGGGGCGCGACGCGGCACCGGGGGCGGCTACTCCCGGCGGTACACCGCGGGCCGCTTCTCCGCGAAGGCGCGCGCCCCCTCCTTCGCATCGGCCGTGTCGAAGATCGGCCACCCCCGCAGGAGTTCCGAGGCCAGACCCTCCCGCTCCGTCAGCCCGGCGGTCTCGTAGACCGACGCCTTGACCGCCTCGACCGCCAGCGGCCCGCACGCGTTGATCTGCTCGGCGATCTCCAGGGCCGCGTCGAGCGCCGTACCGTCCGGGACGACCCGCCCCACGAGCCCGATCCGCGCCGCCTCGTCCGCCGAGTACGGGCGTCCGGTCAGCAGCATCTCCAGGGCGTGCGTGCGCGGGATCTGCCGGGGCAGCCGCACCGTGGAGCCGCCGATCGGGAAGAGCCCCCGCTTGACCTCGAAGAGCCCGAAGGTGGCGCCCGCGGCGGCCACCCGGATGTCGGTTCCCTGGAGGATCTCGGTGCCGCCGGCCACGCAGTAGCCCTCCACCGCCGCGATCACCGGCTTGCGCGGCCGGTGGTGACGGAGCATCGCCTTCCAGTGCAGGTCGGGGTCGGCCTTGAGGCGGTCGCGGTAGTGGTCGCCGGCCATGCCCTTGCCGGCCAGCGCCTTGAGGTCCATGCCGGCGCAGAAGTCGCCGCCCGCGCCGGTCAGGACCACGGAGCGGATCTCGTGGTCGGCGTCCGCCTCCAGCCAGCCGTCGTACAGCCCCACCAGCAGCGGCAGCGAGAGCGCGTTCTTCGCCTCGGGCCTGTTCATGGTGAGCACCAGCGTGGCGCCGCGGCGTTCCACGGTCAGGTGTTCCGTCCCACCCATTGCCGTCCTCCCGTCTCAAGACCTAGAACAGGTTGCAGTAGGGGAGGGTGCAGTTCAATAGTTTTCTGACACCCAGTCAGATTTCTTGGGCGGCGCCCTTCCCAGTTGCCCGCCCCGGCGCTCTAATGACCGCCGGAGCAGCCGGCCGCGGGGCCAGTCATCGGGAACAACGGGGTCAGGAGGAACGGTGGAGTACAACCTTGCCGACCTGTTCGAGTCGGTCGTGGACGTGGTCCCGGACCGCGAGGCCCTCGTGTACGTGGACCACCCCGGGACGGGCGCCGAGCGCCGCCTCACCTACGCGGAGCTGGACGCGGCGGCGAACCGGATCGCGCACCACCTGCTGGACAGCGGCCTGACGGCCGGTGAGCACCTGGGGCTGCACCTCTACAACGGGATCGAGTACCTCCAGACCGTCCTGGCCTGCCTGAAGGCCCGGCTGGTCCCGGTGAACGTCAACTACCGGTACGTGGAGGAGGAACTGGTCTACCTCTACAACGACGCCGATCTCGCCGCGCTCGTCTTCGAGGGCGAGTTCACCGGGCGGGTGGCGGCCGCGCTGCCGCAGACGCCGAGGCTGCGGCACCTGATCCGGGTCGGCGAGGTGCCCGAGGGGGCGCCGGAGCCGTCGATCGCCCCGGTCGCGTACGCGGACGCGGAGGCGGCCGGGTCGCCCGGGCGCGGGTTCCCGCCGCGCAGCGCCGACGACCTGTTCATCATCTACACCGGCGGGACCACGGGCATGCCGAAGGGCGTGATGTGGCGGGCGGAGGACCTCTTCTTCGCGGGTCTCTTCGGCGGCGAGCCCTCGGGCGAGCCGGTGAAGCGGCCGGAGGAGCTGGCCGAGCGGGTGGCGGCGCGCGGCGCCGGGCTGACCTTCTTCCCGGCTCCCCCGCTGATGCACGGGACGTCGACGCTGACCTCGTTCATCGCCTTCAACTACGGCCAGCGGGTGGTCATCCACCGCAAGTACGCGCCCGAGGAGGTGCTGCGCACGATCGAGAAGGAGAAGGTGTCGAGCGTGTCGCTGGTCGGCGACGCGATGCTCAGGCCGCTCATCGACGCCCTGAACGGTCCGCTGAAGGGCACCGACCTGTCGTCGCTGTTCAGCGTCTCCTCCTCCGGGGCGATCATGTCCGAGACGGTGCGCGCCGAGTTCCAGAGGCTGGTGCCGAACGTCCTGCTCCTGAACAACTTCGGGTCCTCCGAGTCCGGATCCAACGGCCGGGCGACCGACGACTCCGGCCCGGAGAAGGGCTTCCGCCTGGAGGTCAACGACCGTACGCAGGTGGTGGACCCGGTGACGCACGAGCCGGTGGCGGTCGGCGAGCCGGGGCGGCTCGCGCAGCGCGGACACGTGCCGCTCGGCTACTACAACGACCCGGAGAAGACCGCCGACACCTTCTTCCAGAAGGGCGGGGAGCGCTGGGTGCTGCTGGGCGACATGGCGACCGTCGACGAGCAGGGCATCGTCACGGTGCTGGGCCGCGGCTCGCAGTGCATCAACACCGGCGGCGAGAAGGTCTATCCGGAAGAGGTCGAACAGGCACTGAAGTCGCACCCCGACGTGTACGACGCCCTGGTGGCCGGGGTCTCGGACCCGACCTGGGGCAGCCACGTGGCCGCGGTGGTCCAGGTGCGCCCGGGAGCCGAGGCGCCGACGCTGGACGAGATCCAGAGCCACTGCCGCACCAGGCTCGCGGGCTACAAGATCCCGCGGCAGCTCGTCATCACGCCTGCCATACAGCGGTCGCCGAGCGGCAAGGCGGACTACCGCTGGGCGAAGACGGTCGCGACGGAGGCGGACACCGGCGGCACGGGCACCCGTACCGCGCGCTGAGAACCGGCGGGTCCGGTTCGGCGCCGTGTCGCACGTGACGCGGCGCCGAACCGGGCCCGTTGCCCCGGTCAGGCCCCGGTGGCCAGGAAGCGCCCGACGCGCTCCGCGAAGCCGGCGGGGTCGTCCAGCCACGGGAAGTGCGCGGCGGCGGGCTGGACGTGGAGGATCCCGGCGGGGAACGCCGCCGCGATCTGCTCGGCGAGGCCGGGCGGCGGGTTGCCGTCCAGTTCGCCCGCCAGTACCAGCACCTCCCCCGCGACCCGGCGCAGGGCCGCGCGGACGGCGGGCGGGTCGCAGGCGCCGGGGCCGGCGAAGGCCGCGGCCGCCTTCTCGTTCTGCTCGTGCTCGCCCGCGGCGTAGTGCGCCTGCGCGACACCGTCCCAGCGTCCGTAGAAGAGGGGCGCCGCACGGTCCCATTCCTCGTCCGTGTCGGCGCCGCCGAGGATGCGGCCGTACGCCTCCGCGGCCGTGTCGTACAGCTCGGCCCCCGCCCTGAGGCGGGCCGCCGCCAGCCGGTCCTGCGCGGTGCTCACCAGGTCCAGGGCCCACGCGGTGGGGGTGACCAGGACGGTCCGGCCCAGCCGCTCCGGGTGGGCGGCCGCGTACAGCAGGGCGAGGTTGCCGGCGGCCGAGTGGGCCAGGACGTCCATGCGCTCCAGGCCCAGGTGGGCGCGGAGCGCCTCGACGTCGGCGACCTGGTGGTCCGCGCGGTACGTCGACTCGTCCGCCGGCACGGCGGAGTCGCCTGTGCCGCGCAGGTCGAGCAGGATCAGAGTGCGGCCGGTGGCCAGTCCGCCGAGGTCGCCCAGGTAGCGGGAGGCGCGCATGGCGCCGCCCGGGAGGCACACCAGCGGCGGCCCTTCACCCAGGGTGCGGTAGGCCAGTTCGGTTCCGTCGTACGCGGCGAAGATCGGCATGGAGGCCATCAGATCAGACGATCACTCGTTCGAGTCATTGATTTAACCTGCGGGGTCCTGGCAATCTACCGAATGATCGGTCGGGCTCTTGGGCCTTCTCACGATGGGGTGACGACATGGCGGTGCAGGCGGGATTCCACGACGAAGGCGAGCGGCTGGGCCGCGACGAGCTGGCCGCCCTCCAGCTCACGCGGCTGCGGGCGACCCTGCACCGCGCCTATGAGCGGGTGCCCTTCTACCGGCAGGCCTTCGACAAGGCCGGCGTGCATCCCGACGACTGCCGCTCACTCGGCGATCTCGCCCTGTTCCCCCTCACCACCAAGGCCGATCTGCGCGACCAGTACCCCTTCGGGATGTTCGCGGTCCCGCGTTCAGAGGTGCGCCGCATCCATGCCTCCAGCGGCACCACCGGGCGTCCGACCGTCGTCGGCTACACCGACGGGGACCTCTCCACCTGGTCCGATGTCGTGGCTCGTTCGATACGCGCGGCCGGCGGCCGGCCCGGACAGATCGTCCACATCGCCTACGGCTACGGCCTGTTCACGGGCGGCCTGGGCGCGCACTACGGCGCCGAGCGCCTCGGCTGCACGGTCGTGCCCGCGTCGGGCGGGATGACGGACCGCCAGGTCCGGCTCATCGAGGACTTCCGGCCGGAGGTCATCATGGTGACCCCCTCCTACATGCTGACCCTGCTGGACGAGATGGAGCGCCAGGGCATCGATCCGCGCGCCACCTCGCTGCGGACGGGAATCTTCGGCGCGGAGCCGTGGACCGAGGAGATGCGGCGGGAGATCGAGGAGCGCCTCGACATGGACGCGGTGGACATCTACGGCCTGTCGGAGGTCATCGGGCCGGGTGTGGCGCAGGAGTGCGTCGAGACCAAGGACGGCCTGCACATCTGGGAGGACCACTTCTATCCCGAGGTGGTGGACCCCCTGACGGGTGCGGTGCTGCCGGAGGGCGAGCTCGGGGAACTGGTGTTCACCTCCCTGACCAAGGAGGCCATGCCGGTCGTCCGCTACCGCACCCGGGACCTGACGCGGCTGCTCCCCGGCACGGCCCGGCCGGCCTTCCGCCGGATGGAGAAGATCACGGGCCGCAGCGACGACATGATCATCCTGCGCGGGGTCAACTTGTACCCGACCCAGATCGAGGAGATCCTCCTGCGGACGCCGGGGCTGGCGCCCCACTTCCAGCTGCGGCTGGCCCGCGAGGGCCGGATGGACACCCTGACGGTCCGGGTGGAGGCCCGGCGGGAGTCGGACGCCGCCCTGCGGGAGGCCGCGGCCGCCGGTGTGGTCCAGGCGGTCAAGGCGGGGATCGGCGTGTCCGTCCGGGTCGAGGTGGTCGATCCGGAGACCCTGGAGCGCTCGGTCGGCAAGATCAAAAGACTCGTGGACCTCCGCACCGCCGACCGGTGACAGGGCTGCCACGGCAGCCCCGCGAGCGCCAGGCTCCGGCCGGCCTGGCTCGATGCGCACAGACCACACCGCCGGTACCCCCGCGCTAACCGCCCCACTCGCCCTCGCCTGCTGCGCAGACCCTGATGCCGACCACGCGGGGCATGGGCGACGAAGGCAATCCCACGCCCGCCCACAGTGTCGTCAAGGACAGCGGCCGCGAAGCCGAGTTGTCGGCGCCCGCGGGCCGAACGGATCGGAGAGCCTGACCGACGCCCGCCGTCAGTACGCGCAATACGCGGCCGGCGCTCGATCCGCAGACCGACGATCGGTGGCCCGCGGCGGCGACGGCGCATGGTGGAGCGCGGCCCGGCACTTCCTGCCCGGACCGGTGAACCAGCGGCCGGGTGAAGCCTGTCCGACCGGACCCGTCGGAGGGACGACCTCAGGGCAAGGTCATAATCTCGCCATGAACATGCTTGTCGTGCGGGCATTCTTGGCGGCTCTGCTCATGGGAACCAGCCTGAGCGGGTGTTCCCTTCCCCACTTCGAGACCTGCGGGGGAACCGAGGCAGCCGTGGCCGCGCTCGACCAGCTGCCCGTGCTGGAACTGCATCCGAAGGGGGCCGTGGTCGTCGACGGCGTTCCATCGTCCGGCGCCCACTGCGTCGACGACACGGCGGGCGCCTGGCTCACCGCGGAGCGGTTCTACGCGTACGGCGGGACCAGGAAGGACGTGCTGGAGTACTACGGCCGGGAGGCGTCGGCGGCGGGATGGCGTCCGGTGGACGGCCTGGACATCGGGCTCGACCGCGGGTTCGCCGTCTTCTGCTTCGAATCCGCCGACCGACCGAGCATCACCCTCTCCTTCACCTCACCCGAGGAGCTCCGCGAGTTCTCCGGGACGGAACCGCACCCGGCGGAGCTGCTCGGCGTGGACGCCCGGACCTGGTACACGTGGTCCGCCGAGGCGGAACCCGACGGTTCACGCATGGACTGCTACTAGGCCGTCTCTTCCGGGTCCTGTCGGACGAGCCCGGGTCGTCCGGTGCCACGGGGTCTCCCCAGGCCCGCAGGGCCTGGGGAGACAACGGACGTACTGCGGTGCTCCGACAACGCGGCAACGTGCGGTGGCGGGCGGCGCCGGCGCGGCAAGACCGGAAGAGACGGCCTCGTAGTGCTGTGCTGGCCGCTCTTGTCGCTTTGCATATCGGGGAGTTCGCTGGCTGAATGAGGGCTGGGGAGCTTGCGGCGGTGCGGGTTCGGCAGGTTCCCGACAGCGATCTCCCTTTCGCGGCGAACAGCGTCTTATCCGCAGCGCGACGCCACCGCCACGGTCCGCCTTACGGTTCGCGAGCTGGCGACGGCCAACGCCCTTGCATCCGAGTCTGGTTGGTGCGCGGTCAGGAAGCAGTGGCCGGGGCGGAGAGCGACAGCACATCGTCCGCGACCTTCGTCCGCTTCCCGGCCTCCTCGCGGTACAGGGAACCGGTGTTGCAGTAGGTGATGCCGTCGGCCCGTTCCACGGGGCCGTTGCAGTCGGGGATGACCAGCACCATCCTGGTGTCTCGGTCCAGCGGGCGGACGACGGTCGCCGGTTGGTCGCCCGCGCTCACCCACCGGTCACCGTCCAGCCGGAACAGTGTGGCCGGGCGGTGCGGCCGCTTCTTGCCGTCCCGCGCACCCTGGCTCTTGTCACACGTCCAGGCGGAGATGGTGGCGTACAGGTGCTGGTCGGGTCCCCACCACAGGTCGCTCACGTCGATCCCGCCAGTGACGCCGGCGATGTAGCCGGGCGGCAGAGCGGCCGACTGGTCGCTGCCGCCGACCTCGCCCTTCGGCCCGAGGACGTGGATCGGGAAGGGCGCGGCGCAGCCGCCGGGGTTGTGGCGGGCCGCCACCGCGATCCGCTGGCCGCCCCCGACGGCGGCGAGCGCGGCCGGCATGTAGGCGTTGGATTCGAAGCGCGGGTAGACGGTGATCCCGGCGGTCTTCAAGTCGTTCAGGCGCAGCTCCATACCGGGGTCGCCGCCGGACATCTCGTACTGCCCGGTGAGCACGTGGGTGGGGGTGGCGCCGAGGAGCTGCGGCTGCCAGTAGCTGCCGTTGTCGAGCTCCGTCCGAGGGGCGGTGGGCCTGTCCAGGTCGATGCGGAACGCGCTGGTGGGGCCGGGTTCGTAGGACAGCACCATGACGTCGTGGTCGCCGACCGGGGCGAGGTCGTGGCAGCCGGGACAGGGCAGCCTGTGCACCTCACCGGTGCGGGCGTCGACGGTGATCAGCCGGGTGTCCTCGCGCCGGTCGAGCAGCTCGTCGTCGGAGAAGAACGCCACCCGGTGCCCGTCGTGGGTCCACACCACCGTGTTCCGATGCGGGTCTGCAAGGTCGAAGACGCGCGGAACACGGGTCGGCGGCCGGTCACCGCGCACGAGGACCAGTTCCTGCTCGGTGGTGTACGCGTACGGTGTCCCGCCCGCGGGTCCGGGCGTGGCTGCCTTGTCTTCCCCGCCTCTGCCGCTTGTGCCACTCCCGTCCGTGGCACGGGTGATCAGCAGGGTGGCGGCGATGGCGACGGCCAGGACGACCACCACGAGGGCGGCGAGCCGGCCCACCGTGATCCCGCGCGCCCCGGTCATCGGCCCGCCCCCTTTGCGGCTGCGGCGGCCGGGTCGGCGGGGTGCCAGCCGTCGCGGTCCTGCGCGTAGGCCGCGCGGTATCCGGCGGGCGGGCGGCTGCCCTGGGCGGCCGGGGCGCGGGCCGTGAGCTCGAAGGGCTTGCCCTGCCGGTCGATCTGCTGGGTGAGAACCCCGTCCCGGGTGGCCACCACCAGTTCCAGGGTGAACGAGCAGCGGTGGCGGGCGCTGATGACACCGACGCTGAGGGTCTCCCGTTCGCCCGGCTTGAGGGTGAGGGTCTGCTCGTCGAAGTAGTGGCGCTCCGTCCACTTCAGGCCCGCGCCGGTGCGGGCCCGCAGCTGCGGATACGGGTCGGCCGCGTCCAGGTCGAAACCGACCGCCACCGTGTCGCCGCCGCCCTGTGAGTGCCCCTCGAAATGCGTGCCGTCCAGGGGCGGTCCGCACTTCTTGTGCACGTTGATGTCGGTGACCTGGACCTCCTCCGCCGCGTTGCCGCGCAGCGCCACGGTGATCGTGCCGGACTCGGTCACCACCGCGCCGTGCCGCTCGTACCAGGAGGCGAACGCCGCCGAGTCGGGCACGATCTCGGAGCCGAAGCGCGCCAGCTCGGCCTCGCTCATGCGCAGGGCGTCCGGCAGCGCGAAGTCCCGTCCGGGCAGGTCGCTCACCGGCCCGGTGACGGAGGCGACCAGCACGGGCGGACTACCGGACGGGGCGGGACGGGGCCGGGTGCCCGCCGGGGGCCGGGCCCGGTCGGCGCCGCCGTCCGCGTCACGGCTCTGCCACCACAGAGTTCCGCCGACGGCAGCACCGGTGGCCAGCAGCAGGCAGAGCACGGCGGCGAGCGGACCGACGGCACGGGCTCTGCGATCGGGGCCGTGGTAGAAGACGTTGTGCGCCGAGCCCACCGCGAGCACTCCGTCGCCGGAGGCGTGCGCGCTGCCGGGTGTCCGGCCCGCGCCTCCGGAGACGACGGAAGAGCGGGAAGAGCGGGAAGTGCCGGGGGTGTCGGGGGTGTCGCGTGCGTCAGGGGCATCGCCGGCGGGGGTGCCGCCGGAGGCCGGTCCGGTCAGCCCTCGGGCCGGACCGGCGGGGGAGGGGGGCTGAAGGTGACGTTCCCGTTGATCAGGGCCGCGGCGAGCGAGCCCTGCTCGGCGTGGACGCGGATGTCGCCCCGGACGTTCTGGGCACCGCCGGGGGCCGGTGCGGGCGCCGTCTCCCCGGTCACCAGCCGGCGCAGCTCACGGGCGGCGTCCTCGCGGTCGGGTCCGTCCAGCTGCTCCAGAGCGGCGGCCACCCGGTCCCGCCAGGCCGCACCGTACCGTTCCAGCTCGGCGCCGTTCGGCGTACCGGCGTCCAGCAGCCGGTCGGCGCTGCTGTCCAGCTCGGCGAGCACGCTCTCCTCGAGCCGGGCGTCGCCCCGGCCGAACCAGCCGCCGAGGCGGGCGCGCAGCCCCTCCCAGGCGTCGGTGCCCGCGGCGGTCGCCACCGCGGCGCCCGCCGCGGCGGCGAGCGTCAGCAGTTCTTCGGTCAGCATGGCGTGGCCCTCCTGCCCCGTGACCGGGCCTGGTCACCGGGGCTCGCTGCCGCCCGGCGCCCGGGACGCGTCCCCGGCCCCCTCGTACGTCGACATACGCACCGTAACCGGCCGGGCCCGCGCCGTCAGGGAAACGCCCGCATCGAGGTCGCGGGAGCCGCGTGTCGCACGGCGCTGCGGTGAATGCCCTTCGCATGCTGGGGTAGGGGGATCCCACCAGCCCGACCGAGGAGGTCGAAGTGAGTATCGAGGACCCGTCTGCCAAGCGAGCTCAGGAGATGCGCGACAAGGCGCAGCAGCTGGAGCAGTCTGCCCAGCACGCCACCGATCCCGCAGAACGGCAGCGGCTGACGGAAAAGGCGCTGCACATCCGCGAGAAGAGCGAGCAAATGTACGGCCCGGGCGCCGGAAGCATGGACCCCATGTAGCCCGGCGCCGGGCAGCCCGCCGGTCCCGACTCCCTGCGGGCGACGAGCTGGGCCCGCTCCTCGCTGCGTTTCTTCGTCCGGCGACACCAGGTTCGCTACCTGGAACGCGAACGTGAGTAACGCACGGCTGATGTGGAGGCCGGGGCCGTGCTCCGGCTGATGTCCGGGTCCAGCGCCGGGACGGCCCTGCTGCACCAACGCCGTGCCGAACGCGACGGAGCGGTCCAGCGTACCGAGCGCGCACGCGAACGCATGGGGTTCGCGATGCCTCCGCGCTCCTGGACCGCTTTGAAGACATGGTCTGCGGACATCCGGCCTGGAGGAGGGTGCGGATGGCTTCCGCAACCAGCGGGCCGAAGACGGCCAGGAAGTGCGGGTTGAGCCAGGACGGGAAGGACAGCATCCGTTCGCCGCAGCCCTCCCGTCCTCGCACAGGGCGGTGGCCATCGCCCCCGCTAGCGCGCCCAGCTCACAGGAGCGGATCTTCCCTCAGCCTCCGCCGTCAGCCGTGGAACCGCGGAAAGGTCGCCCTCCATCGCGGTGGCCTGGGCCGAGAGAGCCGCCTGCTCGCCGGCAGTCAAGGCTTCGGCCCGCTGCGCACCGTTCCGCTCACCGTAGTCCCGTGCCATGGTCGAGGAGTACGGGGCCCCCGACGCCTTCAAGAAAGTCCGACGGACAGCGAGAGCAGCACGGTCAGTACAGTCGCCAGCCCTACGGGTACCCGCAGGTGCACGTCTTCCACGCCGCGCGGAGCGTACGGGGTCGGGGTGGCCGGCGGACCGGCCGGGGCTGCGGACATGCTGAAGGACTCTCCCCCGGGGGTGATGCACCTTTTTCAGCTGCGGAACCAGCCGAGCCAGCCGTCCTGACGGCCTGGCCGGAGTTCGCTCGCCGGTACGTGCGGCGGTGGGAAGGGCTGCACCCTGGCCCCGCCAAAGCCCTAGAAGTCCGCTCGGGCCAGGTCGTCCACGGCGTCCAGGGCACGGGTCCACGGGTACGGTTCCATGCCGCCCTGGCCCGGCGGGTCGGGGGTGAAGCCGTCTTCGCCGTACAACACCCGCACGCCCGCGCTGCGGAGGACGGCGATGCTCTGCTCGAACTGCGGGTGCCGTACGAACGCCGCGTTCACGCACGGCATGACGGCCAGCGGGGTGCCCTTTCCGATGGCCTCGGCCGCCACGCCGACGACGAACCGGTCGGTGAGTCCGAGCGCCCATGCGTTGACCGTGTTGAACGTGGCCGGAGCGACGAGGATCGCGTCCGCCACGGGCCAGACGTCCGGGTCGGCCGGCTGCTTGTACCGGCTGCGGACCGGGTGGCCGGTGAGCGCGGCCAGGCCGTCGGTGCCTTCCGCGAGCCAGTGGGCCGCTGTCGGGGTCAGGCCGAGGCACACGTCCCAGCCGCGGGCCTGCGCGTCCTCGATCACGCGGGCGACGTCGAAGACCGGTGGGGCGGCCGAACTGAGGAGGTACAGGGTGCGCGTCATGCGCCACAGTTGACCAGACGGCGGGGGCAGCGCGTCAGCGGGGGCCCTGCGGGACCAGGCCCGCCTCGCACGCGGCGATGGCCGCCTCCACCCTGTTGCGCGCGCCCAACTGCCCCGGCCCGGACCTGCGGGCGGCCGTAACCGGGACCGGGCGCGGTCACCGGAGCGGGAGCAGGAAGAGGCACCGGTACTCCACTGGAGTCCGCCCGGCGGCTCGCCGCCGTCCGGCGCACCGCCCGCCGCCGCTCGGCGGCCGCGCGCCGAGCTCGCCCGCCTGCTGCCGGCCCGCGCCTACCCGTACCCGCCGGACCACGCCCGGTCCGCGGCCCGGCCGCCCGGTACCGACTGCGCGTTCTACCGCTCCGGCGGCGATCTGCTGGGCCCGGTCGACCTCTACCGGCTCTGCTGGGCCGCAGACACGCTGGTGGCCAAGGACACGGTGCCTGCCGGCCGGGCCCGCCACTGACCTCCGAAGCAGGCGGCCGAAACCACCCCTTCGGGCCCATTTCGGTCCGGCTCCCGGGAGCCGGCGGGCCCGTCCGGGTAGTGCATGAGGCGTGACCTCGACCCTCCGGCGGCTCCACGACCGGCTCCAGGGCTCCTACGCCGGGCTGGCCTGGAGCCGTGGCCGGGAGATGGAGCTGATGCACCGGGCGATGGGCTTCGCGGCCCTCGGATTCCTCACCCTGGTGCCGCTGCTGGTGGTCGTGGCCGCCGCGGCGCCCGGAAGCGGCTCGGGATTCGGCCGCTGGCTCGGCCAGGCCCTCGGGGTGACGGCGTCCTCGCGGACGAGGATCGAGATGGTCTTCGGGGCGGCGGACACGGCCCTGGAGCGGACCACCGCCTTCGGGCTGGCCGCGCTGGCCGTGTTCGGACTGACCTTCGGCTCGGCCGTGCAGACCGGCTACGAGAAGGTGTGGGACCTGCCGACCGCCCGCTGGCACACCATGTGGCGGCACGTGGTCTGGCTCGCCATGCTGGTCTGCTACCTCGCGCTGCTCGTGGTGATCCCCGCGCCGTCGGACGACGCCTTCGGCACGGTCCTCGGCACCGCCGGCGACCTCTTCGGCACCTGCCTGTTCTTCGTCGCCTCGCAGCGTCTGCTGCTCGGCGGCCGGGTCCGCTGGCGGGCCCTGGTACCGGGAGCGGTGGCGACCAGCCTCGGGCTGCTGGGGCTGCGGGTCTTCTCGCAGCTGGTGTTCTCCCCGCTCATCGCGTCCAACGCCGTGACCTACGGCCCCTTCGGGACGCTGCTGGTCGTCCAGTCCTGGCTCGTCGGCGTCGGCTTCGTGGTCTACGGCGGCGCGCTCGTCGGCCGCCTCGTGCACGAGCACCTCACCCTGCGGCGGCTGCGCCGCAGCGGCCTCCTCCCCTGGGACGACGCCCGGCACCGCCCGGAACCGGACTGACCGGCCGGCCGACGGACTGACTGACTGACCCCACGCTGCCGTACGGGTGTCAGCGGCCCCGCGCTCCGAAGCGGTCCCGCAGCTCCCGCTTGAGGATCTTGCCGCTGGCGTTGCGCGGGAGCGCGTCCACGAACAGGACCCGCTTCGGGGCCTTGAAGTGGGCCAGCCTGTCGCGGGCGTAGGCCATCAGCTCCGCCTCCGTCACCTCACCGCGCGGCACCACCACCGCCGTGACCGCCTCGATCCACCGCTCGTCGGGCAGCCCCACCACCGCCGCCTCGGCCACGCCCGGATGGGTGTAGAGCACGTCCTCCACCTGCCGCGAGGCGACCAGCACCCCGCCCGAGTTGATGACGTCCTTCACCCGGTCCACGACCGTGAAGTAGCCCTCGGCGTCCCGCACCGCGAGGTCGCCCGAGCGGAACCAGCCGTCCCGGAAGGCCTTGCCGGTCGCCGCGGGGTCGTTCCAGTAGCCCAGGCAGAGCTGCGGTGAGCGGTAGACCACCTCGCCCGCGGTGCCGTCCGGCACGTCCTTGCCGTCCTCGTCGACGACCTTCGCCTCCACGTGGCGCACCGGCCTGCCGCACGAGTCCATCCGCCCCTCGTGTTCCCGGGGGCCGAGCACCGTGGCCAGCGGGCCGATCTCGCTCTGGCCGAAGCAGTTGTAGAAGGCGAGGCCCGGCAGCCGCTCGCGCAGCCGCTCCAGGACCGGAACCGGCATGATCGAGGCCCCGTAGTACGCCTTCCGCAGCCCGCCCAGCTCGCGCTCGGCGAACTGCGGGTGGTTGGCCAGGCCGATCCACACCGTCGGCGGGGCGAAGAGGCTGTCCGCCTCGCCCGCCTCGACGAGGTCGAAGACCTGCTCGGCGACCGGCGCGTCCACGATGGTGTTGCGGGCCCCCACCGCCAGGTACGGCAGCAGGAAGACGTGCATCTGCGCGGAGTGGTACAGCGGCAGCGAGTGGAGCGGCCGGTCGTCCTCGGCCAGGTCCAGCGCCTCGATGGCGCTCTCGTACTCGTGGGCGAGGGCCCGGTGGGTCATCATCGCGCCCTTGGGCAGGGCGGTGGTCCCAGAGGTGTAGAGGAGCTGCGCCATGCGGCCCGGGTCGCGGTCGGGCGCGAAGGGCAGCGGCTCGGCCAGAGCGGCCAGGAAGGAGTCGGGGGCGTCGCGCAGGGCCCGTACGGGATACCCGTCGGGGACCCGCCCGGCCAGGCCGGGGTCGGCGAGGACGAGGGCGCTCCCGGAGTCGTCCAGGATGTACGCGAGGTCCTCGCCGGTGAGGTTCTGGTTGACCGGGACGTGGACGAGGCCGGCCCGGGCGCAGGCGAGGAACGCCAGCAGGTAGGCGTCGGAGTTGTGGGCGAAGGTGGCGACCCGGTCGCCTCCTGCGAGCCCGTACCGCTCCCGCAGGAGGGCGGCCCCGGTGGTGACGGCCGCGTCGAGTTCCGCGTACGTCCAGTTCCGCCCGGCGTAGCGGACGGCGAGGCGGTCGGGGGCCCGCCGCGCGCTGTCGCGCACCAGTCCGTCGACGGTGTTGTCCCGCACGGCGCCTGCCGCCTGCCCTGCCTGCCCCGCTCGCGCTGACGTCATGGGCGTGATCCTCGCCGCCGGGCGGGCCGGGGTCAATGACCGGATACCAAGCGGGATGTTGACAGGCCGCCGGTGCGCCTGAATGAGTGTGGGGGCACGGAGGCACCGCCTGTCCATCGGGTAACCACGGCCGTTCTCAGGCCACTTGGGAGGTACGTTGCACCGCAGAACGCGTTCGGCGCTCCGTCGCGTCGCCCTCGCCGGGGCGGCCCTGCTCGCCGCGGCGGCCGCGGTCCCGCCGGCCCACGCCCAGGCCCGGGCGGCGCCCGACGGGCGGACACCGTCCGGCGGCGGCCTGTCCGCAGTCGTCCGCTACACGGAGAACGGCATACCGCACATCCTCGGCCGCGGCTACGCGCAGGTCGGCTTCGGCACCGGCTGGGCCCAGGCCGCGGACCAGGTCTGCGTCCTCGCGGACGGGTTCGTGACCGTCTCGGGCGAGCGCTCGCGCTGGTTCGGGCAGGACGCCGCGACCGACGGGTCGCTCTCCTCCCTCACCCGGAACCTCTCCAGCGACCTGTACTTCAAGGGCGTCCGGGAGTCCGGCACGGTGGAGAGGCTGCTGGCGGCACCCGCCCCGGCGGGCCCCAGCAAGGACCTCAAGGAGCTGATGCGCGGCTGGGCCGCCGGTTACAACGCCTGGCTCGCCCAGAACAAGGTCACGGACCCGGCCTGCAAGGGCGCGGCCTGGCTCCGCCCGGTCACCACGGTCGACGTGGCCGCCCGCGGCTTCGCGATCGCGGTCCTCGGCGGCGAGGGGCGCGGCATCGACGGCATCACGGGCGCCCAGCCGCCGGCCCCGGCCGGCGGAGCCCGCCCGGCCGCACCGCAAGAAGCCGATCCGCGGGAGGCCGATCCGCGGGAGGCCGATCCGGCCGCCGCGGCGCAGGCGGCGCGGGAGTTCTTCGACACGAGCCGGTACGACATGGGCTCCAACGCGGTGGCGTTCGCCGGGTCCACGACGGCGAGCGGCCGCGGTCTGCTGCTCGGCAACCCGCACTACCCGTGGCAGGGCGGGCGCCGCTTCTGGCAGTCGCAGCAGACCATCCCGGGCGAGCTGAACGTGTCGGGAGGTTCACTCCTCGGCATGCCCGCGGTCAGCATCGGCTTCAACGAGAAAGTGGCCTGGAGCCACACGGTGGCGACCGGCACCCCCGTCAACCTGCACGAGCTCACCCTCGACCCGGCGGATCCGACCGCCTACCTGGTCGACGGCGTCCCGCACACGATGACCCGGCGGACCGTCACCGTACCCGTGGCGGGCGGCGATCCGGTCACCCGCACCCAGTGGTGGACCCGCTACGGCCCGGTGGTCACGAGCCTCGGCGCCGGCCTGCCACTGCCCTGGACCACCCGGTCGGCGTACGCACTGAACGACCCCAACGCGTCGAACCTCCGCGGCTCCGACACC
Organism: Streptomyces erythrochromogenes; assembly: GCF_036170895.1. Taxonomy (NCBI): domain Bacteria; kingdom Bacillati; phylum Actinomycetota; class Actinomycetes; order Kitasatosporales; family Streptomycetaceae; genus Streptomyces; species Streptomyces erythrochromogenes. The sequence continues at coordinate 7,428,993 of NZ_CP108036.1, read as the reverse complement.
GCCCTCGCCCTCGGGAAGGCCCGCTCGGTCGCCGGGATCCAGGCCGCCCTGGCCCGCACCCAGGGCCTGCCCTGGGTCAACACGGTGGCCGCGGACTCGGCGGGCGGCACGCTCTTCACCCAGACCCAGGTGCTCCCCCGGATCACCGACGAGCTCGCCGCCCGCTGCTCCACGCCGCTGGGCCGGGCCGTGTATCCGGCCTCGGGGCTGGCGGTGCTGGACGGTGCGCGCGGCGACTGCGCGCTCGGCTCGGACGCCGACGCGGTGCAGCCGGGCGTGTTCGGCCCGGGGAAGGCGCCGACGCTGCGCGACGCCCCCTACGCCGAGAACTCCAACGACAGTGCCTGGCTGGCCAATGCGGACCGGCCGCTGACGGGCTACGAGCGGATCTGGGGCAATGTCGCGACCCCGCGCTCACTGCGGACCCGCGGGGCGGTCGAGGACGTGTCCGCCATGGCCGGGAAGGGCCGGCTGACCGTGGCCGACCTGCAGGAGCTCCAGTTCGCGAACCGGGCGCCGGCCGGTGACCTGGCGGCGGCGGACGCGGCCCAGGCCTGCTCCGCCCTGCCCGGCGGCACGGCCACGGCGGCCGACGGCTCGGCGGTGGACGTCTCCGCGGCGTGCGCGGTGCTGGCGGGCTGGGACCGTACGACCGACGCCGGCAGCCGTGGCGCGCTGCTGTTCGACCGGTTCTGGCGCAGGCTGACGGCGTCGACCCCGGCCGCGGACCTGTGGCTGGTGCCGTTCTCGGCCGCCGATCCCGTACGTACGCCGCGTACGCTCAACCGGGAGGCGCCCGGCATCGGGCGGGCCCTCGCGGACACCGTCGCGGAGCTGAGGGCGGCCGGGATCGCACTGGACGCCCCGCTGGGCGAGCACCAGTTCGTGGTCCGGGGCGGCCAAAAGCTGCCGGTCGGCGGCGGTACGGAGGCGCTCGGCGTCTGGAACAAGGTCGAGGCGCGGTGGAACGCGGCGGCCGGCGGCTACCCGGACGTCGCGAACGGTTCCAGCCACATCCAGGCGGTCGGCTGGGACGGCAGCTCCTGCCCGGTGGCGCGCACCCTGCTGACGTACGGCCAGTCCTCGAACCCGGGCTCGCCGTACTACGCGGACCAGACCCGGCTGTTCTCCGAGGAGCGCTGGGTCAGGGCGCGCTTCTGCGAGCGGGACATCCTCACCTCGCCGCAGCTGAAGGTGGTACTGGTCCGCGAGCGGCGGTGACCGGGGGCCGCGGCCTCTTCCGGCCCCGGCCCGCGCCCGTCACGGGCTGACGGCCAGGAAGAGGTACGCGGCCAGCACCACGATGTGCACCCCGCCCTGGAGCAGCGTCGCGCGGCCGGGGGCGAGCGTGAGCGTGCTGACCACCACGGTCAGGGCGAGCAACACCATGTGGACCGGGCCGAGACCGAGCATGAGCGGGCCGGAGAGCCAGATGGAGGCCAGCGCGATCGCCGGGATGGTCAGCCCGATGCTGGCGATGGCGGATCCGTAGGCGAGGTTGAGGCTGGTCTGCACGCGGTCGCGGCGGGCGGCGCGGACGGCGGCGAGGGTCTCGGGCAGCAGGACGAGCAGCGCGATGATCACACCGACGACCGCCTGGGGCAGGCCGGCCTTGGCCACCGCCGTCTCGATGGTCGGGGAGACGGCCTTGGCGTCGCCGACCACCGCGACGAGCGCGACCAGCAGCAGGCCGAGGCTGAGCAGGGCGGCGCGGTCGGTGGGCGGCGCCGCGTGGTCTTCCTGCGGGTCCGCGTCCCGGCCGGTGTCCACGGGCAGGAAGTAGTCCCGGTGGCGGACCGTCTGGACGGCGACGAACAGCCCGTACAGGGCGAGCGAGGCGACGGCGGCGAAGGTCAGCTGCCCGGTGGAGAACTCCGGGCCGGGCTTGCTCGTGGTGAAGGTCGGCAGGACCAGGCTGAGGGTGGCGAGGGTGGCGACGGTGGCGAGGGCCGCCCCGGACCCCTCGGGGTTGAAGACGGCGATCCGGTTGCGCAGGGCGCCGACGAGCAGGGAGACGCCGACGATGCCGTTGCAGGTGATCATGACGGCGGCGAAGACGGTGTCCCGGGCGAGGGAGGCGGACTTGTCCCCGCCGTCGGCCATCAGGGTGACGATGAGGGCCACTTCGATGACCGTGACCGCGACGGCGAGGATGAGCGAGCCGAACGGTTCGCCCACCCGGTGGGCGACGACCTCGGCGTGGTGGACGGCCGCCAGGACGGCGCCGGCCAGGCAGAGTGCGACGAGCACCACGGCGAAGCCGGGTAGCTCCCTCCCCCAGCTGAACACCAGCGCGACCAGCGCCAGCACGGGAACCAGGACGGTCCAGTCGGTCAGGGGGGATCTGCGCTTCGTCGTACCCATATCTGCCAACTTGCCAGAAGTGTCCCTCCGGTGCGTCGCACGGCGCGCTCCCAGCGCCCTGACGTGGCATTTCTCACGGATCCTCCTGGCGTGGCGGGTTCCCCTCGCCCGCCACGGCCGACCGGGTGCCGCTCACATGGCGCGCTCGTGGCCCTCCCAGTACGGGTCGCGCAGCCGTCGCTTGTAGAGCTTGCCGTTCGGGTCGCGCGGCATCGTCTCGATGAAGTCGACGGTCTTGGGGCGCTTGTACCCGGCGAGCTGCCGCTCGCAGTGGTGCAGGATCTCGGCGGCCAGGGCGTCGCCCGCCGCGAAGCCCTCCGCCGGTTCGATGACGGCCTTGACCTCCTCGCCCCAATCGGCGTGCGGGATGCCGAAGGCGGCGGCGTCGGCGACGGCCGGGTGGGTGAGCAGGGCCGACTCGATCTCGGCCGGGTAGATGTTGACCCCGCCGGAGATGATCATGTCGATCTTGCGGTCGCGGAGGTAGAGGTAGCCCTCCTCGTCCATCAGGCCGAGGTCCCCGACGGTGAAGAAGTCGCCGATGCGGTTCTTCTTCGTCTTGCCCTCGTCCTTGTGGTAGCTGAAGCCGCCGGTGTTCATCTTCATGTAGACGGTGCCCAGTTCGCCCGGGGGCTGCCGGTTGCCGTCGTCGTCGAAGACAGCCAGTTCGCTGATCGGCCAGGCCCTGCCGACGGTTCCCGGCTTCTTCAGCCAGTCCTCGGCGGTCGCGAAGGCGCCGCCGCCCTCGCTCGCCGCGTAGTACTCCTCCACGCAGCCGCCCCACCAGTCGATCATCGCCCGCTTGACGTGGTCGGGGCAGGGCGCGGCGCCGTGGATGGCGTGCCGCATCGAGGAGACGTCGTAGGCGTCCTTCGTCTCCTGCGGGAGGGCGAGGAGCCGGTGGAACTGGGTCGGAACCATGTGGGTGTGCGTGCAGGCGTGCGCGTCGATCAGGCGCAGCATCTCCTGCGGGCTCCACCTGTCCATGAGGACGAGCGGGTGCCCGATGTGCAGGGCGGCGCCCGCGAACTGCAGGACGGCCGTGTGGTAGAGCGGCGAGCAGACCAGGTGGACGTTGCCGTCGAAGGGGCGGATGCCGAAGATGCCGAGGAAGCCACCGAGGTACGTCTCCTCCGGGAGCTTGCCGGGCAGGGGGCGGCGGATGCCGCGGGGGCGGCCGGTGGTGCCGGAGGTGTAGTTCATGACCCAGCCGAGGGTGCGGTCCGCGGGGGGTGTCGCGGACCGCCCGTCGAGGAGTTCGCCGTACGGGCGGAAGCCCGGGACCGTTCCGACGCAGTAGCGGTGGCTCGCGGGCAGGGCGGCTTCGTCGGCCGCGGCGGTGGCGGCCTCGGCGAAACGCTCGTGGGCGATCAGGACCTTGGCGCCGGAGTCGGCGACGATCCAGGCGATCTCGGGGCCCACGAGGTGGTGGTTGACGGGGACGAGGTAGAAGCCGGCCTGGGAGGCGGCGAGGTAGGCGGTGAGGAACTCGACGCCGTTGGGGAGGACGACGGCGAAGACGTCGCCCTTCTCCAGCCCGGCGGCGCGCAGTCCGTGGACGAGCCGGTTGACGTCGGCGTGCAGCCGGCCGGCGCTCCACTCCTCGCCCCCGGGGGCGGTCAGGACGGTGCGTCCGGGGTCGGCGGCGGCCTGCGCCCAGAAGCCGTTGGGCGGCTGCCGGTCGGCGGCGGGGGTGGTGGACGTCGTGGCGGTCATGGCTCTCACGCCTCTCGGACTCGGCCGGCGATGCGGTTGATGCGGTCGATCGCCTTCTCGAAGCCGCTGGTGAGCTCGTCGAAGACGGCCTGGACGCTGCGTTCGCTGTTCATCCGGCCGACGATCTGGCCGACGGGCGTGCCGAGCAGCGGCTGGACCTCGTACTTCTGGATGCGGGAGACGGCCTCGGCGACGAGGAGGCCCTGGAGCGGCATCGGGAGGGCGCCGGGGCCCTCCGGGTCGTCCCAGGCGTCGGTCCACTCGGTGCGCAGCTGGCGGGCGGGCTTGCCGGTGAGGGCGCGGGAGCGGACGGTGTCGCCGGAGCCGGCGGCGAGGAGCTTCTCGGTGAGGGCGCGCGAGTGGAGGTCGGCCTCGGTGGTGGTGAGCCAGAGGGAGCCGAGCCAGGCGCCCTGGGCGCCGAGGGCGAGGCCGGCGGCGATCTGCTCGCCGCTGCCGATGCCGCCGGCGGCGAGGACCGGGAGCGGTGCGACGGCTTCGACGATCTCCGGTACGAGGACCATGGTGGCGATGTCGCCGGTGTGGCCGCCGGCCTCGTAGCCCTGGGCGACGACGACGTCGATGCCGGCTTCGGCGTGGCGGCGGGCGTGTTTGGCGCTGCCGGCGAGGGCGGCGACGAGCACGCCGTGGTCGTGCGCGCGGGCGATGACGTCGGCGGGCGGGGAACCGAGGGCGTTCGCCAGGAGTTTGACGGGGTAGTCGAAGGCGACGTCGAGCTGCTTGCGGGCGACCTGCTCCATCCAGCCGGTGATGCGCCAGCCGGAGGCCTCGCCCTCGGCGAGCTCGGGCACGTGGTGTTTGGCGAGGGTGTCGCGGACGAAGGCGCGGTGTCCGGCCGGGATCATCGCCTCGATGTCGGCTTCACTGATGCCGTCGACGGCCTTCTTGGCGGGCATGACGACGTCGAGGCCGTACGGCTTGCCGTCGGTGTGCGCCTGCATCCAGTCGAGGTCGCGCCCCAGGTCGTCGGGCGCGGTGTAGCGGACCGCGCCGAGTACGCCGAACCCGCCCGCCCGGGTGATCGCGGCGGCGACCGCGGGGAAGGGCGTGAAGCCGAAGATGGCGTGCTCGACTCCCAGTTTCCTGCTCAGCTCCGTCTCCATGGGCGGCAGGATGCCGCAGCCCGGCGGCCGAGGGAAGAGGTTTTCTGATGCAGTGTCAGATTCTTTACGGCCCGGTCGGTGGGGAGGGTGCCCGAGGTGCGGGCAGATACCCCATAGCCTGCGGCACGCTCGGCAGTTCCGGGAGGCCCGGTCCGGTCCGCCCGCGGTGCGCGCGGCGGGTACCGGGGCCGGCCGGTGCCGGTGCGGGCCCGGGAGGCGCACATCCGGAAGGCACTGCGGGCACGGGTCGCGGGATGCGGGATGCGGACGAGGAGGGCCGGACATGGCAGCGGACACGGGGGCCGAAGTGGTGGCGGACGTCGGCACGGTACGGACGGGCGGCACGGCACGGACGGGCGGCACCGCCCGTGAGCAACCGCAAGAGCGCCGGCACGGCCTCGGACAGCGGCCGGAGCACGAGCGCGAAGGCCCGTGCGAGCCCCTGCGGGGGCTGAGCCGGCGGCGGCTCGGGGCGCGGCTGCTCGCCCTCGGCGGGGTGCTCGTCCTGCACGCAGCGCTCCCGGGGGCGACCGGCGCGGCCGGCGCGGCGGGCGGCCCGGCCGAACGGCGCGCCCTGCAGGGGCTGCGCCTGCGGTACGGGTCCGCGCGCCAGGCCGGGCTGCTGGAGAGGCACCTGGAGGCGGTGGCGGACGAGGCGAGGCGGTTCCTGGGCCCTTCCCCCGAGCACCCGTACTACGCGGGCGCGGTGGTCCTCGCCGGACGGGGCCGCACGGTCGCCCTGCACCGGGCCATGGGCCACGCCGTCCGGTACGCGGAGTACGACGGACGGACCGACCGGGTCCGGGAGTTCCCCGCGGCCGAGCGGATCGCCATGGCCGAGGACACCGTCTTCGACCTGGCCTCCCTGACCAAACTGTTCACTTCGATCCTGGCCGTGCAGCAGATGGAGCGGGGGCGCCTGGAGCTGGAGGCCCCGGTGCGCCGCTACCTCCCGGAGTTCACCGGCGGCGGCAAGGAGATCATCACGGTCCGTCAACTGCTCACGCACACCTCGGGGCTGCGCTCCTGGGCGCCCTTCTACCAGGAGTCCACGCGCGAGGGCCGGCTGCGGCTGCTGTGGTCGGTCCGGCCGCAGGAGACCCCGGGGACCGTCTACCGCTACTCCGACCTCAACCTCATCGCGCTGCAACTGCTCCTGGAACGGATCACCGGCCGCACTCTGGACGTGCTGCTCCACGACGAGATCACCGCTCCGCTCGGTATGCACCGCACTCGTTACAACCCACCGCTCTCCTGGCGCCGGGTCACCGCGGCCACCGAGGTGCAGCGGCCGCCCTGGTCCGGCCTGGACCGCGGCCTGGTGTGGGGGGAGGTCCACGACGAGAACGCGTACGCCCTCGGCGGGGTCGCGGGCCACGCCGGGGTCTTCGGCACCGCCTGGGACCTGGCCGTCCTGGCCCGCGCCCTCCTCGACGGCGGGGCCTACGCGGGCCGGCGCATCCTGCGCCCCGCCTCCGTCGAACTGCTCTTCACCGACTACAACACGGCCTTCCCCGGTGACGACCACGGCCTCGGCTTCGAGCTCTACCAGCACTGGTACATGGGCGCGATGGCCACCCCGCACTCGGCCGGCCACACCGGGTTCACCGGCACCTCCCTCGTCCTCGACCCCTCCACCGACTCCTTCCTGATCCTGCTGGGCAACTCCGTCCACCCCGTGCGCACCTGGCGGGCCGGCAGCGCCCCGCGGGTCGCCGTCGGCAACCGCTTCGCCCGCGCCGTCCCGGTCCGCACCCGGCACGGCGGCGCCGCCTGGTTCTCGGGGACCGCCCCCGGCGGCTCGGGCACCCTCACCCTGCCCCCGCTCACCCCGGCCACGGCCGCAGCCCGGCTGCGCTGCGCCGTGTGGTGGGACACCGTGCCCGGCGAGGGCGCCCTGCACCTGGAGGTCTCGCCGGACGGCGTGGACTGGGCCCCGCTGCCGTTCACCACCCTGCGGTCCACGGGCGGCGTCGCCGAGGAGTGGCCGCGGGGCTCGGTCGGCGGCTGGTCCGGACGCATCTGGCACCGCCTGGAGGCCCCCCTCACCGCCGCCTGGGCGGGCCGCGAGGTACGGCTGCGGTTCCGCCACTCCGCCACGGGCCGCTACGTCGGTCGCGGGGCGTACGTGGACGTCGTGCGCGTGGCGGAACCGGCCCGGCTGCTGTTCGCGGAGGACCGGCCCGACGACGCGGCCCGCGTCGAGGCCGTCGGCTGGACCCGGTCCGCGGACTGACCGGGCCGAGCGGACTGACCGGGCCGAACGGGCCGAGCGGACCGCCCGGGCCGAACGGGCCGAACTGCCGGGCGGGTCAGTCGCGGGTCAGTCGCGGACGAGGCAGAAGGGATGCCCCGCCGGGTCCGCGTAGACCCGCCAGCCGCGTCCGTCCGATCCGTCGAGGAGGGTCCCGCCGGCCGCGAACACCTCCTCCTGTGCCCGGTCCAGGTCCGGAACGCCGAGGTCCAGGTGGAACTGCTGCGGCCGGCTGGGGTCGGGCCAGCTCGGGGGCACGTGGTCCGCCGCGCGCTGGAAGGCGAGCACCGGCCCGGACGGCGTGTGGAGCGTCGCCCAGTCCTCGTCGAGGGACCAACGCCGGTCCGGCTGGTCGACGTTGCCGCCCAGCAGCGACCGGTAGAAATCGGCGAGCACGCGCGGCTCGGGACAGTCCAGGACCACGCACTGCAGTTCAGCGATCATGACCGGATCCTAGAACCCACCGAGCGTGGAGACGCCGCACGCCTACCGCGCCGCCCTGTCGGTGACGCGTGCGACGATCCAGGACATGATCGCCTCGCTCGACGCCCTGTTGCCCGCCACCGGCACGCACCGCTCGACCACCTACGCCGACTGGGTCGCCGCCCACGACCCGGGCGCCGCCGAAGCCGCGCGCGACCTGGTCGAGGGCATGGCCACCGAACTGGGCCGGTCCCGGTCCAAGCCGGGCCGGTTCGTCGACACGATGACGGCGTGGGCGCGCCGACTGCCGCCCGCCCATCTGCCGTGGTTCTGGGACACCGTGGGCCACCGGCTGATCGGCCACGGCAGCCGCCCGGGCGGCCGGGCCTACGCGGCGGCCCGGGCGGCCGAGGACCGCCACGGGCTGCCTGTGGACCCCGCCTACCGCCGGGCCAACGCCCTGCTGTTCGCCCAGGGCGGGGCCATGCCGGCCAAGGAGTTCGGGGCGCACCAGCGGTTCCTCGCCGAGACGTCGGAGCCGGCCGCAGCGCACACGGCCCTGGAGGCTTTCCTGACCGCGTGGGCCGGCTCGGCGGCGGACCTCCCGGCGGACCTGGTGCGGCGGGTACGGGCCTCCGCGAAGACGGCCGGGCTCGGGACCGAGGAGGTCGCCCGGCTGGTGGGCGCGATCCTGTCGGCCACCCGGAAGAAGTCGGTGCCGGACGCGCTGCTGACGGCCGCCGCCCCGGTCCTGGCGGCCCACCCGCCGGCGGACACCGTGGCCGCGGGGCTGGTGGAGGTCTTCCCCGACGGGGCCACCGACGGCGGGGCGTGGCTGCGGATGCTGGTCGCCTGCGGCGCGACGGAGGCGATGGAGGCCGGGCGGGTGGTCCCGGAGGGCGGCCTGGCCCGGTGGGTCGGCGGCTTCGTCCGCATGTACCAGTACGCGGCGCAGTCGGGCGGCGGCGTCGCCCGGCAGCCGCTCCCGCCGGAATTCCTCGACCTGGTGGGCCGGTTGGGGCCGCGGCTGCGGGCGGCGGGCACCCCGGTCACGGTGCACACCACCCGGCACCACTACCAGGGCTTCGACGCGGACGTGCTGGACGCGTGCCTCGCGGCCGGGGTCCCGGTCGTCGATCCGGGTCCGGAGGTCCGGATGCGCTTTTGGGGGACGGACTCCCGCCGGGACCTCGCCGCGCTCGCCGCCGACCCGGTGTTCGGCCCCCGGCTGGAGGGGACCGTGCACGCGGGCCTGAGGCCCAGGTGGCAGGCGGGACCCGCGCGGGCGGGGTCGGCGGTGACGCTGCTGCCGGGCAACGACGGCATCGCCCAGGGGGTGGCCGTACGCGTCGGCAAGCTCGTCGCCACGGTCGCCGGCGGCGGCATGGCGGGGGCCGAGGAGGCCGTGGCCGAGCTGGAGACGCTGCTGGACCGGCCGACGGTCTCGGCGCTCGGCGGGATCGGCGACGCCCTGGCCGGGGCGGGCGCGGCGGGAGCCCTGCGGCGCTCGCTGGCGGCCGGGCTGCCGGAGGAACTGGCCTGGCCGGCCCTGGAGTCCGTGTACGCGCGGTTCGCGGCGGACGCCGGCCCCGAGGAGGCGGACGCGGCGCTGCCCGGGGTGGCGGGGGTGACCTCGACCTGGCCGGTGCTGACGGTGTTCGGACGGGACCGGGCGGTCGCCGTCGCCCCCGACGGGGTGCGGGGCTCCTGCCGGTTCACGGTGCCCGAGGACGCGTCCATGTACGCGGTGCACTACGTGGGCGGCTCCTTCCTGGTGAGCTGGACCGCCGGGAACCGCTACCACTGCGACTCCGCCTTCTGGGCCGACCGCCCCGACGAGCCGTTCACGCCGGACGAGACGGGCGGGCTGGTGCCGTGCGGCGGCAGCCTGGACGGGGCGTACGGCTTCCAGTTCGAGACGGCCGACGGCGGCGGGCGGCACGGCGGGCACCGGGTGCTGCGCCCGGGCGGCCGTGAGGGCATCCACCGGGACGAGCTGCAGCTCGGCGACGGCTCGCGGATCTGGACCAACGCCGTCTTCGGGCGGCGTCCCTGGGGGCTCGTCGACCCGGTCACCGGGGAGGCGCGGGGCGCGGCGGCGCTGCCCGACTTCCCCGGACGGGCCGCGAACGCCGATCCGGCCGCGGAGCCGTCCGAGGCCGGGATGGCCCTCGATGTGGAGGCCCTCCAGTTGGCGCCGCTGCCCGCGGGGCTGCCCGGCTCCCCGCTGGGCAGCCGTGACGGCCTGGTCGGGACCCGCGTCCTCTTCCGCACGGGGCACCGCGATCCGGCGCCCGACCACTACCTGGTGGAGAGCGTGGACGGGCGCAGTGCCCGGTTCGACATCGACCGGCCGGGCCAGCAACCGTGGGGGCTGTGGGCCCCGCCGGAGGGGGCGGCGCAGGACGTGGTCCTCGCCGAGGCGCAGACCCTGACGGGCGTGCGCGCGTACGCGGCCGACGGGACGCTGCTGTGGGAGCTGGACGGGCACCCCAAGCCCGGGGCGTCGCGGGGCACTCCGGCCCGCCGGGTCACCGTGTCGGGGGGCACGGCCCTGCCGCCGGCCTTCTGGTACCTGCTGCGCACCCGGGACGCCGCGGGCTCCCGGGCGCTGCGGGCGGTGGGGTCCGCGGCGGCGCAGGCGTTGCTGGAGGCCGCTCTCGACGGTGCGGGCGCGCTGCGCGCGGCCGTGGCCCGGGAGCTGCCGGACGTCACCGACCCGGTGCTGGTCGAGGCCGTGGTGGCGGTGGCCGGGCGGGCCGCCCGGGTGGAGGAGCGGCGGCGCGCCCTGCACCGGCGCGTGCGGCTGCTCCTGGAGGCGCCCCCGGCCCTGCCGCGCCGCCCGGCTCCGGACACCGAGCTGATGCCCGCGCTGTTCGGGCTGGTCGCGACCGGCGAGGGAGGTGCGTGGCGGCGTACCGCGGACGTGGTCCTGCCGGCGACGCTGAGCGCGCTGGCCGCCGACGGCGCCTGCCTGGCCGGAACGATCGTGGAGGAGGTGCGGCGGCTTTCGCCGCCGGCGCCGCCGCACGACTGGTCGCAGCTGCTGGGCTCGATCGACGCCGCCGCGTGGCGGGCGGCGGTGGCGCCGACGCCGGACGCGGAGCGGGCCGCTCTGCTGGCGTTGCTGGACACGTGGGCGGACCAGCCCGTCGCGCGTGCGGGCGGCCGGTGGTGGGTGGGCCGGGCACCGTCCGAGGTGCTGGACGCACTGCGGGCCGGTGCGACCGCAGTGGCGTCCGCGCCCGTTCGGGCGGGCGGGTCGCAGTGCTGGTTCGTGGCGCCCGCCGCCGGCGGCCCGGAGGGCGAGGACCCGGTGCCGGCCGCGGTCGCGCAGGCACGGCTCGTCGCCGTGGACCGTGACGACGCCGCCCGGCTGCGGGCCCTGGTGGCCGCGGTCGACGCGCACGGTCCGGTGCCGCTCCCGGAGTCGGCGGCCGCACGGTTCGCCGAACTGACCGGCGTGCGCGCGGCCGTGGCCCGGCTGGTGGTGGCCGGTCTGGTCGGCCGCCCGGACCGCGATGAGCAGCGCGCCCTGGCCCGCAAGGCCCCGTACCGGGCGACGCCGATGACGGCCGAGTCGTACGAGGTGCTGCGCGAGCGGCTGGGGTCTGCCGGCCGGCGTGCCGTACTGGCGGCGGCCCTGCCCGCGGACCCGGAGGAGCTGTGGCGGCCGGGCGGGGTCGAGGCGGCCGTGGAGCGGATGGCCGGGGTGTGGCGGGAGTTGCTCGGGACCGGGTCGCCCGTGCACGACGAGGCGGCCGACGCGCTGGAGGCGGACCTCGGGCTGTCAGAGGTGTGGGCCCGGCGGCTGGCCGGCGGCTACGGGGCAGCCGCGGACTCGACCGTGCAGGCGGCCGGCTGGGAGCTGGCGGCCACTCGGTACGGGGGCCGGGTGGAGGTCCGGGCGGTTCCGCCGGCCGGACCCGAACTGCCGCGCCGCACCCCGGTGGGTCTGGCGATCGGGCAGATCGCGAGCGCGCTGGTGTGGGCGTGGACGGACCGGCCCGTAGGCGATCCCGCGGTGGCCGGTGCGGCGGACCTGTACGAGCGGCTGCGCGCGGAACTGGACCGGCCGGAACTGCTGCTGGCGCTGCCCGGCGGGCGCGTCGCGGACAGCACGGTGCCGATCGCGGAGCAGTTCGGGCCCGCACGGCTGCCGGTGGCGGAGGACCGCCGCGAGGAGAACGGGAAACCGCCGGTGACCGCGTACGACTCCGGTCCGCTGGTGGTGTGCGCGCCCGGCGGTGCCGCCTTCCTGCGGCCGGCGCGGGCCCACGACGCCGAAGTACGGGGGCGGATCCGCGCGATCACCGGCCTCGCCGACGCCATGGACCGGGTGGCGCTGCTGCTGGCCGGCGGCGGGCTGGAGCGGATGATGCGCCGCGCGGGCTCGGGGGCGGTGGCGGTCGGCGCGTACGAGGCGGACCCGCGGCAGTCCTGCCCGGAGCTGGTCGCGGGGGTGGCGGGCGCGCTCGGGGCCGGCGCGGACGCGGCGGCGCTGTACCTCCAGTTGGCGACGCTGGCCGCGCCCACCGACCGCAACGTGCGGCGGTGGAACGGCTGGTCGGCCAAGCAGCACGCGGCGGCGCGGGCGGAACTCCTCGCCACGGGCGCGGTGGTGGAGGCGAAGCGGGCGCGGGCCGGCCGGACGGTGTTCCTGCCCGGGGAGTGGACCGAGCTGAAGGCCCCGCACCTGCCGCTGGAGACGGTGAAGCTGGCGAGCCACCTGGCGTCGCCGCTGTGGCGCGGCGAGGTCCTTGCGCCGTTCGTCCGGCTGCTGCCGACGGCGCCGCTGCACGAGCTGTTCGCGCAGGCGTGGGCGCGGACTTCGGGCGGTGCCTGAACAGAAAATCCTGACCCTCACGAGCGCCTGATTCAAGCCATACGGAGGGGTGTATTTTCAGCCACGCCGGGCGTAGCGTGTGCACACTCCACCAGGAGGAACGCACCGGCCCTCCCGCCTTGATCCCGCCGGTGCGTACCGATGGAAGAGCCCCGCCGCCACATCCCCCGGTGCGGCGGGGCTCTTCTGCGTCAGGCCGGGTCCGCCAGGGCCGCGGCGAGCATCCGGCGGGCCACGGCGGTCAGTTCGGCAAGGTCCGGGGCCGGGCGGGAGCGGGCCAGGGCGCCGGCCAGCCGGTCGTAGAGAAGCCCTTCGGTCCAGGCGACGAGCAGTTCCGCGGCCTCTTCGGGCCGGTCGGACCCGAGGGCCGCGGCGATGCCCGCGGCCCGGACCCGGGCCCCCTGCCCCGCCCGGTGGAGATCCGCCTGCAGCTCCGGGTTGCGGGCGGCCTCCAGGCTGAGTTCGAAGCGGGCCAGCTGGCGCTCGCGCCCCACCGTCAGCCAGCGGTACAGCAGTCCGGCCAGCGCGGCCGCGGCCGCGTCCCGGTCCGGCATCACCGCGAGGGCGGGCGGGGCCGACCCGGGGGGACTCCCGTCGTCCACGTCCGCGAGGTCCAGCTCGGCCAGCCGCTGGTAGCAGGCCGCGATCAGCGCCGTTCTCGTGCGGAAGTAGTACGAAGTGCTGCCCGCGGGCAGCACCGCGGCACCGTCGACCGCGCGGTGGGTCAGGCCCCGGAGACCGGCTTCGGCCACGAGGCCGATCGCGGTGTCGGCGATCAGCGTTCTGCGATCAGCAGGGGGAGGGGTGGACATCGGACCACTCTACAGCTGTAGAGTGAAACCGTCATCCTCTACAGATGTAGAGGCTCGGAGGAAGGCAGGGATCCGTCATGTCGGCAGTTCAGCGTCACGCGGTCGTCGCAGGGGCGGGGATCGGCGGACTCACCGCGGCCCTGGCCCTGCACCGCAAGGGCTGGCGGGTGACCGTGTGCGAGCGGGCCCCCGGCCCGGCCGCCGTGGGCGCCGGGATCGTCCTCGCCCCCAACGCCCTGCGCGCCTTCGACGCCATCGGCTTCGACATCGGCAGCGCGGCGGGGCGTGCCCTGCCGGCCGCCATGGGCCTGCGCCGCCCCGACGGCCGCTGGCTGAGCCGCGCCGACACCGCGGCCCTGGCCGCCCGCTACGGCGGCCCGCCGCTCGCCGTGCACCGCTCGGCCCTCACCGACGCCCTGACCGCCGCGCTCCCCGCGGGGACGGTCCGCTACGGCGTCACGGTCACCACCGTGGACGGCGCCGACGGCTTCCCGGTGGTCCGCACCACGGCCGGCGACCTCGACGGCTCCGCCGACCTCGTGGTCGCCGCGGACGGCATCCACAGCCCGCTGCGCCGCCGGTACTTCCCGGACCACCCGGGCCTGCGCCACAGCGGGGAGACCGCCTGGCGCACCGTCCTGCCGGCCGGCGCGAGCCCGGCCGGAGCGGCGACCGCCGAGACCTGGGGCCGCGGCGAGCGCTTCGGCGTGGTCCCGCTCGCCGACGGCAGGAGCTACGTCTACGCCACCGCCGTCGCCCCCGAGGGCTACCGCCCCGCCGACGTCCGCGCCGAACTCCTGCGCCGCTACGGAACCTGGCACGAACCGATCCCGGCCCTGCTGGAACGGATCGACCCTGCGGCCGTGCTCCAGCACGACCTCTACGACCTGGCGGCGCCGCTCCCCCGCTTCCACCACGGGCGCCTGGCCTGGCTCGGCGACGCCGCCCACGCCATGACCCCCAACCTCGGCCAGGGCGGGTGCCAGGCCGTCGAGGACGCGGTGGTCCTCGCCCACCTGCTGGACGGGGCCGGCACCGGTGGCGTTCCGGCGGCCCTCGCCGCCTACAGCGCGGCCCGCTGCGCCCGCACCGACGCCATCCGCGTCCGGGCCCGGCGCGCGGGCCGGATCGCCGCCCTCACCCACCCCCTCGCCGCGGCCCTGCGCGACCTCGCCGTCCGCGCCACCCCGGCCGCTGTGGCGCACCGGGCGATGGACGGCCTCTTCGACGGGTTCACCCTTCCGGCCGGAATGGAGGGCGCACCCAAGGGCGTTGGCACTCGTTGGTGAGGTTCGTTGACCGTTCGAAACGAAGGCAGGCGACACCCCATGACGACCGGAATCGACTGGGACCACCCGACCGACCCGCGGGCCGGGAGCTGGCAGCTGGAACACGTCAAGCAGTACGTGGGCTCCGGCGGCACCGAGGGCCAGTACTGGAACGGCACCCAGACCCTCCTGCTCACCACCGTCGGCCGGGTCTCCGGGAACCCCGTGCGCACGCCGCTCATCTACGGTGAGGCCGACGGCCGCTACCTGCTCGTCGCTTCCAAGGGCGGCGCCGACGAACACCCCCTGTGGTTCCGCAACCTGAGCGCGAACCCGCAGGTCCGCATCCAGGTCGGCCCGCGGATCCTCCAGGGCACGGCGCGCACCGCGGACCCCGAGGAGCGCGCCGCGTACTGGCCGGTGATGGTGAAGCACTGGCCCGCCTACGACGAGTACCAGGCCAAGACGGACCGGGAGATCCCGATCGTGGTGATCGAGCCCGCCGCGTAGGCACGCCGGCGGGCCCGTCACCCCGGCCGCATCACCCCGGCGGCCGCATCACCTCAGCCGCACGTGCGCGCCACGCGCTCCAGCTCGTCCGCCCACACGGCCGGGTCCCGCGGACCGACGTGCGGCGCGGCCAGCGACCGTACGCGGAAGCGGTTGCGCGGCGTCGTCCCGTCCGCCTCGCGGATCATCAGGTCCTGGAGGGCGGGCGGGATGGCCCGGTCCTCGCCGAACCGCAGGTAGGTGCGCGGCACCCGCCCCCACCGGTCGGGCAGACCGCGGGCGTCGGCGGCGCCGATCGCCGCCGACTCGTCCGGTTCGAGGATGTTCAGGAGCGTCCGCACCTCCGCGTCCGACCAGTCGGCCGCCAGCGCGTCCTTCACCGCCGCGAAGAAGGCGGGGTCGCCGGAACGCCAGTTGACCCGGTTGACGCCCAGTTCCGGCGGGGTCTTGAAGCCGGGGATCCGGAACAGGGCGCTGGAGGCGGCCTCCGGGGTCGTCATCAGCTCCATCACCGAGCTGTGCCGCGTCGGGCAGAACGCGGACGCGTACACCAGGTGGGAGATCAGCTCGGGCACCTGGTTGGCGACCGCGTTCAGCGTCACCCCGCCCAGGCTCTGGCCGACCAGGACGACCGGGCCGTTGCGGTGCGCGGCGCGCACGGTCCCGACGACGTGGGCCGCGAAGTCCGCCAGCGTCACGGCACTGATCGGCGACGGCTCCGTGGCCAGCCGCTCCAGGTCCTGCGGGGTCTGGTAGGAGACGGGGAAGTAGGCGCCGGGCCCGTGGCCGGGCAGGTCCACCGCGATGGCCCGGTGCCCGCGCAGGCCCAGCTCCCGCAGGACCGGGCCCCAGCCGTAGGAGTTGCTTCCGGAGCCGTGGACGAGGACGAAGACGGGTGCGCCCCGTCTCCGCGCGTCCGCGGTCGCGGCGGAGGCCCCCGCGCCCACCGCCGCGACCGCTCCGGCTCCGGCGACGGCGGCCCTCAGGACCCCGCGCCGTGACCGTCCGCCGGGACGCTCCGCGCCACCGATGTCACTCACACCACTCATGTTACGCATGGGTAACACCCTAGGCTCGGGCGCACCCGTGACCGGCCGGTTTCGGACACGCCACGACGGCCGGCCCTCCCTCTGGGCATTGGCGCTAGTACTCCAGCACCGCCATCGCCGCGTTGTGGCCGGGGACCCCGCTGACGCCGCCGCCGCGGACCGCGCCCGCGCCGCACAGCAGGACGTTGCGGTGGGCCGTCTCCACGCCCCACCGGCCGCCGTCCTCGTCCGCGTAGGGCCAGGACAGGTCGCGGTGGAAGATGTGGCCGCCGGGCAGCCGCAGTTCGCGCTCCAGGTCCAGCGGGGTCTTCGCCTCGATGCAGGGGCGGCCGTCCGCGTCGAAGGCCAGGCAGTCGGTGAGCGGCTCGGCCAGGTGGGCGTCGAGCTGCGCCAGGGTGGCGGTCAGCAGCACCTCGCGGGCCTGCTGGTTGTCGTGCCCGAACAGCCG
The DNA here is from genome assembly GCF_036170895.1 of Streptomyces erythrochromogenes. Taxonomy (NCBI): domain Bacteria; kingdom Bacillati; phylum Actinomycetota; class Actinomycetes; order Kitasatosporales; family Streptomycetaceae; genus Streptomyces; species Streptomyces erythrochromogenes. Next base: position 7,412,182 of record NZ_CP108036.1, on the reverse strand, counting down.
GGCCGGGGTGTGCAGGCCGAAGAGGGTGAGCGTCTGGTAGCCCTGCTCGACGAGTTCCGGCCCGAGGATCGTCGGGTCGGCCAGCGAGTGGCAGTAGATCTCCGAGGGCGGTACGGACGGCAGTTCCCCGGCCGCGGCCTCCGCGTAGGCCCGGGCGAGCTGCTCGTACCCTTCGGCGATGTGGAAGGTCCCGCCGAAGGCCTCGCGCGGGTCGACGGTGGTGTCCCGCAGCCGGGGCAGCCGGCGCAGCAGCATGTTGACCTTGAGCTGGGCACCCTCGGGGGCCGTCGCAGGGTCCTGGGCCGGGGTCTCGCCGAGGAGTTCGGCCAGCGCCTGCGGCGAGGCGTTCACCAGCACCGTACGGCCGACGACGCGGCCTTCGCCGGTCGCCGTACGGAACACCACCTCGGCCGGACCGACCCCGTCGGTGTCGATCCGCAGCACCTCGTGGCCGGTGGCGATCTCCGCCCCGGCCTTGGTCGCGGCCGCCGCCAGGGCGTCCGTCAGGGCGCCCATGCCGCCGACCGGCACGTCCCAGTCCCCCGTCCCGCCGCCGATGACGTGGTAGAGGAAGCACCGGTTCTGGGCCAGGGAGGGGTCGTGCGCGTCCGCGAAGGTGCCGATGAGGCCGTCCGTCAGGACCACCCCGCGGACCAGGTCGTCGGCGAAGTGGCGCTCCACGGCCTGTCCCAGCGGCTCCTCGAACAGCATCCGCCACGCGGCCTCGTCGTCGATCCGGGCCCGCAGCTCCGCCCGCGTGGGCAGCGGTTCGGTCAGGGTCGGGAACACCTTGCGGGCCACCCGGCCGGTGGTCTCGTAGAAGCCGCGCCAGCTCTCGTACTCGCGGTCCGAGCCGGTCAGCCGGGCGAAGGACGCCCGGGTGCGCTCCTCTCCCCCGCCGACGAGCAGTCCGCCGGGCCGTCCGTCGCGCTCGGTCGGCGTGTACGAGGAGACCGTGCGCCGGCGTACCGCGAAGTTCAGCTCCAGGTCGCGCACGATCTTGTCGGGCAGCAGGGAGACCAGGTACGAGTAGCGCGAGAGGCGGGCGTCGACGCCCACGAAGGGTCTGCTGGAGATCGCCGCCCCGCCGGTGTTCCCGAGCCGCTCCAGCACCAGCACCGAGCGGCCGGCCCGGGCCAGGTAGGCGGCTGCCACCAGACCGTTGTGCCCGCCGCCCACGATCACATCGTCGTACACGTCCCGCCCGAAGGTCGTCATGGCTCTTGGTAGCACACCTGGCCGAGCCGCTCCAGACAGTGGGCCTCGTCGGCGTGGGCCAGCACCGTTTCGGGATGCTCGTCGCCCAGCGACCGTTCACGGATGCCGGACAGGTCCCGGTAGATCGGCAGGGCTTCGTCCCAGCGGCCCAGCCGGCCCAGGCCGACGGCGAGCTCCCGGCGGCTGACCAGGGTGTCCGCGTGTTCGGCGCCGAGCACCTCGGCCCGTACGGCGGCCACCTGGCGGGCCTCGGCCACCGCCTCCTCCCAGCGGTCCAGGCGGCCCAGGTTGACGCCGAGGACGTGCCGGGCGCGGAGCGTCTCCGGGTCGGTCGCCCCGTAGGCGCGGGTGCGGTCGCGGACCAGGGACCGGAAGAGGTCGAGGGCCTGGGCGCTGCCGCCGGTGCGGCCGAGGGCGATGCCGACCTCGTATCGGGCGGCCAGGGTGTCGGGGTGGTCGCGGCCGAGGACCCGTTCCCGTGCGGCGGCGACCTCGCGGAAGCCGGCCAGCGCCTCCTGCCAGCGGTCGAGGCGGCCGAGCGCGTACGCCGCCTCGTACCGGGTCAGCAGGGTGTCCGCGTGCTCGGCGCCCAGGACGGCCTCCCGGTCCGCGGCGACCGCGACGGCCGTGGTGTGGGCGTCCGCGTACCGGCCCAGCGCGCGCAGGGCGCAGGCCAGGTTGTGGCGGCAGCGCAGCGTATCGGGGTGGAGCTGGCCCATGGTCCGCTCGCGGGCGACGAGCACCGCGCGGTAGACGTCGTGCGCCTCCTGGTGGCGGCCGAGCCGGCCCATCTCGTACGCCGCCTCCTGGCGGGCGGCGAGGGTGTCGGCGTGGTCCGGGCCGAGGACCCGGGCGCGCCCGTCGGCCACGGCCGCGTACACGGAGAGCGCCTCCTCGGGGCGGCCGGCGCGGCTGAGGGTGTGGGCGCGGGCGTGGCCGGCCGCGAGCGCGTCGGGGCCGGTCTCGCGCGGGCCGGCCTGGCGCGGGAACCCGTAGGCCGCGGTGAGGCGCGGGTCCTCGGCGGGCGCGGGGCGCACGATGGTGCCGTGCCGCTCGTCGCCGGGGCGCAGGACGGGCTGCGCGCCGCCGGGGCGCAGGACGGGCTGCGCGCCGCCGGGGCGCAGGACGGGCTGCGCGCCGCTGGGGCGCACGGCCGTCCAGGAGCCGGTGAGCACGGCCCACCGGCCGCTCGCGGGACGTGCTTCGATGCCGGCCTTGCGGCCGGCGGTCATGCCGCGGGCCCACGCCGGGAGCGGGCCGAGGGCGCCGGGCAGCCCGCCGGGGCCGAGCCGGGACTCGACGAGCGTGCGGTGCACGTGGCGGGCGTCCTGCGGGCGGTCGTCCGGGCACTTGGCGAGCAGGTCCAGGACCACCTGCTCGAAGTACCCGGGCAGCTCGGGGCGGTGCTCGCGCAGCGGCACGGGCGCGGTGTCGCGGTGGCCGATGAGCACCGACCAGGAGTCGCCGAGGTCGAAGGGCGGGGCGCCGGTGGCGATCTCGTACAGGACACAGCCGAGGGAGTAGAGGTCGCTGCGGTGGTCGACCTCGCCGCCCGCGATCTGCTCGGGCGACATGTAGTGCGGGGTGCCCATGGCCATGCCGCCGCCGGTGAGCTTGGCGGTGAAGCCGATGTCGTGCGCGAGCCGGGCGATGCCGAAGTCGCAGATCTTCACGGTGCCGTCGACGAGCCGCATGATGTTGGCCGGTTTCAGGTCCCGGTGGACGACGCCCTGGTCGTGGGTGTAGCCGAGGGCGGCGGCCATCTGCTCGGCGATGTCGACGACCACGTCCACGGGGAGGGGGCGGGTCTCGTTGTCCTCCATGAGCTGGCTGAGGTTGCGGCCTTCGAGCAGCTCCATGACGAGGTAGAGGGGGCCGCCGGCAGCGCTGTCGTCGCCGAAGTCGTGCACGACGGTGACGCCGCGGTGCTGGAGGGAGGCGGCCACGCGCGCCTCGCGCCGGAAGCGCTCGCGCAGCACCTGCGTGAAGTGGGCGTCCTGATCGGCGCCGATCGGCTTGAGGCACTTCACGGCGACCTGCCGGCCCAGCGATTCGTCCCGGGCGCGCCATACCTCGCCCATGCCGCCGCGCCCGATCAGATCGAGCGACCGGTACCGGCCCTGGATCAGTCTGGACTCCGCCATGTCTTAAAGTCGCCCCCGTTGTCGCGCTACGCCCTCCCCGGCCGGTCCAGTATGGCCGCTGATGTACGCAGTGTGTACGGAGAGGGGCGGCTCCCGGGGCCCATGCGACGCATCGCTTTCAAGATGTGACCTGGCGGCAGCTTCCAGCGCAGACCTGCGGGAATGCTGCGCAGCACGCGTCCTGTGAGGCGCAGGCGCCGGGTGACGCTGCGCGGGGCGGGAGCGGGCCGCCCGTACAGCTGGTGCGCCCAGCCGGGGAGGGAACCGTACGCAAGGCCGGCGAGCGGGCGCCACAGCAGGTTTCGGCCAGGGACGAGGAGGGGATGGACGGGCGGGCCGCGCAGGAAGTCGTCCACGGCGAGGGCGTCGGGGCCGGCGGCGAGCTCGGGGCGGACCTTCTCGAAGTAGGCGGTGAGCTGGGCGGTGTCGGCGGGGACGCCGGCCGGGTCGAGGCCGACGAGGCGTGCGTTGACGCGGTTCTCGTCGACGTAGCGGTCGGCCTGGGCGGGAGTGAGCGCAAGGCCCGATCGGCGCAGGACGTGCAGGAAGCTGTCGATCTGCGCGCAGTGGATCCACAGCAGCAGCTCGGGATCGTCGACGGGAAAGGTGCGGCCGGTGGCCGGATCGGTGGCGGACAGCCTGCGGTGGATGGCGCGGACCCGACCGCCGGCACGCTCGGCGGCCTCGGTGGTGCCGTAGGTGAGGGTTCCGACGAAGTCGGCGGTGCGCAGCAGTCGGCCCCAGGCGTCGCGCCGGAAGTCGGAGTTCTCCATGACGCCCCGGACGGCGCGCGGGTGGAGTGCCTGGAGGTAGAGGGCGCGGACCCCGGCGATCCACATCATCGGGTCGCCGTGGCACTGCCAGGTGACGGAGGCGGGGCCGTAGAGCCCGGGGTCGGCGCCGGCTCCGGCTCCCGTCCCGGGCCGGGGCCCGGGACCGGTCGCGGTGTTCCCCATCCCGTACCTCCCCGTCGCAGGCGCCCGGCGGCTCCAGCCTACCGAGACGGGCGCCCGCGGGGCAGCGGGCGGCATAGAGTTGCGGCGTGCAGCTCTACACCATCGGCGAGGCAGCCCAACTCCTCCGCGTCAGCACCGACACCGCCCGCCGCTGGGCGGATGCCGGACGCTTCCCGACCCGGCGGGACGGCACCAGGCGGATGGTGGAAGGCGTGCACCTGGCCGCCTTCTGCGTGGAGCTCGCCCGGGAGCCCGCCGAGGGCGACGGCGAGGTCGCGACGTCCGTCCGCAACGCGCTGCCCGGCATCGTCACCGCGGTGACGCTCGGCGAGGTCGCCGCCCAGGTGGAGATCCAGGCGGGACCGCACCGGGTGGTCTCCCTGCTGACGCGCGAGGCGGTCGAGGAACTGGGACTCGCGGTCGGCGTCCGGGCCATCGCCCGCGTGAAGTCCACCAGCGTCCACATCGACGTGGACTGAGCTCCGCGGCGGGACGTTCAGGGACGGGTCACCCGGGTCACCGTCCTGTCGGTGTTGTTGTTCCGCTTCGGGTCCGGCGTACGGGAGTGGACCTCGGCGGTCGCGATGACGACGGGCCGCTGGGCGGCCCGCACCGTGACGTGGAAGACCCGCAGCTGTCCGGCGCCCAGGGCCTCGATCCGTCGGCTCACCCGGTTGGTGCCGCCCCGGTCGGCGACCGGAGCGGTGCCGGTGACCTGCGCCCCGCGCGGCAGGTTCAGGGTGACCACCGTGTCCGCCGCGGCGAAGGGCCCGTTGTTGGTCACCGTGACGGTGTAGGTGTACTGATCGCCTTCCCGTACGGTGGCCGGCGCGCTCAGGCGGACCGCCAGGTCGGCCCTGGGCCGGCCGGCGCCGGCCTCGACCCGCCCGACGCGGTCGCCGACGATCTCGGTGAACCACATGCCGCCGTCGGGACCTGCGGTGATCCGGGTGGGGAAGCTCGCCGGGGCGGGCAGCGGGTAGTGCGCGAACCGCCCTGCGGGGGTGATCCGGCCGATGCCGTTCCCGAGCTGCTCGGTGAACCACAGATTGCCGTCGGGCCCGGCGGCGATCCCGTCCGGGCCGCTGTCGGCGGTGGGCAGGTCGTACTCGGTGACCGTCCCGGCGGTGGTGATCTTCCCGATCCGGTTGCCGAAGAGCTCCGTGAACCACAGCGCGCCGTCGGGACCCGCGGTGATGGTGTCCGGTCCGCTGTCGGGGTGCGGCAGGTCGTACTCGGTGACCGTCCCGCCGGTGGTGATCTTCCCGATCCGGTTGCCGAGGATCTCGGTGAACCAGAGGTTGCCGTCGGGTCCGGTCACGATGCTCTCCGGGCCGCTGCCCTCGTGGGGCAGGGCGTACCGGGTGATGACGCCCGCTGTGGTGATCTTCCCGATCCGGTCACCGGGGTCCTCGGTGAACCACAGGTTGCCGTCCGGACCGGCGGTGATGGCGAAGGGCTGGCCGCTGTCCGGGGGCAGGTCGTACTCGGTGATGGCACCCGCCGTGGTGATCTTCCCGATCCGGCCGCTGACGTCCGTGAACCACAGGTTGCCGTCGGGGCCCGCGGTGATCCCGAGCGCGTCGTTGGCGACGCCGGGCAGCTGGAACTCGGTCAGCTTCCCGGAAGGGGTGAGCCGACCGATCTTCCTGGTGCCGGTCTCGGCGAACCAGAGGTTGCCGTCGGATCCCGTGGCGATGCCGCTCGGCGCGCTGCCGGCGGCCAGCGGGTACTCGGTGATGTCCCCGACCGCGGCGCGGCCGGGGACCGGGGCGGGGGCCGAGGCGGCGGGCGGGCCGGCCAGGCCGAGGAGGAGGGCGGCGGCCAGCGGGAGGGCCCAGCGCGCGCGGCGGCGTCGGGCGGTGGTGGGCGGGGGCCCGCCCAGGGTGCGGGGGGTCATCGGCGGCAGACCTTTCGGCCGGGGTTCGGGGGCGGGCCCGTCATCGGGCGAGACCTCGCCGACGGGTCCGGGCACTGTCGGGCGGCGCGTGAGGTCGCGACAGCGGCGCGCTCCGGCATGCCGGAGCATGCGTGCACTGCAGCGTAGGGGGCCGGGTGACGGCATGTCAGGCCGCCCCGCCGGGACGGCCCTGCCGCCGGTCCTGGCCGGGCGGCCCGGTCTGGGCGCGGTCCGGTCTGGGGCCGTCCCTTCCGGATCTTGCCGGGCCCGCGCCGTCCGACAAGATCCGGAAGAGACGGCCTAGACGCGGTCCGGGCGGAGCTCGATGTGGTCCGCCGCCAGGTCCACCGCCACGCGGTGCTCCATGCCCAGGGCTTCCAGGAACTTCGCGGGGAGCTGGACGCGTCCCGAGCGGTCCAGGACGACGTACTCGCGTTCGCTGATCGATTCCTCGCCGTGCTCGTCGGTGACCAGGCGGCGCAGGACCTCGCTGCTGGTGCGGCCGTCGCGGATCGCGACCGTGCGGCGGACCTCGCCCGCCACCATGGGGTCGTGCGTCACGATGACCACCGTGACGCCGAGTTCCTTGTTGACCGTGCGGAAGGCCTCGAAGACGGCCGCGGCCGTCTCCGAGTCGAGTTCGCCGGTGGGTTCGTCGGCCAGCAGCACCTTGGGGTCGTTGGCCATCGCCACCGCGATCGCGACGCGCTGCTGCTGGCCGCCGGACAGTTCCGCCGGGCGCCGGTGTGCCAGGTCGCCGATGCCGAGGGCGTCCAGGATCTCCGCCACCCGGGCCGAGTGGCGGGCGCCCGCGCCGCGCCGGGAGCCGCTGCCCTTCAACTGCATCGGCAGGGCCACGTTCTGGGCGGCCGTCAGGAACGGCAGCAGGTTGCGGGCCGTCTGCTGGAAGACGAACCCGACCGCTTCGCGCCGGTAGCGCAGCCGGTCCCGGGCCGTCAGTTCCAGCAGGTCGTAGCCGGCGACCGCCGCGCTGCCCGCCGTCGGGACGTCCAGTCCCGCCAGGATGTTCAGGAGGGTGGACTTGCCGCTGCCCGAGGCGCCCACGAGGGCCACCAGGTCGCCCTGCGCCACCGTCAGCTCCAGCCCCTGGAGGGCCTGCACCTCGATGCCGTCCGTGCTGAAGATCCGGACCAGGCGGTCGCAGGCGATGGCGGCGTCCGTCGCCGGGGTGCGGGGCTCCGCGGCGGCCGTCGCCCGGCGGCGCAGCTCCTCGTACGTCGGCTGGTCGCTGTTCAACGCTGGTCTCCCGCTCTCAACTCGGTGGTGATCTGCCGTCGCCCGGATGTCGCCGCCTCGACGAGCACGGCCGCGGCGACCAGGGCGGCCAGGCCCAGGGCCTGGGTCAGTACGGGCCCTGCCGTGAGCCGTACGCCGGTCGGCACGCTCGCGCCGACCAGGGTGGACAGGTCCATCGCCGGACCCAGCAGCGCCACCGCGGCGCCGGCCACCAGGGCCCCGCCGAGTGCCGCGGCCAGGGTCTGCGGCAGGGTCTCGGCGAGGATCAGCGCGACGCCCTGCCGGCGGCGCAGGCCCATCGTGCGCAGCCGGGCCAGCAGCGCCGCGCGTTCGGGGACGGTCCGCATCAGCGTCAGCAGTACGGCCAGCAGGGCGAAGCCGGCCGCTCCGGCGACGGAGGCCCAGAAGAGGCGCTCCGCCGACCGCTGCAGCGGGTCGGCGCCCAGCTCGGCGACGGCGTCGGCGCTGGTGCGCACGGGATACACCTCGTCGGCCGGTTGCGTCCCGGGGGCCGGGGCCGCCGGGGTTGCGGACGCCACCGGGGACGCGGACGCCGCCGGGGCAGCCGCCGGGGTCGCGGAATCCGGCGGGAGCGCGGAGCGGACCAGCGCGCGCAGCCGGTCCCCGTCGACGGGGCCGAGGCCGAACCACCGGTTCGGGCGGTCGGAGCCGCCGATGAGGGCCGTCGCGCGGTCCGCGGGCAGGACGACGGTCGCGGCGTCCGCGGCCGGGACCGCCGGGGTGCAGTCGACCACGGCGGCGCCCCGGACCCGCACCTCGCCGCCGTTGCCGGGCTGGACGGTGAACGTGCCCGAGCCGCCCAGGCGCGCCACGCCGGAGCTGAACAGCGCGGGCACCGGCGCGTCCGCGGGCTGCCCGCCGCCCGTGGCCAGCAGGGCTGGGTCGAAGGAGCCGCAGCCGAGGACACGGGACAGTTCGGCGTACGCGGCCGGCTCGACGACGATCAGGTTGACCTGGCTGGAGCGCTGGACGGTGCCGACGAGGGCGGAGTCGTGGTCGATCCACAGCGGCACGGACGTCCGTACGCCGGGCAGTTCGCCGGCGGCCTTCGCGAGGCCGTCCGGGAGGATCGCCTTGCCGAAGGCCGAGATCGCGGCGTCGCCGCCGACCGTCAGCCGGGCGACGCCGAGCCGGTTCGATTCCACGGACTGCAGGACCGCGGCTCCGAACCCCCCGGTGGTGATGGCGAGCAGCAGGGCGACCATCGGCAGGACCGAGGGGCCCGAGCTGCCGGCGCCGCGGGCGCCGGAGCCGCGGGCGGCCCGGGCCAGTCCGAGGAAGCCGACCAGACCGGAGCGGCGGCCGGCCATCCGGGCGAACCATCCGGTCACCACCGGCTGGACCCGGGCCAGCAGCAGCGCCCCGCACAGGGCGAGCAGCAGCGGAGACGCGACGAGCAGCGGGTCCGGGTCGCTGCCGGCCGGGGCGACCCCGCGGCGGCGGACCTCCAGGACGGCGGCGGCCGTGGCGGCGAGGACGAGCAGTTCGGCCACGGGCCGGCGCCAGCGCCCGGCCGGGCGCGCCGGGGTGAGCAGCACGGCCGCCCGTACCGGGAAGGCCAGCAGTGCGAGCAGGGCGACGGTCGCGGCCGAGAGCAGGGCGGGGGCGAGCCGGGGGGTGGGCAGCAGGAGTACGGCGAGGCCGGTGGCTGCGGCCGCGGCCGGGAGGACGGTGACGGCGCCCTCCCTGAGGAGCCGGCCGACGATGGCGGAGCGGGAGCCGCCACGCGCCAGCAGCAGCCGCAGTTCGGCGTCCCGCCGGTCCGCGGCGAGCGCTCCGGCGAGGCAGAGGACGACGAAGGCGACCCCGCCGACCCCGGCGGGTCCGATCAGTGCGAGCGGCGCCGCCGCCTGCCTGCGTTCGTGGGCCTGCTCGAACAGTTCGGGCAGCCACGAGGTGGTCCGCAGCCGCTCGCGACGGGTCTCGAACGACAGGGTGGCGGCGGTGGGGCCGGCCACATAGGAGGCGATCTCCTTCTTCGTGGCGCCGAGCCGGTCGGCCCGCAGGCGGTCGACGTCCACCGGGAGGCGCCAGAAGTCCTGCGCGTCGTGGCCCCAGAGGTCCATCCGGTCGAGGTCGCCCGCCCCGATCAGGGCGTCGGCCTCCCACAGGTAGCTCTCCCCGACGAACTTCTTGCAGGCGCGCGGGAGGCAGTCCATGCCCACCCAGAAGTCCTCGGTCTCGTCCCGGACCGAGAAGAGGCCCACGACCTCCACGGACGGCGTGCCGTCGACCAGGGCGGCGCTCGCCAGGACGGACCCGACGCGGGCGCCGATGGTCTCGGCGGCCTGCTGCGAGATGGCGACCTGGAGCGGCGGCTCGTACGCGGCGCCTCCGGCGGGCCGGGGGGCGCCGCTCGGCCAGCGCCCCTCCACCAGCTTCACGTGGTCCTGCGCCTGCTGCACGTACAGCAGGGACATCTCGGGCGGGAGGCCGTGCGGGCGGGACAGCTCCGGATTCATCAGCGGCTGCCGCTTGTTGGTCCGCGTGCCGTGGACGACCTTCTCGGCCTCGACGTGGAAGGTGTTCCCGGTACGGGCTAGCAGGCTCTTCAGCGTCTGGTCCAGTGCCTGGGCGCTCTGCCCGGACGCCGGTGCCGGCGCGGTCGCCTGGAGGCTGGTGCGGCTCGATCCGCTGTCGTTCAGGAAGGACCTGAGGGCCTGGTCGGCGCCGCGGTCCTGGGCCCTGGGCAGCGCGGCGGCGAGCAGGACGGCGACGAACGCCAGCGCGGCGGCGAGGAGGGTGCCGAGCGGGGCCGCGCGCAGCCGGGTCCGTACCCACGGCGCGGGCCGCGGCCCGGACCGCGGTGCGGCGGGCGTCCGGGCGTCGGACGGCGGCGGGGTGGCGGACGGCGGGGTGGTCACATCTCCTCCACGGGGCGCAGCCGGGCGGCGATGTCGCGGCCCCGGGGGCCGCTGAAGACGGCCGACAGCAGGGGAACGGCGGCGATGGCGGCGGCCGTCAGCAGGATCTGCCAGAGCGGCATGTGCACCTGCACGGGCGGGAACGGCCGGCCGGCCGAGGGGGTCAGCACGATCAGGGGTGCCATCAGATGGACGAGGGCCAGGCCCAGCCCGGTCCCGACGGCGGTCCCGATGAGGATCAGCACGCCGCCCTCGGCGGCGGCCGCCACGGCCAGTGACCGGCGCGGTGTGCCGAGTGCGAGCAGGACGGAGAACTCCCGGCCGCGTACCCTTCGTTCGGCTGCGGTGGAGGTCGCGAAGCCGATGGCCGCCAGGACCGCGCAGGCGATCGCGAGGGCGGTAAGCGCGCTCTGCGGGCCGGCGCTCAGCGGGTCGTCGAGCAGGCGGTCGGTGATCTCCTCGCGGAGTTGGACGCGCTCGGTCCTGACCCCCGCGCGCAGTTCGGCGGCGGCGCGGGCCGGGACGGGGTCGGCGGCCGAGGCGGCGGGCAGCCACCACTCGGTGGGCGCGCCCGGCTGCCGGCCGGCGGATTCCAGCAGGAAACGGCCGAGCGTGCGCAGGTCGGCGGCGAGCGCCGTGCGTCCGGCCACGGGGAGGGAGTCCACGGCGGCGGTGATCCGCATGGGGACGGTCGCCCCGTCCATCGGGACCGGGACGGTGTCGCCGACGGCGGCGCCCACGCTGCGCATGTAGTGGGTGGTGGCGACGGCCGGGACCGCGTCGGCGGGCGGCGCGGCCGGCGCCGGGAACAGGACGACGGTGACGCCCCGGTCGGTGCCGAACCCGCCCCAGTAGCGCAGCCGCGCCAGGTCCGTGGATCCGGTCGGGACGGGGGCCGGTTCGGGGGCCCGCTGGATGCGCTGCCCCTGCGGGGGCAGGGAGCGCCAGCCGGCCGGGCCGGCGGTGGCGGGTGCGGGGACCGCCGACGCGGCGCCGTCGACGGTGTCGGAGACGGCGATCCGGCGCAGGGTCAGTTCGCTGCCGTCGCCGGGCGGGCCGCCGTCCCCGGCGTAGGAGAGGCGTAGGCCCGCCAGGGTCAGCGGGGCCGCGGCCGATCCGACCGGGGCGCCGGTCAGCGTGTCCAGGGGGAAGGCGAGGGTGGCGTCGCCGCCGGCGGGCAGGGTGACCGACTGCGTGGCGTGGACCGCCCCGAACCGGTCGCGCAGCAGCACGCTGACGGCGGCCCAGCCGGTACCGGAGGACCGTACGGACACGTCGAGGTCGACCCGGCGCGGGTTGCCGGGCAGTGCGACGCCGGGGGCCTGGGCGGCGGTGTCGGCGAGCGGGGCGAAGAGCTCGCGCATGTCGCGGCCGCCCCGCAGGTCGGCGCGCAGCGGTACCTGTTCGCCGGCCTTGGGGGCGTCGAGCGCGAGGACGTCGGCGACGACCCCGCCGGGCAGTTGCTGCTCGCGGCGGACCACCGGGTTCAGGCGGTCGCCGCCGGGCAGTGCCCCGTAGCGTCCGCCCTGTCCCATCGCGGGCATGCTGCTCGCGGAGATCCGCAGGCCGCCGGCGGTCGCGAAGTCGGCCTGGTCGCGCTGGGACGCGGACCAGGCGGAGTCCTGGCCGAGGGCCAGGATGCCGCTGGAGACGGCGAGTACGAGGAGCAGCACGGGCCCGGTGGCCCGGCCGGGGCGCCGGGCGAGCTGCCAGCCGAAGAGGGCCGGGGCCAGGCTCCGGCCGCGCGCGGCCAGGCGGCCTCCGGCGCGCGCGGCGAACGGCAGCAGCCGCAGGACGAGCAGCGTGCCTCCGCACAGGGCGAGGGCCGGGGCGGCGACCAGGACGGGGTCCACGCCGAGCCCGCCGCCGAAACCGGTGGCGGGCGGCGGGGCGTCCGTACCGCCGCGCTGCGACAGCTGCTGGTAGCCGAGGACGGCGAGGACCACCACGGCCAGGTCCAGGCCGGAGCGGGCGGCGCCGGTCACCACCGCCTGGCGGCTGCCGGCGCGGCGCAGTACGGCGGCCGAGGCGCCGCGCAGGACGGAGGGCAGGGTCGTGAGCAGGACGCAGGCCAGGGCGCAGCCGGCCGCGACGGGCCAGACCAGCCAGGTGTCCGGGATCTCCAGGTGCACCCGCTCCAGCGGTCCGAACCGGCTGAACAGGCGCAGCAGGGGCGGGGTCAGCAGCGGCGCCAGGACGGCGGCGGGCAGGGCGAGCAGCAGGGACTCGGCCGCGCTCAGGGCGCCGAGCCGGCGGCGGGAGGCGCCGCGGGCGGTGAGCAGGACGCGCTCCGGCTCCTGGCGGACGGTGACGATGTGGGAGACGAGGAGCAGTGCGGCGGTGGCGAGGACGGCGAGCTGGAGGGCGCCCATCATCAGGGTCGAGCGGGCGACGCGCAGGCCGGAGTCCAGCTCGGCGAGGACCTTCGGCAGTTCGGTGGCGGCCCGGAGGGAGGTGCTGCGCTCGAGGGTGGCCGCGGCGGGTTCCGTGGCGCTGCGGATCGCCTCGGCGTCGGTGCTGCGGATGGTGCCGAGGGCCGGAGTGAGCAGCGTGAGGCGGTAGTTCTGCAGGAGTGCGCCCGTCGTGAAGGCGCTGTCGTCCACCAGGAGCGGGCCGTAGGTGGCGAGGGTGCTGGACTGGACCTCGCGGCCGCCGAGCGGGTCGAGCCGCCAGTACCCGGCGTCCGGGTCGGCGGCCCGGTACACACCGGTGACGAGCACGGTGAGCGGGGGGCCGCCGAACCGGTCGTCGAGCCGGACCGGTGCGGGCAGGGCGGACTCGGCGAGGCCGAGCCGGGCGAGGGCGGCGCGCGGCGCGGCGACCTGTACGGGTGCCGGGGCGGTGGCCGTGGTGGTGCCGGGAGCGGTGACGGGCCCGGGCCACTGGCCGGTGAGCAGTTGTAGGTGTTCCCGGCCGAAGGCGGCGAGCAGGGTCAGGTCGGCGTCCTGGCCCGAGGCGGCGGCGCCGGGGAGTCCGTACGAACGGCTGCGGGCCACGCTCTCGGTGGTCACGGGGAGCCGTCCGAACACCTCGTCCGCGTAGGCCCGGACGGACTCGCCGTCCTTGGTGCGGGAGTCTGCGGGGTGGCCGCTGGTGATCACGACGGCGGTCCGGGGCTGTTCCGGGCCGGTCAGGGCCCGCCGTAGCCCCTCCTCCCCCACGCCACGGGTGAAGGCCGTCAGTGCGGTCAGAGCGGTCGCGGTGATCAATACGGTGAGCAGCACGGCGACGGCGAGCGGCCATCGCCCGCGCAGCCGGCGCACGACGAAGCCGAGCACGTGTTGTGTTCCTCCCCCGTCCGGACCCCAGGTACCGGATAGCGGACGATGTTGTCAGATTCGGGCCATGGACGGAAGGGGCTTGCGTGATTGGTGCGACGGATGCGCAAATGCGATCAGAATGTTGCAGCGGCAGCGTGAGCGGGCGCGAGATCCGGAGCCAGATGCTCCGCTCGGACGACCCAACGGGGGGTACAGGCGATGACGGACCACCAGGAAACGGCCACGGTCCCGGCGGCGCGCGAGGCCGGCGGCACACCGATCGTCGTCGTGGACGACGTACACCACAGCTTCGGCAGCGGGGCGCAGGCCGTCCACGCCCTGCGCGGCGTGTCCTTCGAGGTCCGCCGGGGCGAACTCACTGCCCTCAAGGGCCGGTCGGGCTCCGGCAAGACCACCCTGCTGAACCTCGTCGGCGGCCTCGACACCCCGACGAGCGGCCGGATCAGCGTCGACGGCACCGACCTGGCGACCCTGGGCGAGCCGGACCTGCTCGCCCTGCGCCGCGACCGCATCGGCTTCGTCTTCCAGTCCTTCGGCCTGATACCGGTCCTCACCGCCGCCGAGAACGTCGGCGTACCGATGCGGCTGCGCCGCATGCCGGCGAAGGAACGCGAGGAGCGGGCCCGCACCCTGCTCGCCCTGGTCGGCCTCGCGGACCACGCCGAGCAGCGCCCGGGCGAACTCTCCGGCGGCCAGCAGCAGCGCGTGGCGGTGGCCCGCGCCCTGGCCAACGACCCCGACCTGATCATCGCGGACGAGCCCACGGGCCAGCTCGACTCCGAGACGGGCCGGTCGATCATGGAGCTGCTGCGCGCGGTGGTGCGCAGCGAGTCGGTCACCATCCTCGTCGCCACCCACGACCCCAACCTGATCGAACTCGCCGACCGCGTAGTGGAACTGCGCGACGGCCGCCTGGTCGAACGACCCCCGGCCCCCTGACGAGGGCCGCGACGGTGTGGTCGGCGGGCCCGGCCGGGCCCGGTCTGCTCGAACCGATGGGCGCCGGCCGGCTTCCGGCCGTGCCCGGAGGTCCGGGACCTGTACCGGCCCGCACAAACGGAATGCCGGGGGCGCCGTCGCCTTGTGATACTGATCCGATGATCGATCTGCCTGCCGCCGCTCTCGACTCGCTGTCCGGACTCGCCTTCGGCGATGCCTTCGGCGACCGCTGGTTCGGCATCCTGCGCCGCGAAGGCCCGGCGGCCCTGGAGGCACGGATCGTGCCCCCGGAGCCGTTGTGGCAGTGGAGCGACGACACCGCCCAGGCGGTCGTCCTCGTACGGGAACTCGCCGAGGGCGGCGGGACGGTCGACCAGGACCGCTTCGCCCGCCGCCTCGCCGAGGCCTACGCCGGCGACACGCACCGCGGGTACGGCGCCTCGATGCACGACGTGCTCCGCCGGATCGGTGCGGGCGAGCCGTGGCGGGAGGTGGTGGCCGGGCAGTTCGACGGCCAGGGCTCCTGGGGCAACGGCGCGGCCATGCGCGTGGCCCCGCTCGGCGCCTGGCACGCCGCCGACCTCGACGCCGTCGCCGAACGGGCCGCTGAGCAGAGCGTGGTCTCGCACCACCATCCGGAGGCGGTGGCCGGCGCGGTGGCGGTGGCCGTCGCCGCAGCGCTCGCGACGCGCAGCCGGGGCGGCCCGGCGCCGGCCCGCCCGGACTTCCTCCGGGCGGTCGCCGCACGACTGCCCGACAGCGACGTCCGGTCGGGGGTGCGGGTCGCGGCCCGGATGTCGGCACGCGCCTCGGTCCGGCACGCCGCGGAGGTCCTGGGCTCCGGCTACCGGATGTCCGGTCCCGACACCGTTCCCTACGCCCTCTGGTGCGCCGCGGGACATCTCGACGACCTCCACGAGGGCCTGTGGTCCACCGTCGCCGGCCGCGGCGACATCGACACCACCTGCGCCATCGCGGGCGGGGTGATCGCCGCCCGCACGGGCGTCGCCGCCCTCCCGCCCACCTGGCACGCGGCCCGCGAACCACTGCCGCCGCTCGACTGAGACCTGCGACGAGGAGGCGCAGTCGGCACGGTTCTCAGCTGCCGGCGCCCGCACCGCGGTTGATCTCGCGGCATGTCGGTCCGGGGCGGCGGGCCGGTCGTTCGGCCATCGCCGGAGGGCCGCTACTCGTAGCGGTACTTCAGCGAGTCCGCCTCCGCCTGCTCGATGGCGGCGATCGTCAGCTCCGGCATCCGCAGCTGGGCCAGCGTCACCTCGGCCGAGGTCGGCTGGGCGTCGGCGGGCAGCCACTGCTCCGGCTTCCAGGCCCCGCTGCGCAGGAGCGACTTGGGACAGTGCGGGTAGACCTCCTCGATGCCCAGCACCAGCGCACTGGCCGGCGGCTTGCCGACGGCGGTCAGCTGCGACAGCAGCTCCGGGCTGGTGGAGACGCAGGCCCGGCCGTTCACCCTGAGCGTCGTGGTGCGCCCCGGGATGATGAACAGCAGCCCGGCCCGTCCGGTGGCGACGACGTTGCGCAGGGTGTCCAGACGCTTGTTGCCGGTGGCGTCCGGAATCGCCACCGTCCGCGCGTCCAGGACGGCGACGAAGCCGGCGGGTCCGCCGCGCGGGGAGACGTCGCAGTTGCCGTCGACGTCCGCGCTGGCGACCAGGACCAGCGAGGAGCAGCCGATCAACCGCCGCGTCTGGTCGGTGAGTTCGGTCATCTGCTTGCGCAGGGCCGTGTCCTTGGGCAGTTCGTATACCCGGCGCAACGCGTCCTGATCGGGCACGGCGTCGAGGCGGAGGGAGTCGAAGGCACTGCCGGCAGGGGATGCTGTCATGCCCCCGACCCTATGGGGACGACCTGCGATTGATCACGGTTGCTCGCTCCGCATCGGTGTCATCGACGACGAGCCGGTCCCACGAGCGCAGCGTACGGAGGCCACGGATGGCGAGTCGCGCCCACCCCGAGCCCGTGGTGGGCCGCAACCTCGCACGGGGTCGGGGCCTACCAGAGGGGCATGCCGTTCGAGGTGATCGAACAGGCTCGGGAACATGCCGATGGGGGGCGTGTGGCGCCGGGTGCGAACGCATGCCAAGGGCCACGCCCGCGGGGCAAGCCGGGGCGGAGGTCCGTCCTTCGTCAGCGGATCGGGAGCGCACTGACGGGGAACTCGCGCGCCGAGAACCGCGGACCGCAGTTCTGGGTGGCCTCGCCCTTGCAGAGGAAGAGCGTTCCGTCGGGGTTCATGGCCGGCACCGAACGCAGATCGAATGTCGCCGCACCCGGACCGCACTGGGTGGCGGCTCTTGTGGCCGGCGCACTGCCGATGCCCAACTTGGCCCAGAGGGAGTAGCAGTCGTTGCCGGTGTTCTTCAACTCACCTTTGATCACGAGCGTGGAGAGCACAGAAAACGGAAGTTCACGTTCAGAATGGCGCTTCCCCGTGATCACCGCACCGTCATAGGCCTTGAACCAGCCGCTCTCCGCCGCTGATGCGGAACCGGCGACGAACGAGGAGGCAGTCAAAGCCATGGCGACAACAGCCGCCCTGGAGGCAGGTAAGCGCATTTTGCATCCTTTCGATGCTTCAGAATCGACACTACTTCTCTTACAGGGCCAGAAAGCGGGCGACGGCAAGCATCAACCCTCTTCCCCCGAGGGTGCGCCGTGGGCACGGCGTCGCACCGCGGGGCCGATGCCGGCAGCGCTCCCGATCCCGATCCCGAGGCCCAGGCCCATGCCGACGTTGTCGAAGACGAAAAGCCCGAGCAGGAGCCCAACTGCGACGCCGAGCGACATGCCCACGGCCAGGCCGATACCAAGGGAACGGCTTCCGGAATTACCATCGTGTGTCATACACGTATTGTGCCACGCACAGCCAACACCTGCTGGTGGAGCACCATACGGGCTCAGGTGAAACCGGGTTCCTCGGCTGCCAGGATCCCGAGGAGGGCCTCCTCTCGCGGAAGCACTCCCAGCCGGTTGCACATCATGTGGGCCTGGTGGAACACCAGGTGCCCCGCGCTGTAGGGAACTTGGCCGGCCGCGGCCCTCCCGAGGTAGGCGGACAGCACCTCGGTCCAGGCCCGTAGGCGGACCCGCACTTCCGGATCATGCGCCAACTCGGCAACTCGGCTGCGGATTCCCGGCTCGTCGGTAGCGGCGCACGTCCGCAGACGGGTACGGAGTTCTGCGGCACCTCGTCCGCCGTCATGGGTCCACCAGGCAAGGTGGCGCTCCCAGAACCACGCGGTGTCGGTACCCGTGACGTGCTCCTGCAGGGCAGCTGCCGAGGCGCGCAGCAACAGTGTCGCGAGGGCTGCGCGGTCGGGGTGGCGCTGCAGGTTTGCGGCCCACAGGGCGAGGTCGCTGGAGTGCTGGAAGACCTCTTCTGCGAGTTCGGTCCCCAGGGGCCCTCCGTACTTTCCCTCCTCGGGTTCGTAGAGAGCCGTTGCGACGCCGGCGTGGCACCCGCTGAACGGGCCCGACTCGAACGGGACCAGGGCGCCACGGCTCGGGACGGACTCGCGGGCGAGTACTTCGAGGTCGAGGGCGATCCGCGGGAGCCTTCTGTGGAGCCGGTCCACCGTGTCGCGCTCGCCGTGGATCCGGAGCCTGAGGTGTGGGCCCTTCCAGTCGGTGTACTGGATGAAGAACCACCGGTCGGCACCGAGTTCCTGGGCGAGATCGACAAGAGGCGGCAAGCACCGGACAACGGCCTGGTCCAAGTGGTCGAGTCCGCCGGGGTAGAGACGTGCGTACCACCAGTCCGCCTGCAGGAGAGGGTCCTTCACGAGCTCGCCTCCGCGCTGTGGGTTTCGGGCTCACCGTTGGGCCGGGCATGCCGTGAGGGGCGCTGCCAGCGCAGCAGGGAGACGTGTTCTGCCGCCCGGCGGCTCCCGCTGTCGTCCCGCAGCCAGTAGGCGGAGCGGTCCGGGCACGTTTCGGCGAGCCGGACGGCCGTCGCGTCCTTCGCCTTGCCGATGTGGTTCGCCGCCGCCCAGATCGCGTGCGGGCTCTGGAAGGAGAGCCAGAAGGGCTTGCTCCGGGAGGAGGACACTCCTGCCGCCGTGAAGGGGAATTCGACGGACACGAACGCTTCGTCCGGGAGGCCCAGGCCGATGCGCCACCGGTGCACCCGCCGGAAGTAGGCCGAAGGCTGCTCGCCCTTGGTCGGCTGGGGCAGGGCTTCGGGGGCGATCCGCCAGGTACGGCGTCCGAGGACCAGGCGGTCGTGAACCCTGCGCGGGACGACTTCTACGTCCTCGCCGGTGACGGGTGGAGAGCCGTCCACCGGGTTCGGCGTACAGCATAACCGGGATCCGTTGATCCACGGGTCGGCGAGGCACAGCAGCAACCGCGCGACGCCTGGGATGAGGTGCTGCGGCACGACGCCGAGGTAGACGGGCGCGAGTGCGCGACCGGTGCCGTCCGCGAACTCCAGCGTGTCCGTGTCCGGGCAGTGGCTGATGGTCGCGGGCGCCGCCTCGTGCACGGCCTCGCCGGCGTGGGAGGGCTCCCCCGGCCAGCGGAACGCCGGCAGTACACCATCGGCAGCGCGGTGCATCCCGTTCACGTCACCGGACAGGGTGAGCTGGCGCGGTGCGGCGTGCGGGAACAGCTCCGCGATCCAGTGCCGCAGGTGCCGGGTGAGCCCGACGCGGTCGGCAGTCGGGCCGTCCAGCTGGTGGCGGAAGCGCGCGAGCAGCCCGCCCACTCCCGAGTTGTACTGGTTCACCACGATCCGGTAGTCGCCACTGCGGACAGCGTCGGCAGACCGTGCTGCGACCTGGTACAGCACGGCTGCCGTCGGCGGCGCGCTTGACGCGGACACGGGCAGCCACGCGCGTTCGGTGGGGCGTCCCGACTCCCCGTGGTCCTTCTGCAGGGCTCGGTAGAGGTTCGCCTCGAACCCCGGAGATGCCGCGACGGCCCAGAGGAACTCGAACAGGTCGGGGCAGTGCCCGCCGGCGCCGTACCGGGCCACGAACTCGTCCCGGAGCCAGTCGTAGACGTGCGAGCGGAAGACATAGGGGCGCAGGAGACGGCCCAGCTCGGCGAGGTCCTCCCGGACGGCTTCGGCCGGCAGGTCCGCCGGGACGTCGGACAGGGCGTCCTCGTATGCGGCGTAGGGGATGGCGGGCCGCGGATCGTCCGCAGTGCCGGAGCCGATGCGTGCGGCAAGTCGGTTGACCGATCGGGCGCGTTCGCTCCCGGAGAGCAGGTGGAGTCCCGCCGCCTCCTTCCCGAGGTCCTCCAGCAGCGCACGGGTGCGCCGCGCGACCGGGTCGGAAAGGCACTGCAGACTCCGTGCGAGGGAACGGATGGGGTGCGGTTCCGTTGCCGTCCAGGGGAGCACGAGCTGCAGCAGCCCGGTGTCGAGCAGTCTGAGGAACCCTCCGAACGGGTCTCTGCCCCCGATGCGTACGAGGGCCTGGGCGATCGTCATGCGGGGCCACGAGGCCAAGGCGCCGATCAGCTCGACATGGCGGGAGGCGTCGGCGATCGAATCCGTGCGCCAGGCGGATTCGCCCGGACCGGGGTGGGCAGGGGTCAGCAGGTACGCGCGTCCGCCCGGTCGGCGCAACGACCTGTTGGGCTCGACCTGGAAGGCTGCGGCGAAGCGCTTGTCGCGGGCCAGGGTGTCCAGCCAGGCACGGACGTGCTGCTGATCGACGTAGCTGTGGCCGGTTCCGTCCGCTTCCCCACCCTCCAGGGCCAACGCGGTCAGCCGGGAGAACGGACTGGTCTTCACCGCAGCCCTGGAGACGTAGCCGAGCACCGAACGGGCAGCCTTGCTGTTCGGTTCGAGCGGCCTGGCCGTCACGTGGTCCAGCAGATGGGGGCTCGCCTGTGCGAGTCCCTGGGCGAAGACCGGATCGGAGAGGACTTCCCGCAGGCGTCCGGTGGCCCGCCCGCGCTCCTCTTCGTACAGGGCGTCGGTCCGCTCGCGCAGTGCGGAGAGGTCGCGCATACCGTGAAGCCAGTCCGTCAGCGCGAGGGCCGCCGGGCCGCCCAGCGTTTCGCGCAGCCCCGCCATGATGTCTTCCGACAGTTGCACCGGTCGGCCGTTGTGTATGCAGCGGCGCAGCTTGAGGACCGCGCGACGGAGGTGCGGCGCATCGTCGAGCGTCGGGACAGCGGCGTGCAGGGCATCGGTGAGGAAGTCGGCCCGCTCGGCGAGCTGCTCCTCGAACTCCGTCTCGCGCCGCAGTGAGTCCGAGGTGCGGGCCAGGGCGAGGTCCAGCGTCTCCACGGGCAGCCTGTTGACGCGGTGAACCGCCCACGCCGAGACCACTGGGCTCCGCCCGCCCCGGGCGCGGGCCCCGGGCTGCGCACGCCGCGCGGCAGCCGGTGGTGTGGCGTCCGGTGTCGTCCGGAGCTGGGGCGCGGTCGGGAGGGGAGTCATCCGAGGAGCCCTTCGATGAGGTGCCACCACCACGTCAGGACGACCCCGACCATGAACACTCCGTAGAGAGCGCACAGGACGCCGAAGGCGCAGTAGCCGACACGCTTGAGCTTGCTGCTTACGAGCAGGTGACTGGGCAGCGGGGCCCTCGTGGCCAGGTGGACGAGGAAGGCGAAGGACCGGCCGCGGAGATTGACGGAGCCCATGGCGGACTCCAGTGCGTGGTATCCGTCCGAGGGAAGCAGCGGATTGAGGTTCACGATCATGAGCAGCACCTGCAGTTGCAGCAGCGCGCCGGCGACCTCGTGTACGGTCCCGCTGGTGTGCAGCAGGACGAGAGCGGTGGCTCCCGCCCAGATGGCGTCGCTCATGGGTCCGGCGAGCGCGATGAGGGCGCGTGGTGCGCGGCCCCGCACCCGGTAGGCGTCCGTACGGTCCACGTACGCCACGGGCATCACATAGAGCATGAGGGTGATGCCTGCCTCCCGGACCGGGACCCGCAAGGACTGGCACACCAGGGCGTGCGCCAGCTCGTGGACGGCGATCTGGAGGATCAGCAGGAGCGCCGCGATCCCGGACCAAACCGTGTAGTCCGGCAGGCTCCGGGTCGCAAGGGCGTACCCCGCCGTGGCCAGGCCCGCGCCCGTCAGCAGGATCCACATGCCGACCACCACGGGTACGGGCAGCTTCTGCAGCACCTTGGCGACGGGTTCGAGCAGGATGTGGACGGAACGGGTCAACGGCTTGCGCGGCATCCTCTGCCGCAGCGAGTACTTGAGGACCCGTTCCCGGCGCTTTTCCTCCTGCGGTTCGAGGGTGAGGACCCCGGCCTGGCGGAGTTCGGTCAGGAACCGGATGACAGCGGTCTCGGCGCGGACCGGGTCGGCGGACGGCGAGGCCACCCGGCGCACCACGCCACGGGCGGTGGTCTCGCCGTCGAGGAGCGTCAGGATGACGGTGCCCGCCTTGGACACCGCCACGTACTTGCCGGTGTCGGAGTCGAACAGGAGGGGACGGCCGTCGAGGCCGTCCGTGAGTTCGATGGTGTCTCGCACGGCCAGCAGCTCGGTCTCGAGCCACGCAGTGTCCGCGCTGCTCTTCTCCTTGGTCGCCGCTTCGCTGCTTTCTGGCACGGCTTGCTGCTGGTGATCGGCCGCGGCTGGTGATCGCATGAATGGCTCCTGAGGGATAATGCTGGGGCCGCTGTCCGGCCGGCACTCTGAGCCAGTGCCGGCCGGACAGCGTCTTCATCCAGGTGTCAGCGGTTCGGTTGTCAGCCGGCCGAGGAGGCGGAGCTGGCGGTACCGAAGCACGCCGCCGGGCAGCTGGCGGAGGCAGCGGTGCCGAAGGAGGCGGCGGTGCCGAGCAGGGCGCTGTCGCCGAGCGTCTCGACCGTCATGTCCTCAACGGACAGGTCGATGGCCATCACGTCCTGGTTGAGCGTGTTCATCATGATGTTCCTTTCAGTAGGGTTTCGGTGGTTCCCGGACGCAGATGCGGTCGGGAAGCTGATCAGCCGGACGAGGACGCGCTGCCGCCGGTCGAGGCAGTGGAGGCGGGGCAGGTGGCACTGCCGAACGTGCCGATCGAGCCCCAGGTGCCCAGCAGGGCCGCGTTGTCGAGGACCTCGGCGGTCAGCTCGCTGGTGATGTCCTCGGCGAAGAGGTCGAGGTTGATGGTCTCTCCCACTGGAATGTCCTTTCGTGAAGGCGGGTTGGAAGCGGAGCTCAGCCCTGGGAGCTGGCCGTGCCGGCGGTGGCGACGGTGGAGCCGAGAAGGCAGCCGAAGGTGCCGGCCGTCGAAACCGAGGCGAGCGACGAGTCGTTGGGCAGCTCGTCGACCGTCAGGGCGGTGGTGTCCTCGGCGAACAGGTCGATCGCGAGGTCGATGTCGTTGGGCATGACGCCCTCCGTTCTTGTGTGATGGATGACCGGCGGCCGCAGCTGCGGGAACCGCCGATGGGAGCCGCGCCCCTTCCGGAGTGCGGAGTCTGGTGTGGTGTGCGCCCGTGGTCTCGGGGTGTCAGCCGGCCTGTGCGGCATGGCCGCAGGAGAACGCCAGCAGCTGTGCGCTGCGGTAGCCGTCGACCGGCACGAGCGGCTTGAGGGCCGAGGAGAGGAAGCCGGCGAAGATGCTGCCGACCAGGCCCCGGTCCAGAGCGGTGAGCCAGGCGGTGTGGGCGGCGGCTCCGGCCCGGGTGAGCAGCAGCCGGTGGCCGTGTTCGCCGTGGCGGTCCAAGGACGCCGCGAGCGGTCCGCACACCATGACGATCGCGGGCGCGTGTGCGAATTCCAGCTGGAGCACGAGTTCTGCGGCCGCGTCGCCGGCGGGGAGATCTGAGAGGCGGGTGAACCCGCCCCCCGCCGGGGAGTACAGGTACAGCCCCACGGGCAGTCCGGCCACGTCACGTGCCGCCACGAGGAACTCCAGTTCGACCCCCGCGTCGTGGTCGTGCCACGCCTCGCGGTCGAATGTCGCGGCGCGGTCGATGACGGCGGCGAGCACGTCGGCTGCGACGGGCCGCGGCGCGTAGGTGCGTACCGATGCCCGGCGGCGCAGCAGGGATTCCAGGGGTTCCGTACCTGCGGGTGCGATCCCGGCGGGAACCAGGTGTTTCCCCTCACCGGCGGACCGCAGCGTTCCGCGCAGCGCGGTGTCCGGCGCGGCGGGCTCCGCCCTGAGGGCTGCCGCGTCGAGGCGTGAACGCAGCTGGAGGTTCCGCATCAGCTCGTTGTGTTCCAACAGCGCGGGGAGCGGTGACGTCGTCTGCATGGGTCAGGCCTCGTCTGCGATGAAGGGTCGGAGTTCCACGACGCCGGTGATGGGCTCGGCGTCCAGGTCGAGGTCGAATGCGGCGGCGAGAGCCAGGTCGTCCCACCGGTCCAGGGGCCGGGCCCGGAGCCCGAAGGACCGCGCCGCGTGCGCCAGCTGGGCGATCGCCACTCCGCCGTCGAGGTGCACGATGCGCCAGGCGAAAGTGGAGTACTTCGATGCGACCCGGGCCAGGGAACCGGTGAGGACGAGTGTGGCTGCGGCGTCCGCACCGGACACCCGGGCGGGGTCCACGGCATCGGGCAGCCGGGCCAGCCGGTGGGCTGCCGAGTCGTACCCCCAGAAGCCGGCCGGAACCCCCTCGACGTCGCGGACCACGGCGTGCAGATTGGCGGAGCCCAGATTACCGCCGGTGGGCGCCCATCGGGGGACACTGGGGCGGCCCGGCGCCGATTCCTCCTGCCGCCCGACGGCGAGCAGGAGCAGGGATGCGAGATGGGCCAGGCCGACCTGGCCGGCCGACGCGGTCCCGGACGGCTCCAACGGAGCCTGCGGGTGGATCCCCGTCCGGGGAAGTGTGAGGGTGCGGGCGCTCGGCCACCGCTTGCTCTCGTGTTGCAGGGCGATATTGCCGGGCTTGTAGTGCATCTGGTGGTCGCGGGGGTTGAGCAGCTTCCGCGGTGGGAAGGCGACCGACGTCTCGAAGGCCAGGGCGAGCGGCACGTCCGCCGCCGTCAGGGAGGACCGGGAATCCGTGTGGTCCGGTACCGGCGCCATGACGTACATGTCCTGACGCCATGACTCCAGGTCGGTTCGGACCATGCCGCGCAGCACGGACACGGCGCCGACCCTGCTCGCGATGGCCGTCACCTGACCTGTGATCAGGGCTGTGGCCATGGTGTGCACGGCGTTGCCGCCGGCGGCCTCGGGGCGGGCCTCCGGCGGGTGCGCCCTGCGCTGGCGGTCCGCTTCGCCGAAGGAGATGGTGAACCCCGGATCGATGTAGGGGCCCAAGTCCAGGATTGCGCCGTGGAGGTGAGCGGGGAGCATCGGTACGCCGCGGGCGGCGCACCACCGTGCGGTCTCACCCAGCTCCGAACGACCGCCTTCGTCAACCGCTACGAGAAGGTCTGGAACACCGCTGAGAGCGGCGGCCGAATCGACGAGTTCCACGTCGCCGAACCCGTTGTCCGACAGGGCGTCCCGGAGCCGTTCTCCGGTCCCGCCGTCGGTGACCACAGCCACCCGAGTGCCGGTCAGCAGCTTCATCGCCTCGGCCGCATTGCGGTTGACGCGGGTGGAGTCAAGGCTCCGTGACCAGAACACGGCGGCAGGATCGTCGACCCCGTCGTCACCCGCCCCCTCCTCAAGGAGTCCACAGGTGTACAGGAGCGCGACGACCTGTTCGATGTGCTGCACCGGCGCGTCCGTCTGCTGCGCGAGCTGCGCCACGTCCCTCGTTCCGTCGAGGAGCGGCAACACCCTCGCTGCCAGGTCACGCGCCGCCGCTCCCCGCAGGACCTGCCGGGTCGGGGCGCCTTCGACGAGGATCCCGTCGGCGAAGGGCACAACGACCAGGCCGCGGCACAGGGCGGGCCGTTCGGGGGCGCTGAACTGGGGGTCTTGCGCGACTGCGCGGCGCATCTCCTCTGCGGAGATCAGCTTGTTGTCGGCCAAGGCACTACCTCACTGACGAGCGGAAGTCGACGACGGGGCCGGAGGCCCGTCCGGAGTGGAGACCGCGCCCTCGTCCAGGGGGGTCAGCAGGGGTGTCAGGTCCCTGGCCAGGTCCGCCCAGGTGGACTCGGCCGGGACCTCCCTGCGCCGGCGGCACCGGGGACAGGCGTGCACCGCGACCACGCGCCCCCCGGAGAGGTGCTGTTCCAGCAGGTGCCAGTGACGGACGGTGCCGGCGAAGAGCTCGCCTTCACCCGCGTCGAACCGCCGCAGCACGTCCAGGGCCATCCCCGCGGCCATGTCCACGTGGTGGGGAAGGAACCCGCCGGGGCCGTCCTCGGGCGAGGCGTCGTAACGCGCGTGCAGGGTCGCGACGTGCGCCGCGTCCCGCTCGTGCTGCGAACGGCGCTTGCGGAAGCAGCGGTAGCAGGCGCCGGCACCCGGGACGACCACCGGGCCCACTCGCAAGCGGGGGTGTTCGGCGAGGACGGGGAACCACGGGGTGCCCCAGTCGGCCGACCGGGCGTCGAGCAACTCGGCGAGTCGCGGTGTCTCCCGCCAGGAGGCGAGGATGCGCAGGGCTGCCTCGGGCCAGCTCGCGGACAGCTCCAGAGAACCGGCCCGGTCGGTGGAGACCTCCAGGTCATCGCGTTCACGGCGCAGCCGATCAGCGACGGCCTCACCGAACCCGCCGACGGCGAGCACGTGCACCTTGGTCATTGGCTTCCCATTCATGTAAATGGACCTGCTCGTCGGATCGTCAGGCGAAGGGTTGGGGATGCGGATTGATGTCCGCCTCCGCGTGCACGGGGAGGCCCATCCGGGCCGGCGCCTCGTACAGCCGGGGGTGCGCGAGGTAGCGGGCACGATGCGTGAAGGACAGCGGCATGAGCTGCGGAATGATGACGCGCACGACACGGAATCCGACGTCGCGGGCCTCGTCCGTCGTGCACTCCACGGCGATCACGTCGCATCCGGCCCGCTTCAACCGCTGCACGAGGAAGGCCAGGTCCTGCCCGCTGTCGCCGGTGGTGAGCACAGGCAGTTCGCTGAGGGGCCGGCGGGCGTCGCCTTCGAGCAGGAAGTCGAAGTCCGGCCTCCGCTCCGGTCGGCCCATGTAGGCAGCCCCGTGGAAGACGTGCAGGAAGTCGTCCACCGACGGTGGCATCTCGCGCGGCACCTGCATGGCGATGCGTGAGGATGCCGACTCCCGAACGATCTTGGCAACGCTGTCGACCGGGTCCAGGCTCGTGTTGCACATGACCATCTGCCCCAGCACCTCGTTGTGCGGCGAGAGGTCGACCGAGTACACCGTCGGGATCCCGAGGTCCGTGGTCGCGTCGAAGAAGGCGGTCTCCACGAGGCTGTTGCGTGACTTCTCCAGGAACGGCGCCAGGTTCTCCGGCACGACGTCGAAGTCGATCCGCGGCAGCGACAGGCGCTGGTACCAGGTCAGTGCGATGGCATCGCGCTCCACGACCTCGCACACCGCGTTCACGAGAGCCTGCGCCAGGTCGGTATGCGTGGCGCAGCCCGTGGAAATGGGATTCGCGTACCGCTCCGCCCGGGACAGGGGCGGGATGTGCATCCACACACCCACGGCGGGCACCCACTGGGTCTTCCGCGCGGTGAGGGACCAGCCCCGTACCCAGCGCATCGGTGCCTTGGTGTCGACATCGACCGTGATGGCCCTGGGGTGGGCCAGTTCCGCCGGAGAACAGCGAGGCATCGTCGTCAGGTCGAGTGCTTCGTCGCCCAGTTCTTCCGCCGTCGCCCAGACCACGCCGTCCGGCTGGACGACGGAGGTGGAGTAGCGCTCCAAGGCCTCGGCGACGCTGAGGCGGGCCGCACGCTCAGGATCGACGGCACCGCCGGCGCCGTCCATTTCCCCGCGGGCACTGCGGCCGCGGGTGGACTCGGCGATGTTGTCGACGGCCTGGGCGAGGTCGCCGAGCGATGCGGAGAAGATCGGGAACCGCGGGTCCCCGGGGTGGTTGGGCAGCCGGTGGGTCCGTTCCACCAGGCCGTAGGGGCCCACGAGGGCGTCGAGGTCGGTGAGTCGGCCGAGGCCGGCCTGCAGGGCGGGTGCGTTCATCGGTCTTCTCCCTGGTCCCATCGGAACAGACGGGCGGCGAGCCCACCGAAGACAGCCGTCGCGGCGAGGAGGACCAGCCAGTCGGTGGTGAGGCTGTGCACGGAGGCGGCCTCGTTGAGGTCGTGGTTGAAGGCGTCCACCAGATATGTGGTGGGCAGCGCGTCGGAGACCGTCGTGATGACGGACGGCAGCATGCTCAGGGGCAGGAACAGTCCGCTGAAGAAGAGCAGTACCGGCATCAGCAGGCCCAACAGTCCGTTGACCACCTCTGCGTTGCGCAGGCGGGCCGCCATCAGATAGCCGAAGGCGAACAGCATGATCGCGCCGAGTAGACCTGTGCCCATCAGCCGCAGGGTGTCGGCGAGGGACATGAAGTCCATGGCGACGGCGACCATGCCCAGGATGACCAGCTGGACGACGACGAGAGCCAGCCGGACCGGGGCCTGGGCCAGTACGAAGGTCAATCGGCCCAGCGGTGTGGTCCCCAGCAACCGCAAGGTTCCACGTGTCCTCAGGGCTATCAAGGGGGTTGCCGTGCCGAAGAAGGCCGTCGACATCAGCGCCATCAGCAGGCCGGTGGGCAGTGCCGCCTTGAGCGGGTCGAAGGGCACACCGCCGTCCGGGGTGCGGAAGTCGGTGCGGGAATCGTCGACCCCACCTGCGGCGAGCGCGGACCGCAAACCCTTCAGTGCGCCGAACCTCGAGGCGTCGACGACCACTGATGCCTGTCCCCCGGAGACGGCGACAACCGCGTCATAGCCGCCCAGCTCGCCGGCCGGGAGCGGTCCCGACCCCTTCCAGGGCTCTGCATGGAATCCCTCGACCTGCGCCAACTCGTTGACGAACGTCTGCTGTTCCGGTGAGTCCACCACGGCGATCCGGTAGGAGCCTCCGGCCGTGAGCGCCCCGAGGCCCAGGAACATCGCGAGGAAGAGCAGCGGAAAGAGCACGGTGAAGAAGGCGGTCTTGCCGTCGCGGAACAGTTCTCGCGCGTTGGTCTTGACCATCTCCCGCAGTGCGGAGGGTGCCGCGTTCACTCAGTCACCTCCTTCTTGGTTCGGGCTGCCTCCTGGCTGCCTGCGCTCTCCGTGGCGAGGCTGCGGAACACCGTGTCGAGCCCGCCCCTGCTGATGTCGAGGTCCGAGGCGACCAATCGCTCGTCTGCCGCTATGCGGCGCAGCGTCAGGTCAGCGTCGGTCGTGCGCAACTGCACGGACCGGCGCCCTTCCGCTTCCTGCTTGACCTCGACGGCGGTCACTCCGGGCAGGGCGTCGAGCGACCCGAGGTCCGTCCCTGCCGGAGTCGTGAAGGTGACCGTGCTGGTGGACGCCAGCGCCGACACGAGTCGAGCAGGTGTGTCGCACGCCGCGATGCGCCCACCGACGAGAACGGCCACCCGATCGCACAGCTCCGTGGCCTCGTTCATGTCGTGCGTCGTGAGCAGCACGGTGCCCCCGGCCTCGCGCTGCTTCCGGATGACGTCCCACAGGTGTTCCTTGGCCTGCGGGTCGAGTCCGGCAGCCGGTTCGTCCAGAACGAGAAGGCGCGGACGGCCGATCACGGTGACGGCCAGCAGCAGACGTCGGGCCTGCCCGCCGGACAGTGCCTTGACGCGCTGGGACGCCTGCGCCGCCAGGCCGACACGGTCCAGGACTTCGTCGACCCGCTCGTGGTCCCCGTAGACGGAGGCCCAGAGGTCGACTGTCTCCCGAACCGACAGCTGCGGAAACAGCGCTGCCTCCTGCGGCTGCACCGCCATGAGTCTCCTCAGCTCCGGCGCGCGTGACCCAGGGTCGTGGCCCAGGACTCTGACGGAGCCTGCGGTCGGTCGGCGCAGACCCGTCAGACACTCCAGGAGCGTGGTCTTCCCTGCTCCATTCGGACCGAGCAGACCGAACACTTCTCCATCACGGATATCGAAGCCAACCCCGTCCAGCGCTTTGCGACTGCCGTAGTGTTTCGAGATTTCGTGAAGGGATACGACTATGCCGTCGCGATTTCCGGCTTCCATAGACTTTCCGACTCTTGAAAGGGTGGTTTCTGCGCACGACGACGCCCGGCCACTGCCTCCGGGCGCGCCAAGAGCAGACTGATCCCTGTTTTGCACCTGATGACGTTCATCCGTGCCCGTTGACTTGCACATGGGAGGCAACGGGACGACGGCACGGCAGAGCCTGCAGAGGATGCGGCGTCCATACATGGACGCCCATACCCGCACAGAAGGATGCAGGGCGCACTGACAAAGGGCACCAAGAGGCCCGACTTCCACCTACCTGGCGGAAGAATCAATTTCGATCTAGCGGGGAGCCGATTCCACTGGGGCTCGACCCGTCACGAAACCACACGCGGCAACACTCGCGAAGTGAATTGGATCACACTGGTAGTACATTCTTAAATCTCCCCCGTACACATTTCGGCGAGCCCCGTGGACCCCGCCAGGAGCGCGTTGATCTTCGCGCCGAGAACGAACCTTTCACACAGCACCTATCCGGCGCAAGTGATCTTGGCATTCAATGGCCGAAAGCCTTTCCCTTCTCACCGGGCTCGACGTCGGGCACGCCATACCTCCCTGATTTCCGGGGGATTGCGGCGCCTGAGCGCACCTGCGACCGTTCAGGACTGTGACTCAAACTCGACGGCCAGTCGGAGCCCCTCCCGTACATCCACGCATGGGGGTTCGCGCGACGACGGCGTGACGGCGGCGCGCTCGACCGCCGTCACGCGACCCGTCGCCGGTCTCCAGGAGCGTGCCACGGCCGAGCTCGCCGAGGTCGACACGAACATCGCCGACCTCGCCACCATCCGCACCACCCTGGCGACCGCCGTCGAGGCAGGCTGCGACGACCTGACCACCTGCGCGGCCTGCTGGGCGCTGCCCGTTCCTCATCACCGCGGGCATCGTCGGGGCCGACGCGGGTGCGGTGCCGGGCCGGCTGCCCACCGTGGCCGCCGTCCCGGCCGTGCTCGCCGTCGGCACCTGGTGGCTCAGTCAGCGGCGCCGCTCTTGCTCCTGTAGGACGAAGAGCGCGGGTGAGGACGGAAGCGGCTGCCAGAAGAAACTGCGGCGGTGCACCGTGCCCAGCTCGGTCTGTAGGGGCAACGGCGCCACGACCAGTAAGGGACAGGCTGCGTGCGCGAGGCCGTAGCGGGCCAGCGAGGGGCGCGTGCGGCGGCGGAACGGGGCACGTGAGCCGGTGCCGACGACCAAGAGGTCCTTCACGCCACGGGCGGTGTCCACCAGGACGGCGCCGGGTGTGCCCCGTCGGTAAGGCCCGCGAAGGCGGCTCCGGGCTTCGCCGCACGGTAACGCCGCGCCGAGCACCTCGCGACGTCTCCCGACGGCAGTGGGACGGCATTCCGCCAGGGCGGAGGGGCTGAGCCCGTTTCTGCTGCCGAGTTCGCCGCCCCGTGATTGCCACACCAGGACGACCCTCAGCTCCGCCTCACGTACGCGGGCCTCCGCGGCTGCCCGGTGCCGAGCGGCCAGGCCGGTCGCCGCCTGCCGTCAGTGATCCGTATGGAGTGGGCCGGTGGCCGTACGGGTCCCGTTACGGGGTGCCCGCTGAGGTGCGGGAGGGGGGATAGCTTCGGTTGCACGTCCCGGACTGCCTCCCCGCGCCGGGACGTACCTGCCACTCGTGGTTCCCCGAGGAGGGCCCCTGTGCTTGTTCCAGTACGACGGATCCGACTCCGAGCCCGAGGAACAGAGCCCGGCCGGGCCTCTTTACGTGGCCGCCCGGCCGGGAGGAGCGCACGTCGTCGTGCGGCTGTTCCGCACTCCGCTGGGAGCCCGTACCGCCGTCGGTTTCACCAGCCCGGAACGGCTGGCCGCCACTCTCGGTACGGCCCAGCCCTGGATCCGGCTCTTCGAGGCCGCACTGCGCGCAATGGCCCGGCCGCTCGGCGCCCCCCCCTGACCGTCGATCCGGTTCTCACCGCGCCCGCGGTCCCTGCGGCGGGTACGGCGGGACCCGCCGGAGCCCCGTTCCCACGGGTGCCCGAGACCACGGCCCGCACGGTCTGAAGGGGGAGCAGACCATGACCACCGCCGTTGCCCTCAGCGAGATCGCCGACCGGAGCGACACCCCGACCCACGTGCTGGACGAGGGCGAGGTGCGCGGGCGTTGCCGGACGTATCGCGACGCCTTCCCCGACGCGGACGTGCTGTACGCGGCCAAGGCGTTCCTCTCCCCGAACTGGCCGACTGGACAGCCGTGTTGAACGACGGCAGGATCGCCGCCCAGGGCACCGCCGAGGAGCTCAAGCGTCTCATCCCGGGCGGGCACATCCGGCTCCGCTCACCGACCCGGTCGCGTACCAGTCCGGCGCAGCCGCCCTGCGCGAGGTCACCCGGGACGACGAGGCACTGTCGCTGTCCATCCCCAGCGACGGCAGTCAGCGCGACAGTTGGCCATCGACAACGGCGAGGAGATCCAGACGGCCGTTCTCCTGCTCGTCGTCGGGTTGATCGTCTCGCAGCTGGCAGTCCGTGTGCGGCGGGAGCTCGTCGGCCTGCTGGGGCTTCGCGGCTGTCGCTTCCAGTACGGCAGTCTCATCGGGCACTTCCCCCGCCTTGAGCACGACGGCGGCCTGTGGCTGCGCCGCGGCGACCGGATCACCGAGTACGCCGGCCCGAAGAGGCCCGCTTGGTGGCCGTCGCCCTGACGGCGCAGGCAGGAGCCGCCCTGGACACGGCCGGCCTGTTCCACCAGGGGTGAGCGGCGATGCACGGCCCCTCGCGTAAGGACGGCATCAAGAGTTCCGCGACGTCCGTATAGACCCCGTCAAAGCGTCTTAACGCCGGGATGAAGACACGGTTATCTCGTCATCGGCCATCTGGCCGATTCATCACTTCCCTCTTCATCCAGGAGCTCACGATGGCCGACCTGGCCTTCGTCGTCACCACGGTCGCGGTCTTCGCGCTGGTGGCCTTCATCGCCCGGGGGGTGACCAAGCTGTGACGGTTGAGAACATCGTCGGTCTGCTGGTCGCCGTCTCCCTGCTCGGTTACCTCGTCCTCGCCCTCGTGTACCCGGAGAGGTTCTGAGCACTGATATGAGCCCCGTAACCGCTGGCGTGCTCCAGTTGCTCGCGCTGATCGCCGCGCTCGCGCTGGCCTATCGTCCCCTGGGCGACTACATGGCCCGCGTCTACTCCTCCGAGAAGCACTACCGCCCGGAGAAGTGGATCTACAAGGCCATCGGCGCCAACCCGTCGGCCGAGATGCGCTGGCCCGCCTACCTGCGTGCCGTCCTCGCCTTCTCCGCCGTCAGCGTCCTCTTCCTCTACCTGCTGCAGCGCCTGCAGGGCAGCCTGCCCGGCTCGCTCGGTTTCGTCTCCATCGACCCCGACCAGGCCTTCAACACCGCCGCGTCCTTCGTCGCCAACACGAACTGGCAGTCGTACTACGGCGAGCAGGCCATGGGCCACGTCGTGCAGACCGGCGGCCTGGCGGTGCAGAACTTCGTCTCCGCGGCCGTCGGCATGGCCGTCGCCGTGGCCCTCGTACGGGGCTTCTCCCGTTCGCGTACGGGTGAGCTGGGCAACTTCTGGGCCGACCTGGTCCGCGGCACCGTCCGCATCCTGCTGCCGATCGCCGTGATCGGCGCGATCGTCCTGGTCGCCTGCGGCGTCATCCAGAACTTCGCCGGGATCCACGAGGTCGGCCAGTTCACGGGCGGAACCCAGCAGTGGAACGGCGGGGCGGTCGCCTCCCAGGAGGTCATCAAGGAACTCGGCACCAACGGTGGCGGCTACTTCAACGCCAACTCGGCCCACCCCTTCGAGAACCCCACCCCCTTCTCGAACCTGTTCGAGATCTTCCTGATCCTGGTCATCCCCTTCGCGATGACCCGCACCTTCGGCAAGATGGTCGGCTCGGTCAAGCAGGGCTACGCGATCCTCGCCACCATGGGCATCATCTGGCTCGGCTTCACCGCGCTGATGATGTGGACGGAGTTCGCGCACCCCGGCCCGGCCTTCGACGTCGCCGGCGGGGCGATGGAGGGCAAGGAGACCCGCTTCGGCATCGGCGGCTCCTCGATCTTCGCGGTGGCCACCACCCTGACGTCCACGGGCGCGGTCAACTCCTTCCACTCCTCCTACACCGGCTTCGGCGGCGGCATCACCATGCTGGGCATGCAGCTCGGCGAGATCGCGCCCGGCGGTGTCGGCTCCGGCCTCTACGGCATGCTGATCATGGCGATCATCGCCGTGTTCATCGCCGGCCTGATGGTCGGCCGCACCCCGGAGTACCTGGGCAAGAAGATCGGCACCCGCGAGATCAAGCTCGCGGCCTGCTACATCCTCATCACCCCCGCCCTGGTGCTGTGCTTCACCGCGGCCGCCATGGCCCTGCCCACCCCGGCCAACTCCATGACGAACAGCGGGGCGCACAGCTTCTCCGAGATCCTCTACGCCTACACCTCCGGCGCCAACAACAACGGCTCGGCCTTCGCCGGCCTGAACGCCGACACCCAGTGGTTCAACAGCACCATCGGCATCGCCATGCTGCTCGGCCGCTTCCTGCCGATGGTGTTCGTCCTCGCGCTGGCCGGTTCGCTGGCCGAGCAGAAGCCCGTCCCCGAGACGGCGGGCACCCTGCGCACCGACAAGCCGCTCTACGCGGGCCTGCTCGTCGGCACCATCCTCATCATCGCCGGACTCACCTACTTCCCGGCGCTGGCGCTGGGTCCGCTCGCCGAAGGGCTCGCAGCATGAGCACCATCACCCCCACGAGGGCTCCGCACCAGGACGTGCCCACCGGCCACAAGCCGGACGCCGGCCGCGTCGGTGGCGGCCTCTTCGACCCCGAGCAGCTGCTGAAGTCCCTCCCCGACGCGGTCCGCAAGCTCGACCCCCGCATCATGGTCAAGTCCCCGGTCATGTTCGTGGTCCTGATCGGCTCGGTGGTCACGACCGTCCTGGCGATCAAAGACCCGACGGACTGGTTCGGCTGGGCCATCACCGCCTGGCTGTGGCTGACCACGATCTTCGCGAACCTCGCCGAAGCCGTCGCCGAGGGCCGCGGCAAGGCCCAGGCCGACACCCTGCGCAAGGCCAAAACCGACTCCGTCGCCCGCCGCCTGACCGGTGATGGCAGGAGCGAGGAGCAGGTCCCGGGAGGCGAGCTGCGTATAGGCGATCTGGTCGTCTGCGAGGCCGGCGACGTCATCCCCGGCGACGGTGACGTCGTGGAAGGCGTCGCGTCCGTCGACGAGTCGGCCATCACCGGCGAGTCCGCGCCCGTCATCCGCGAATCCGGCGGCGACCGCTCGGCCGTCACCGGCGGCACGAAGGTCCTCTCCGACCGGATCGTCATCAAGATCACGACCAAGCCCGGCGAAACGTTCATCGACCGCATGATCGCCCTCGTCGAGGGCGCGGCCCGGCAGAAGACGCCCAACGAGATCGCACTGAACATCCTCCTCGCGTCCCTCACGATCGTCTTCCTGCTCGCGGTCGTCACGCTCCAGCCGTTCGCGATCTACGCGGGCGCCGAGCAGTCGATGATCGTGCTGACGGCCCTGCTGGTCTGCCTGATCCCGACCACGATCGGCGCGCTGCTCTCCGCCATCGGCATCGCGGGCATGGACCGGCTCGTCCAGCGCAACGTCCTCGCGATGAGCGGTCGTGCCGTGGAAGCCGCCGGCGACGTCTCGACCCTGCTGCTCGACAAGACCGGCACCATCACCCTCGGCAACCGCCAGGCCTCTGAATTCGTCCCGGTCAAGGGCACCACGGAGGCCGAACTCGCCGACGCAGCCCAGCTGTCGTCCCTCGCGGACGAGACCCCCGAGGGCCGCTCCATCGTGGTCCTCGCGAAGGAGAAGTACGGGCTGCGCGAACGCCACCAGGGCGAACTGGCCCAGGCCGAGTGGATCGCCTTCACCGCGCAGACCCGTATGTCGGGGGTCGACGTGGACGGCAAGCAGACCCGCAAGGGCGCCGCCGGCTCGGTCATCACCTGGGTGCGGGAACAGGGCGGTCAGGTCTCCGACGACGCCGACGATCTCGCCAACAGGATCTCGGAAGCCGGTGGCACGCCGCTCCTCGTCGCCGTCAAGGACGGTCGGGGCGCCCGCGTCCTGGGCGTCATCCACCTCAAGGACGTCGTCAAGGAGGGCATGCGCGAGCGGTTCTACGAACTGCGCCGCATGGGCATCAAGACGATCATGATCACGGGCGACAACCCGCTCACCGCCAAGGCCATCGCCGAAGAAGCGGGCGTGGACGACTTCCTCGCGGAAGCCACCCCCGAGGACAAGATGGCCCTCATCAAGCGCGAACAGGCCGGGGGCAAGCTGGTCGCGATGACCGGCGACGGTACGAACGACGCACCGGCCCTGGCGCAGGCCGACGTCGGCGTGGCGATGAACACGGGCACCTCGGCCGCCAAGGAGGCCGGGAACATGGTGGACCTCGACTCCAACCCGACCAAGCTCATCGAGATCGTCGAGATCGGCAAGCAGCTCCTCATCACCCGCGGAGCCCTGACCACCTTCTCCATCGCCAACGACGTCGCGAAGTACTTCGCGATCATCCCGGCCATGTTCACCGTGGTCTACCCGGGCCTGGACAAGCTCAACATCATGGGCCTGTCCTCCCCCGAGTCGGCCATCCTGTCCGCCGTCATCTTCAACGCGCTGATCATCATCGCCCTCGTACCGCTCGCCCTCAAGGGCGTTCGGTACCGGCCCACCAGCGCCGACAAGATGCTCCGCCGCAACCTCGGCCTGTACGGCGTGGGTGGTCTCATCGCCCCTTTCATCGGCATCAAGCTCATCGACGTCCTCATCTCCCTCATCCCCGGAATCGGTTGATCTGCGATGAACAACTCTGTAGGCAACACGGCGCGCCTGATCGGCGCGGGCCTGCGGGCCCTGCTGGTCCTCACGGTGATCTGCGGTGTGCTCTACCCGCTCGCCGTCACCGGGATCGCCCAGGCCCTGTTCAACGACAAGGCCAACGGCTCCGAGATCAAGGACAAGAGCGGCACCGTCGTCGGCTCCTCCCTCATCGGGCAGACGTACACCCTCCCGAAGAACGATCCGAATGACGCCGAGGAGGCGGCCCGGCCGGACCTGAAGTGGTTCCAGCCGCGCCCCTCCAACGGCCTGGGCAGCAACAGCGCCAACACCCGGTACTCGCTGATCCTCTCCGGCGCCACCAACCGGTCCGCCGACAACGGCGCGGTGAACGGTGTCTGCACCAAGAACGCTGAGGAGGGCACCCTCTGCGCCCGGGTCGTCGCCGCCAAGGAAGCCGTCATCGCCGACAACTCCACCGCGGGCCACCGGGTCAAGCCCGAGGACGTCCCCGCAGACGCCGTCACCTCCTCCGGCTCCGGCCTCGACCCGAACATCTCCCCCGAGTACGCCAAGCTCCAGGTCCACCGGGTCGCCGAGCAGAACGGCCTCGCCGTCGCCCAGGTGGAGAAGCTGGTGGAGGACAACACCCAGGGCCGCACCCTCGGCTTCATGGGCGAACCGCGCGTCAACGTCCTCGAACTCAACATCGCCCTGAAGGCGCTCTCCAAGAGCTGATGCGCCACAACGCACGCACCGGGAGCCTGCGGGGCGTGCCGATCCCCCCGGCCTCGGCAGGGGGGTGGGGGGAGAGCAACGCCCCCGTCGGCTCCCACCGTGCCCGTACCGAAGGAAAGGCCGCACACCGATGACCCGGGTGCTGGTGGTGGAGGATGATCCCCAGCTCGTCCGCGCGCTGAGGATCAACCTCCAGGCGCGCAGGTTCGAGGTCGAGGAGGCCGGCGACGGCAGCGCGGCCCTGTGGCTCGCGGCGGCGCGCAAGCCGGACGTCATCGTGCTGGACCTCGGCCTGCCCGACATGGACGGCATCGACGTCATCAAGGGCGTCCGCGGCTGGAGCGAGATCCCCATCCTGGTCCTCTCCGCGCGCCACACCTCCGAGAACAAGATCCGGGCCCTGGACGCCGGCGCCGACGACTACGTGACGAAACCGTTCAGCACGGACGAACTCCTGGCCCGCCTCCGGGTGGCCGCCCGTAGACAGGAAGCCCCGGCGGCCTCGCAGGCGACCGAGGTCTCCGTCGTCACGCCCGACGAAATTCACCATCGACCTGGTCGCGAGGAAGGTGTGGCGGGGCGAGCGCAGCGTACGGCTCACCCCGACCGAATGGCACCTGGTGAAGATCCTGATCACCCACCCCGGTCGTCCGAGACCGCAGCCCAGGGCGAGCAGGAACTCGCGGCGACGGACGGCTGCCAGCCTGCGGAACTCGCCCACCTCGATCGGGCGTAGGGCGGCGTAGACGACAATCGCGCCGAGGGCGGCGTGTGGGCCAGCAGCGGGCGCAGGAAGAGCAGGACGGCGGCCACGCAGCCGCGCCAACGAGGGAGTACGCCTCTGTGCGGGCGCCCGAGGAGTCCGCGAGGGCGGTGCGGCTGGCGCTCCTGCTGACCGGGAAGCCGTGCAGGACTCCGGCGCCGATATTTGCCGTGCCGAGGGCCGACAGCTCGCGGTTGGCGTCCAGGGGGTGTGGGTCGTCGTGCCGGGCGAACGCGCGTGCGGTCAGGACGACGTCGGTGTAGCCGACCAGCAGAACGCCGAGAGCCGGCAGGACCAGGTCGGCGAGGTCAGTCAGCCCGGGCAGGGCGAAACCCGGCAAGCCGGTCGGGACCGCGCCGATGACGTCGATTCCCTGTTGCTCGTCCGGCGCGAAGACCGCCACCACCGCCGTGGCGAGAACGAGGACAACGAGTGGTCCGGGCAGAGCCCGCCACAGCAGGGGCAGGGTGAACAGCAGGAGCAGGCAGCCCGCGGCCATTACGGTCGTGGGCCGGCGCAGGTCGCCGGTAGCCACGGAAGGCGGGAGGGATCGCAGTGCGCCGTCCGTGCTTCGGCATGGCGCCTCCGGGACTCCAACCGGCTGTGGTCACATCGTGCCGGTCGGAGGGCTGCAATGAGGTGAAGCGCGCGAGTGAGCCGACCGCTACGTGCTGCTCTCCCGCAGACGGAAGCCGGTGACGATGTCGGGCCTGATCCGGATCGCGTCCGACGCAGTGCCCTGGACCCAGGGCTGCAGGTGATGCGCGTAGCGTTCGATCTCGCTGGGGGCGGTGACGACGGTGGCGTAGCCGGTGGCGACCACGCTCCACCCCAGGCGTTCGCCTTGATCGATGGCGTCGGCTTCGTACGCGACGACCACCCCCGCATCGCCCTGGGCTGCGAGCACGGCTGCCAGCGTCGAGCCGTCCTGGACCTGGACGATGATGTCGCCCGCGTCGAGAAGGTGGTTGACCGGACGCACGGCGGGCAGCGCGTGACGGGTGAACACGATCCGGCCCAGTTCGACGGTGCCCAGCAACTGCAGCGCCTCGTCCGCGCTGAGCTCTTCCATCTGTCGTCCGGGCATGCTGACGGCAGGCGAGCTGGGGGTCGTAACGGCCGGGTCGCTCTTCATCGTGTGCATCCTTGGTCAAGCGGGCGGGACGCTGGCGCCCTTGTCCGCTGTCGGCTTCTCAAAGGGGCGTGGGCCCAGGGGCATGGCTTCGCTGCACCGCGAGCCGCCGACCGTACTCCTCGTCGTCGATCTCGCCTCCGGCGAATCGTTCCGCGAGAAGCCTCTCGGCCCTTGTCTGAGGCTGGGTGCGGCGCGGGTGCTGTGCGCCCGTCCGCACCGTCTCGCCTGAGGGCGCGGACCACGAGAATTCCAGTACATCGCGCACCTACCGGGTGGACGGGGTCGACGGCCGCGTGCCGGCCATCTGCTGCCAGGATCTCCGGCTGCACCAACCCCGGGCATGGGCCGGTCGGCCCACAGTCGGGGCCACAGGGCCCATGCCCGGGAACGGCGGGAACGTCAAGACTGAAGACGGACTCGAACAGGAGGCCGTCCATGAGTACCCATTCACCCACGCGTGTCTCCGAGGCGCTCCCCGCCGACTGCCGTTCTCGTCTGGTGGAACTGGCCCAAGAGGTCAACTTCGACGAAGGGACGCATCTCTTCCGCGAAGGTGGCCACGCCGACCGGTTCTGGATCGTCCGGTCCGGCACCGTGACCTTGGACGTCCATGTGCCCGGGCGGCGCGCCGCCGTCATCGAGAGCCTCGGCGCCGGCCAACTGGTCGGCTGCAGGCCGCCCGCGGGCGCCTTATCGATCTGTACGCGCCCTACGGCAGCGGCAGCTTCCTCTGATCGTCCGCACGGCGAAGGAGCCGGTCATGCCCGCATCCCGCTACACCGTCAGTGATGTCATGACGCACACGGCTGTCGCCATCGGCCGCGAAGCGTCCTACAAGGAGATCGTCGAGCTGATGCACCAGTGGAAGGTCAGCGCGGTTCCCGTCCTGGAAGGCGAGGGACGGGTCGTCGGTGTCGTCTCCGAGGCGGACCTGCTGCCGAAGGAAGAGTTCCGGCGGACGGATCCCTCTCTGCCCGGTCAGCTGGAGGAGGCGTCGAAGGCCGCCGGGGTGCTGGCCGAGGAGCTCATGTCGAGCCCGGCGATCACCGTGCATCCCGACGCGCCCGTTGCCGAAGCCGCCCGGATCATGGCGCGCAAGCACGTCAAGCGCCTGCCCGTGGTGAACGCGCTCGGCATGCTGGAGGGTGTGGTCAGCCGCAGCGACCTCCTCAAGGTGTTCCTGCGGCCCGACGAGGAGCTCGAGGAGGAGATCCGCCAGAGCGTGCTCGCCGAGCTGACACCCGGCGTGAACGTGGACTTCGCCGTACAGGACGGCGTCGTCACTCTGCGCGGCCCGCTGCGGGACCGGGCCCTGGTCCCCCTGCTCGCACGGGCGATCCGCGCGGTCGAGGGTGTCGTGGACGTCCGGATGGAGCTGAACGGCGCCGTCGCTGCCTAGTGCCTAGTGCCTTCACGGCCACGGGGTGCGTTGCGCACCTTCCTGAGACAATGCGGATGGAAAGCGTCATGGGGACCGAACCAGGGGCGATCATGTCCGATGATCCGAAGGCATCCGCCGAGGCGCCGATCAAGGTGTTCCTCCTGGACGACCACGAGGTGGTCCGGCGCGGGCTGCGTGACCTCCTGGACGCCGAGCCGGACATCACCGTCGTGGGCGAGGCGGGCACGGCCGAACAGGCACTGGCCCGCGGGCCGGCGCTGCGCCCGGACGTGGCCGTGCTCGACGTACGGCTGCCCGACAGCGACGGCGTCACTGTATGCCGCGAGTTGCGCTCTCGCATGCCCGGCCTGGCCTGTCTGATGCTGACGTCCTTCGATGACGAGGACGCGCTGCTGGACGCGATCATGGCGGGTGCCGCCGGGTACGTACTGAAGCAGATCAAGGGTTCCGACCTGGTCTCCGCCGTCAGGACGGTGGCGACAGGCCAGTCGATGCTGGACCCGGCCACCACCGCCCGTCTGATGCACTCCCTGCGGGACCCCGAGGCCGCCCAGGAACCGGAAGACGCCCGGCTGGCGGCTCTGTCAGAACGCGAGCGGGCAGTGTTGGAGCTCATCGGTGAGGGCCTCACCAACCGGCAGATCGCGAAGCGGCTCTACCTGTCCGAAAAGACGGTCAAGAACCACATCTCACGGCTGCTGGGAAAGCTCGGCGTGGAGCGGCGGGTCCAGGCTGCCGTGATCGCCGCCCATGTACACGAGCACGACGTCGGGACCGCAAAGCAGTAGGAACGTCGGCGACGGTCACTGCGGGGGCGGGACCAGGGGCACCTTCCACTGCAGGCGAGTGCCCGGCTCACCGTCGCCCCGCGCTGCGA
This sequence comes from Streptomyces erythrochromogenes, assembly GCF_036170895.1. Lineage (NCBI taxonomy): Bacteria > Bacillati > Actinomycetota > Actinomycetes > Kitasatosporales > Streptomycetaceae > Streptomyces > Streptomyces erythrochromogenes. The sequence continues at coordinate 7,370,918 of NZ_CP108036.1, read as the reverse complement.
CGTCCATCCGGCCGCCCAGCCTTTTGGCACGCTCTGCCAGGTTCCGCAGTCCGCCGCGCCGACCGCCCTCGGGCAGGCCGACGCCGTTGTCGGCCACGGTGATGGTCAGGGTTCCGGCGGCCGCGGAGATCGAGACCTCTGCCTGCGTGGCCTCGGCATGGCGGGCGACGTTGGTGAGAGCTTCCCCCACTACGGCGAGGGCCTCGTCCGCGACGGCCGACGGTACGTCGGTGTCGATCAGCCCCTCCATCCTGAGGGCCGGCGCGAAGCCGAGGGCTGCAGCGGCCTCGTCCATGGCCTGGACCAGGCGGGAGCGCAGTTTGGACACCTGACCGGGGACTTCGTGGTCGCGGAGTCCGAAGATCGTCGATCGGATGATCTTGATGGTGGCGTCGAGGTCGTCCACGGCACGTGCGAGGCGTTCGGACGCCTGGGGGTGGTCGACGAAGCGCTGGGCGCTCTGGAGGGTCATGCCGGTGGCGAAGAGGCGCTGGATGGCCAGATCGTGCAGGTCGCGGGCGATGCGGTCGTGGTCCTCCAGCAGGCTCATCTGCTCGGTGTCGCGGCGCCGGTCGGCAAGCTCCAACGCGAGGGCGGCCTGGCCCGCGAACCCCGGAAGCGCGGCGACCTCCGTGGTGGCGAAGGCGGGGCGACCGTGTCGCCGGGCAAGCATCAGGACGCCGCTGAGCCTTTCCTTGGTGCCAACGGTGACGGCCACGGCCGGGCCGAAGCCCGTCCACCGCTCGGGTTGCACAGTGACGCGCTCGTCGGCCGCCACGTCGGGAACCGTGATGAGGCCGTTGCCGGCCAGCGCGGCCTCGGCGAGAGTGCCCCGGGTGCTGGGCAGGACGATCCCGCGGTGCGCCTCGGCTCCCTCCCCGAGCGCGAGGGAGCCTCGCAGTTCACCGGCGGAGCCGAGCAGGTAGAAGACGCCCATGTCGGCGCCGGTGATGTCCTTGGCCCGCTCCAGCATGCCCTCGAGGACCTCGCCCTCGGCCGCTCCCGAGAGCAGGGCGCTGGTGATGTCGGAGCTGGCCTCCAGCCAGCGCTCGCGCAGCCGGACCTCCTCGAAGAGCCTGGCGTTCTCGATGGCGATGCCGGCCGCGACGGCGAGGGTGGACAGGACCGCCTCGTCCTCGGCGTCGAACTCAGCACCACCGCGCTTCTCGGTCAGATAGAGGTTGCCGAAGACGTCCTCGCGGACCCGGATCGGCACACCCAGGAAGGAGTGCATCGGCGGGTGGTGGTCCGGGAACCCGTACGAGGCAGGGTGCTCGGACAGCTCCGACAGCCGCAGTGGTTCGGGATGGCGGATCAGCTCGCCGAGGATGCCGTGGCCGGAGGGCAGGTCTCCGATCCGTGCGCGGAGGTCGTCGCTGATGCCGACGGGAAGGAACTCGGCCAGTTTCCTGTCGTTTCCGATGACTCCGAGGGCCCCGTATTCGGCGTCCACGAGAACCACGGCGGCCTCGACGATGCCGCGCAACACCTGCGGCAGGTCGAGTTCCCGGCCCACGGACATGACGGCCTCGAGCAGACCGTTCAGCCGGTCGCGCGTGCCCCTGACCTCGTCGATCCGCACCTGCAGCTCGTCCAGCAGTTCGTCGAGCCGCAGTCGGGGAACACCGCTTCCGGTGGGCTGTTCCCCTGTGCTCATGCCCGCCTCCGGCCGGAAGTGATGGCGAGAGGGCCATCACGTCCACGGTATCCCCGGCCGGAGAGCCTGGCCTTCCCACTCAGTGGGAGGCCGTTGCGCCGCTCGGCCTCTCCTCGTGCCGCGGCGTGCCGGCTTCGTCGTGCAGGTGCCGGACGTGGGCGTCCGGGCCGGGGAAGAACAGGCTGGTACGACCGGTGTCGGACCAGCGCACGTCGTACGGCGGGGTGCCGTCCTCATGGTGCAGGGCGATGACTTCGCCGTCACGGCCGGGCTTTCCGACGGTGAAGCCGCCGACGACGATCTGGTCGCCCACCTCGGCGTGGATCCCGTGCCCGTCCGCAGGTGAAGATGCGTTCATGGTCATGCCTTTCTGTGGAATGCGCTGCGCAGGAGCCGGGCGGTGATGAATGACGCGAGGGCTGCCGCGGTGGCCAGCCCTGCGCCGGCCCAGCCGACCGGCTGGGTGTCCAGCAGCGACTGCAGAGCGGGAACGTGCAGGGCAGCCATCGCCAGGAGGGCGGAGGTCGCTGCGGAGGCCGGGAGGAAGAGGTTCTGGCTGGTGAACAACCGGGCCCTCAACCCCAGGGCCACGCCCAGCTGGGCCGCGAGCAGAGACAGGAAGAGCACGCTCTGCCAGGGCAGGCCCATGCCACGCGCGCCGATGCCGGCGATCAGGCTGTACGCCGTCACGGCTGCGGCCAGGATGAGGAGGCGTTGCCACACGCCTGCGGCCAGGATGTGCTGTCCCGGCGGCCGGGGCGGGCGCCGCATCGCCTCAGGTGCGGCCGGCTCGGCGCCCATGGCCACGCCGGTCAGGCCGTGGGTGAGGAGGTTGATCCACAGGATCTGCCCCGCCCGCAGCGGCAGGGCCAGGCCGAGCAGGGGACCTGCCAGCATCACGAGGATCTCGGCGGCTCCGCCGGCCATGGCGTAGACGAGGAAGCGCCGGATGTTGTCGTAGACGCGGCGGCCTTCCTCGACGGCCGTGACCACGGTGGAGAGCTCGTCGTCCGTGAGGACGAGGTCGGCCGCCTGGCGGGCCACCTCCGTGCCGCGGGCGCCCATGGCGACGCCGATGTCGGCCTGGCGGAGGGCGGGGCCGTCGTTGACGCCGTCCCCGGTCATGGCGGTCACGGCGCCGCGGGCACGCCAGGCGTGGACGATGTCCAGCTTCTGCTGTGGATCGGTCCGGGCAAAGACGCGGACCGCGGTCAGGTCGGTGTCCGGCGCTGCGGCCAGCTCGGGTCCGGTGACGACCGTATCGGCTGAACCCTCCTCGACGAGTCCGATGCGTACGGCGATGGCGTGGGCGGTGGCGGGGTGGTCGCCGGTGATCAGGACCGGTGTGATGCTGGCGGCGCGGCAGGCTGCCAAGGTGGCGGCAGCTGCCGCTTTCGGCGGATCGCTGATGGCGATCAGGCCGAGAAGACTCAGTCCGTGTTCCGTCTCGGCCGCAGGCGGGTGCCACTGGAGCCGTTCGGTTCCCGCCACCGCGAGGACCCTGAATCCGTGCGAGGCCAACTCGGCGGCCTGTTGGCGGGCCTGGTCCAGGACTTCGGGCGGCTCGGCGAGCACCACGGGAGCCAGGACGGCCTCCGGCGCCCCCTTGAGGCAGACCAGGACGTTACCGTCCGGCAGGTGGTGGAGGGTGGTCATCCGTTTGCGCAGGCTGTCGAAGGGGGCCTCTCCGATCCGGGGGCAGTCCCGGTGCAGCTCGGCAGGGCCGGGGCAGCCGGCCTTGGCAGCGGCTGCCAGCAGTGCGGCCTCCATGGGATCGCCCACGGCCGTCCATACGTCGGAACCGCTCTGGGGCGGTTTCAGGCTCGCGTCGTTGCACAGGGCTGCCGTGGTGAGGAGCTCCTGCAGCGGGCGGAGCTGCTCGGGCGTCAGGGAGCGTCCGGAACGGGTCAGGGCTCCGTGGGGTTCGTATCCGCTGCCGGACACGTCCGCGGCTCCGGACGGCGTCCACACGTGCTGGACGACCATGCGGCCCTCGGTGAGGGTGCCGGTCTTGTCCGTGGCCAGCACACTCACCGAGCCCAGCGTCTCGACCGCCGGCAGGCGTCGGACCAGGGCGCCCCGGGCCGCCATGCGGCGGGCGCCGAGGGCGAGGGCGAGGGTGACCACGGCGGGCAGGGACTCGGGCACCGCGGCGACGGCCAGGCTGATGGCGGTGACCGCCATCGTGCTCACGCCGAGGCCGCGTACGAGACCCAGGGCGAAGACGAGCACGCACAGGGCGAGGGTGACGGCGGCCAGAACGCGGCCGAGGGAGGCGAGGCGGCGCTGGAGCGGGGTCGGCCCGTGTTCCCCGTCGAGGAGCGCTGCGATCCGGCCGAGGGCACTGGCGGTTCCTGTGGCCGTGGCGGTGGCGGTACCCCGACCGCGCACCACGACGGTGCCGGCGCTGACTGTGTCACCGGCAGTTTTCGCGACGGGTTCCGATTCGCCGGTGAGCATGGACTCGTCCATCAGGAGAGCCGACGCCTCGGTGAGATCGGCATCAGCGGCGACGATGTCCCCCTCGCCCAGCAGCAGGCTGTCACCGGGCACCACGAGCGCTGCCGGCACCTCGTGTGCGGCGCCGTCGCGCCGTACCCGGGCGTGCGGGGCCGAGAGAGCGGAGAGCGCGGCGACCGCCCGGTCCGCCCGGACCTCCTGGGCAACTCCCACGGTCGTGTTGAAGACGACCACCAGCCCGATGACGACGGCGTCCGGGTGGTCACCGATTGCGATGGTCAGAAGTGCGGCACCGAGGAGCACCATGATCAGCGGATCACGCAGCTGTGCCAGCACCCGACGGTGGAGGGGTGTGGCTCGCGGCGGTTCCACCTCGTTGCGGCCGTACCGGGCCAGTCGGCGTTCGGCCTCGGCCTGCGTCAGCCCCGTCGGGGCCGGGGAGCCGACAGGCATGTCGATCGTGCGGCTGGTCATGGCGGGCTCATCCGGTGGGGACGGTGATCACCGGGCAGTGTGCACGGTGCAGCAGGCCATGGACCACGGATCCGATCCTCATGCCGGTGTATCCACCGCGGCCGCGGCGGCCCACGACGACGGCCAGCGCGTGCTCGGCGGCCCGGGCCAGTTCCTCGACCGGGTGGCCGGTGAGGACCTCGTGCGTCACGTGGACGTCCGGGTACTTCTCCGACAGGCCGGCGGTGGCCTCGGAGAGCAAGGTGCGCTGGGCCTGCAGCGCCACCTCCTCGTCGTCCAGCATGATGAGCGGCGGCTGCCACACGCAGACGACCCGCAGCGCAGCCCCCCGAAGGTCGGCCTCGTCGAAGGCGAAGGCCAGCGCGGCAGTGGCGGACGCGCTGCCGTCGATACCCGCGACGACGCAGGGCGGCTGCTGGCTGATGTGCTCGGCGTCGCCCACGACGACGACCGGGCAATCGGCCTGGGCGGTGACGGGGACCACGAGCGAGCCGGCACTGAAGAACTCGGCGGTGCGGCTCAGGTGCCGGGAGCCGAGGACGATCATGCGGGCGTCCCGCGCCGCACGACCCAGGACGGGGGCGGGGAAGCCGCCGAGCAGATCACCGGTGACACTCACCTCGGGGTGGCGGTCACGTACCCAGTTGCACGCCTGTTCGAGTCGGTCGGATCCGGCCTGCTGCAGGGCCGTCTGGCCGGGGGTGTCATCGACGTGATGGGTGTCGTGCTGGGGCGGTACCGCGAGCACCAGGCACAGCGGGAGCCGGCGCCGTTGTGCCTCGCCGGCGGCCCAGGCCAGGGCAAGGTGCCAGTCCCGGACCGGGTCTATGCCCACGACGATGTCATGGGGTCCTGCCTGGCGGCTGGTCATGACCGGCTCCCGAAGTCGCTTCCGGTCCGGGGGATGAGGAGGACGGGGCAGTGGGAGTGGTGCAGCAGGCTGTGCGTGGCCTTCCCCAGGTTGGGGGCGAGCCCGAGGGGCCCTGGAACACGGCGGCCGCCCATGACGAGCAGGTCTGCGTGACGGGACGCCTCGACCAGGACGCCGGCCACGGAGACGCTCTTCTCCACATCGGCCTGCACGTCCAGGTCGGGGAACTCGCCGCGGACCACGTCCGAGACGGCCCGCAGGGTCTCCGCGTGCCCGCCCGCGATCTCGTCGACGCCGTCGAGCATGCTGACCACCTCACCGACGGACTGGAGCACGTTCCACACGTGCAGCAGCCGCAGCGAGGCCTTGTGCAGCTCCGCCTCCTTGGCGGCGTACCGGGCGATCAGGAGGTCGTGCTCATCGCGGATCGCCGCGAGGACGGTGCCGGTCTCCTCGGCCCCGTCGATGCCTCGGACGACGATGACGGGCGTCATGGCGATGGCCGCGGTGTCCAGTCCGACCGAGCCGAGCATGAGGGAGTTGAACCCGCCCAGGCCGCGGTTGCCCACCACGACCGTGCCGTTCAGCCCGCCGGCCCGGTGCAGGCTGTCGACGGCGCCCGCGCGGCTGAATTCGGTGGTCACGTTCAGGCCGGGGTACTCGGCCGACACAGCCTTCGCCGTGTCGTCCAGGAGCGCCCGTCCGTTGACGCGTACCCCTTCGATGGTCTCCGCCGACAGGTACAAGGCCCTGCCGTCGGTGTCGGAGGCGTAGACGATGTGCAGCGGACGGCCGCGGCGCACAGCTTCCTTGGCCGCCCACAGGGCCGCGGCGCGCGCCGACTCCGAGCCGTCCACGCCGACGACGACCGAGCTGGTGTCCGGAGTGCGGAATGTGCTTTCCACGATTCCTCCCAACCGAGAGCCGATGAGGGACACCCCTCACCCTGGCACCGTCGACGCCCTGGGAAGAGGGCCGCCCGGAACCCCAGGCGGGACCAAAGGTCCCCACCGTCGCGGCCCGGCACCCCGGACCCCTACGGGCCCCTGGACGGGACCGTTCGGCCCTCGCTCACCAGCGGTCACCGGCGGATGGTGGGAGGCACACCCGAACCGAACACCAGCCTCGCGTGACACGGCGGAACAGGAGGGCCTCATGAAGCGCCTCGAGGTGGCGGACCTGATGACTGACGAGGTCGTCTCCGTGGCCCCGGGCACCGGCTTCAAGGACGTCGCGAAGCTCCTCGCCCAGTACGACATCTCCGGAGTCCCCGTCCTGGACGACGAGGACCACGTGGTGGGTGTCGTCCCGCAGACCGACCTGCTGGCCCACACAGTGTCGGGCTCCCATCCCGCCGAGCAGAGCAGCACGGTGGCTGGGCCGCCGTCCGCGGTCCTGCGCCCGGACTCCGAGATACGCCGACGCGTCACCGACGAGGTCCTCACGGAGGTGCTCGGTGTGCCGACCGGGGACGTCGACGTCCATGTGGTGGACGGCATCGTCACCCTGGGCGGCCAGGTCGAGCGCCGGAGCCAGCTCCCCGCACTCCTCACCCTCGTCGAACAACTCGACGGGGTCGTCGCTGTGGCATCGCGTGTCACCGCCCGCACCGACGACACGGCAAGTACGCACGCGGACCATGCCCGGCACGCAATGCCCTGGTGATGGACGCCGGACCCGCCCGAAGGGAATCGCAGCCATGGAAGACCACGTGACCGCCGGAGTCGATGGTTCCCCGGAAAGCCGGGCGGCAGCGCGCTGGGCAGCACGGGAGGCCGTCCTGCGGCAGGTGCCGCTGCGGCTCGTGCACGCCGTTGACTGGCCCCTGGACCCGGTGTTCCCCGGACTGGGCCGCCAGGACGTGGACCGCTGGGCGGACCAGGCCCTGACCGAAGCCGCGCAGGAGCTGCACGGGCGCCACCCGAACTTGGAGATCACGACCCGCTGCCTGACAGCACGGCCGGCCGCCGCCCTCGCGGCCGAGGCCGCCGACGCCGGGCTGCTGGTCCTGGGATCGCGCGGCCTGGGCGGCCTGGTCGGCTTCATCGCCGGCTCGGTCGCCATGTCCACCCTGGTCGCGACCGGCACGCCGGTCGTCATCGTTCGCGTCGCCGACGACCCGGACGGCCTGGGCACGGACTCGAGCGCCGAGGTCGTCGTGGGGGTCGACATCCACGAAGCGTGCGACCGGGTCCTCAGCTTCGCTTTCGAAGAGGCGGACCGGCGCGACTGCCCGCTGCGGGTCGTGCACGGCTGGAAGATGCCCGCTGCCTACAGCTACGTCCCCTTCTTCGATCCGGACAACGAACGAGACATCGGCAGGAGCGTCACACACATGGTGGACGACATGCTGCTGCCTTGGCGGCACAAGTTCCCCGACGTGAACGTCAGCCACAGCGTGTTCATGGGATCCGCGGGCGATCATCTCGTCCGGGCCGCGCAGGGCGCGCAACTCGTCGTCGTGGGACGCCATGTGCGCCGCTCGGCCCTCGGCGCGCACCTGGGCTCGGTCGCCCACGCGGTCCTGCACCACGCAGCAGCCCCCGTGGCCGTCATCGCCCACGACTGAAGGAGCGGTACCGGGGCCGGAGCCCGCCTCGAAACCCCCGGACGGCACTACCCACGGCCGGGTCGCCCTTCAGACCATCACGGGTACCGGCCGTTTCATCGAGGAGGAAGGCCATGAAGCACCTGCGCAGCGTCGAGGACGTCATGACACACGCCGTGATCTCCGTCGACCAAGGAACCGCGTTCAAGGACATCGTGGAAGCGCTGCGGATGTGGAACGTCAGCGCGCTCCCCGTCCTGGCACAGGACGGACAGGTGGTCGGCGTCGTCTCCGAAGCCGACCTGCTGCTCAAGCCCAAAGCCAGCGACACCGCCCACGACACCACCGCCGAGCAGCTGATGACCCGCCCGGCAGTGACCGTCACGCAGAGCGCCACCATCCCCGCCGCGGCGCGCCTGATGGCCCGCGGGCACCTCAAGCGCCTTCCCGTGGTCGACCGCGACAGCCGCCTCGTCGGCGTCGTCAGCCGCGGCGACCTGCTCAAGGTCTTCCTGCGCCCCGACGAGGACATCGGCGCCGAGATCCGTGAACTGATCATGTACCAGCTGATCCCGCACGGTTCCGCCGAAGTACACGTCCACGTCGCCAACGGCATCGTCTACCTCAACGGATCGCTGCCGGACCCCGCGATGGAAGACGTCGTCGTACGCGCCGCCGGTACCGTACCGGGCGTGGTCGACGTCAAGACGGATTTCACCGTCCCCGTCTCCGCATGAGGGCATCACCGCCATGAGGCACCGTAGCGTCGCGGACCTGATGACGCCCACCGCCGTCACCGTCCGGCGCACGACCGCGTTCAAGGAGATCGCCAGGCTCCTGAAAGAGTTCGACATCACCGCCATGCCCGTGATCGACGAAACCGGGCACCCGGTCGGCGTCGTCTCCGAAGCCGACCTTCTCCGCCGGCGGCCCGCCGGCAGTGCGGCGACGGCCGAGGCGCTGATGACGAGCCCGGCTGTCACAGCCCGCCCCGAGTGGAGTGCGGTCCGCGCGGCCCGGGTCATGCAGCGCCACCGGGTCAAGCGGCTACCGGTCGTCGATGAGGAAGGCCGCGTGGTCGGCGTCCTCAGTCGTAGCGATCTGATCCAGCTCTTCCTCCGCCGCGACCGCGCGATACAGGAAGAGATCCTCGAGGACGTCCTCACCCGGACTCTCCACCTGGCTCCTTCGGCCATCACCGTCGAAGTCGACGACGGCCTGGTGACGCTCAGCGGCACCATGCCGCAGCCCGGGCTGCTGCCCGTGGTGGTGCGTCTTTGCCAGAGCGTCGACGGGGTCGTCGACGTCGACAACAGACTGACCTGCGCCGAAGCCGAGCCGAGCTGAGTGGGCGCGCAGGGCCGGTCGGTCCCCGGATGGGCCGCTCGGTCCTTCCCAGGGCGCCGCAAGCGGAAGAGGCTGGGAGAAGCCGACCATGCGACCCCGGGAGGAACACCATGTCGAACCGGATCACGGTAGGTCTGGACGGATCGGGCGCCGACACCGCCGCAGCCGACTGGGCCGCCCACGAGGCCGAATTGCGTGACGCAGCGCTGGAACTCGTCCACGCGGAGGACTGGGCACAGTACGGTCCCTTCGCCGTTCCGCTCCCCGAACCGCGTGAACAGTGGGCCGAGGAGCTCCTTTCGCACACACGGGACCGGCTGCTGCGCGAATACGGCACGCTCGACATCAGCACCCACGGCACCAAAGGACTCGCGGCCTCCAAGGTCCTCGCCTCGTCCGCGGCCGATGCGGACCTGCTCGTGCTCGGCTCACGCGGCCTCGGCGCCATTGCCGGGTTCGTCGTGGGCTCGACATGCTCGGCGACCATCCCCGAGACCGACACGCCCGTCGTCCTCGTGCGCTCCGCCGACGGCCAAGACCGTCCGCCCGGCCACGCGGGTGATGCCGGACCGGTGGTGCTCGGAGTGGACCTGCGCAGCAATTGCGACCGGCTCCTCGCTTTCGCCTGCGAGGAAGCGGACCTGCGGGCCTGCCCGCTCGTCGTCGTACACGGCTGGTCGCTCCCGCCGGTCCTCTCCTACGCTCCCGTCCTCGATCCCGGCGTCGAGAAGGAGATGGCCGACGGACTCAAGACCACGCTTCGCGAGCTGCTGAGCCCCTGGGAGAAGAAGTACCCGCGGCTCGACCTCGATGCCCGCATCGTCATCGGCCAGCCCGCCATCCAGATCCTGGACGCCGCGTCCGGCGCGGCACTCGTCGTGGTCGGCCGGCGTATCCGCCGTCCGGCACTCGGCGCCCGCATCGGCCCCATCACCCACGCGGTGATGCACCACGCCACCTCACCGGTCGCCGTCGTGGCGCACGACTGAAGCCGCACAGACAGGACCAGTGCCGTGACCGCAACACACCTCGACCCCGACACCGTCATCCAGCTCGTCGGCGACGCCGTCACCGCGCCGTCCATGCACAACGCCCAGCCATGGAAGTTCGTCTTCCATGCCGGCAGCGGTGGCCTCGCCCTGTACGGCGATCCGGAACGCGCGATGAAGCGGACCGACCCGAACCACCGCAGCCTCCACCTCGGTTGCGCCGCGGCGCTGTTCAACCTGCGCGTGTCCGCGGCCTGGATCGGTCTACCGGTCCGCGTCCAGCTCTTGCCCGACGACGCCGAACCATGGCTGTTCGCCACCGTGACCATCGACGAAACTGCGGGCGCGGACCACGAGCTCGCCTCCCTGCACGACGCCGTCCGGCGTCGGCACACCAGCCGCTACCCCTTCAGCGAGGAGCCGGTGCCGACCGCACTGCTCGACGGTCTGTGGGCCGCCGCCCACGTGGAAGGCTGCCGCCTCACTGTCCCGGACACCTGGCACATCGACACCGTGCTCGGGCTGGTACGGGACGCAGAACACCGCGAGGAGATCGATCCGCTCGCCCGGGCGGAGACCGCCGCCTGGACCTCCCCCACGCAGGACGCTTCGGGCACGCGTAGTGACGGCATTCCCGCCGCCGCGTTCGGACCGAAGGTTTCTGGCGGCCGCACGCCCGTACGTGACTTCGGTTGGGCCAACCCGATACCGGATCGCGGCTGGGCCGTGTTCGAGAAGAGGCCGCAGCTGGCTCTGCTGAGCACCCCGGGGGACACGAGAGCCGACTGGCTGCGTGCCGGCCAGGCAATGGAGCGAGTCCTTCTGCAGGCCACTGCCGACGGCCTCGCCACGTCGATGACGTCTCATCCCCTGGAATGGCCGGAGTTGCGCTGGACGGTTCGCGACCCGGTCGCGGCCATGGGACACGTGCAAATGGTGTTCCGCCTCGGCTACGGCCCCACAGGCCCCGACACGCCCCGCCGCCCGTTGACCGAGGTCCTGGAAATCCGGGAGTAGACACCACCGGCGCCTACTGCGGTTCAGTTCTTCCCGAGGGTGGCGGCGTGGTCGGGTACGGCGGTCTGCAGCAGCTTGGACGGACGCTCGTAGCCCGTGGACCGCGGCCTCGGCGGCAAGGTCAGCGACGGTACCGCCACCTCCGCCCAGGCCGGGAACCGCGTTGGGGGGCGGCCGTAGACGGCGAGGATGTCCCAACCTCGGGCGCGCACCAGTGTCGGCCGGGCGCGCATGCGAGCCAACGGCCGTCTCCCGGATGCCGGAGCTCGCTGATGGCCGTGCGGATGACCATCGCGGCGATGACGATGACGGGCGCCAGCAGCGATCATCGCCGCCGGCCATCAGGTGGGCAGCCCGTCCGTATGCTGTGGTGCTCTCGGCAGCCGTGTCGTGCTGGTAGACATCGGGGATGCCGTCGTTGTCGGCGTCAGTGTTCTCCGCCTCGTACAGCCGCCGGTAGACGGTGTTGCGTCGACGCAGCAGGACGGCTGCAAGGACCGCGGCGATCAGCGAGGCGACGAGCACGGCTGCCTTGACGTGCTCGCCGGTCCGGCCGCCGGGGAAGGCGAGTTCCCCGATGAGGAGGGCGACGGTGAAGCCGATCCCGGCCAGTTCGGACAGGCCCAGGACATCGGCCCAGGCGAGGTCGGGCGGCCACAGCCGCGCTGCCGGTCATCGCCGCGTTGTGCGGGATGGCCGTACCCGCCGCCCTCTACCTGGCCACCACCACGGCGGGCGGCGGCAGCAGTGTGGGCTGGGCGGTCCCGATGGCCACGGACATCGCGTTCGCCCTGGCGGTCCTGGCGGTGCTGTCCACGCACCTGCCAGCCGCGCTGCGGCGGGTGGGTTCCGAGGCTGGTGACGGCAGCCACGGCGGAGAGAGGGGCGAGGAGTACGAACAGGGCGGGGTAGCCGCCGAGCGGTGCGGCGAGGGCGGCGCCGGCGAAGGGGGCGAAGGCGAAGGGGGCGAGGGCGGCCGCGGTGTGGGCTGGTGCGGCAAGGAGCCCGGAGAGGCGGCCGTAGTGGGTGGTGCCCAGCGGTCGGTGACGGCAGTGGCCTGGAGGAGGGTGAGGTTGCCGCGGACTGTTCCCGCGACCGGCGAGTGCGACCAAGAGTGTGTAGGGCCCGGCGATGACCCCGAGAGCGGCGGTGGTGAGGCCGCCGAGTCCGAACAGGGCGGTGGTTCGGGCGGTCGCGCCGGTGCGGCAGGCCAGGACGGCGTAGTAGAGGATGCCCCAGCTGGTGATCTGGGTGACGCACAGGGCGGGCAGTGCGGCGCGTGGCCGCGACCGGACCCCCGTCCCGGTCGCGGCCACGCCGGCCTCGGTGTGCGGCATGGTGTTCAGCAGCCGCCGGAAGAGGGGGCGGGGGCGCCGACGGTGAGGGTCTCGGGTGCCGCGCAGCAGCCGCCGCCGCTGGTCTCTTCGGCGGCCGCGGGCTGGTCGAAGAGGCCGGCGCCGCCGCAGACTCCGGTCTCGGGGAGGGTGAGTTCGACGCGTTCGGCGGCTTCCTGGTCGCCGGCGAGGTGGGCGGCGATGGAGCGGACCTGCTCGTAGCCGGTCATGGCGAGGAAGGTCGGCGCGCGGCCGTAGGACTTCATGCCGACGATGTAGACGCCCTGTTCGGGGTGGGACAGCTCGTTCACGCCGTGCGGGTAGACGGTGCCGCACGAGTGCTGGTTCGGATCGATCAGCGGCGCGAGCTCGACCGGTGCCTGGAGGCGCTCGTCCAGGCCCAGGCGCAGCTCGGAGACGAAGGACAGGTCGGGGCGCAGTCCGGTCAGGACGATGACCTCGTCGACCGCGTCGAGGCGGCGGCCGTCCTCGGCGACCAGGATCAGGCGGCCGTCGCTGCCGCGCTGGATGGCGTCGGTGCGGAAGCCGGTGACGGCGTCGGCGTAGCCGTTGTCGACGGCGGCCTTGGCGGCGAGGCCGAGGGCTCCGCGGGCGGGGAGCTGATCGGCGCTGCCGCCGCCGAAGGTGGAGCCGGAGATACCGCGGCGCAGGATCCAGGTGGCATGTGTGCCGGTGGCGTCCTCGGCCTCGGCGAGGTCGGCGAGGTAGGCCAGCGCGGTGAAGGCGGAGGCGCCCGAGCCGATGACGGCGGTGCGCTTGCCCGCGTACCGGGCCCGGGTGGCCGGGTTCTTGAGGTCGGGGATGCGGTAGGAGATCCGGTCGCCGGCAGCCTTCTCGCCGAGGGCGGGCAGGCCGTCGCCGCCGATGGGGCTCGGGGTGTACCAGGTGCCGGAGGCGTCGATGACGGCGGAGGCCAGGATGCGTTCCTCGGTGCCGTCCGCGTTCGCGATGCGCACGGTGAAGGGCTGCTGCTCGCGGTCGGCGTCCACGATCCGGTCGCGACCGAGGCGGGAGACGCCGATGACGGTGGCGCCGTAGCGGACCCTTTCCCCGAGGACGTCGGCGAGGGGCTGGAGGTAGAAGGCGGCCCAGTCGGCACCGGAGGGGTACGTCGCGCCGTCGGGTGCCGTCCAGCCGGTAGGAGCCAGAAGCTTCTCGGCGGCCGGGTCAACGAGCTCGGACCAGGTGGAGAAGAGCCGAACGTGACCCCATTCGCGTACCGCGGTGGCGGCGGCCGCTCCGGCTTCCAGGACGAGGGGCTTGATGCCGCGCCCGGTGAGGTGGGCTGCGGCCGCCAGGCCGGCGGGGCCGGCTCCGATCACGGCGACGGGCAGGGCTTCGGTGGATGCGTTCACGACGGGCTCCCCATTGATTCGACGTCTGTCGATGTCCTGACGCCTTAAGACTGCACTCGATATCGACGTTGGTCAACATAGACATCTGTCGAAGTTCAAAGGATGATGGGGGCATGTCCACTGTGAAGGTGTTGCCGCTGCTGGAGCCGGATGCCGTGGCCCCGTGCTGCCCGCCCCTGACCCAGCGCCCACTGACGGCAGAGGAGGCCGAACGGACCGCCCTGATGTTCAAGGCCCTCGGCGACCCGGTACGCCTGCGCCTGTTCTCCGCCGTCGCCTCCCACGAGGGCGGTGAGGCGTGCGTGTGCGACATCTCCGACGTCGGCGTCTCCCAGCCCACCGTCTCCCACCACCTGAAGAAGCTCCGCGAGGCGGGCTTGCTCTCCTCCGAACGGCGCGGGACCTGGGTGTACTACCGGGTCGAACCGACCGTCCTCGCGGCCATGGGCCAGCTCCTCACCCGCGCGGCCACCGCGTGAGCATCACCATCACGCCGCTGACCGACGGGCACGCTGACGAGGTCCTGGCGATCTACCAGGCGGGTATCGACGAGGGCAACGCCACCTTCGAGACCACCGCCCCGACCTGGGCCGAGTTCGACGCGGCGAGGCTACCCGAGCACCGCTTCGCCGCGCTCGACACCGGCGGCAAGGTGCTCGGCTGGGTTGCCGCCACCCGGGTCTCCGACCGTTGCGCGTACGCGGGCGTTGTCGAGCACTCCGTCTACGTCCACCCCGGCGCCCGGGCCCGCGGTGTCGCCGGGCAGCTCCTGGCGGCGCTGGTGGAGTCGACCGAGGCCGCGGGGATCTGGACGATCCAGTCCGGGATCTTCCCCGAGAACGCCGCCAGCCTCGCCGTCCATGCGCGGGCCGGGTTCCGGGTCATCGGCACCCGCGAGCGCATCGGCCGCCATCACGGCGCCTGGCGGGACGTGGTTCTGCTGGAGCGCCGAAGCCCCAGCGTCACGTGAGGTCTGTTCCTCTCACCTGCCGGTCGGTGCTGGAGGCTGTTCGGCCCGGTCCTGATCGGTTGCGCCGCCTTTGTCGAAGGCCCGGTTCCAGACCTCGCTGTAGATCTGCAAGTCCTGCGGAGGCGGTTCGAGGTCCCCGTGGACGCGCACGGAGCTGGTGTTCCACGGCCGTCGCCCATCGTGGCGCGGGGTGAGCAGGACGCCGAGCGCCGATGATTCCTTGGTCCGGCCGGTGCGATTGGTGACCTCATGGTGCCGAAGCGGCACGTAGGCGGTGAACGCCGCCTGAACGTCACGGTCGAAGCGGGTCGCGGCGCCGACGATGAGTTGGCGTGTGCCGTCGGCGTCGAGCATGCGCCGGAAGCGCCATTTGCAGTGACCTGCAGGCACTTCCGGGACGTCGCGAAGCATGTCCAAGAGCAGGTGGCCCCACTCGGCCCGGGCCGCGACGGGCAGCCGGTCGAGGTCGGAGAGCACGGTGAAGCGGTTGTGCTCGGTCAGGGAGTCCTGGAACGGTGAGAGCGCGATGTCTTCGAGCATGATGCGGATCGTGCGGTGAACGTTCGCACCGTCGCTGCCGGCGGGAGCCTGCGGCAGCGGCGGGGCGGAAAACAATGGACCAGGGCTCCGTGCCCGCGCGTGCCGATGACCAGCATCTCAGCACCCTTGGCGGCGTGCAGCAGGGCCGGCACGGGCGCGTCGGAGAGCACTTCCGCGGTGAGGGCCAGCCCCAGGTACCGGCGGGTGAGCTCGCCCTCGACCTCCTTCAGGACGTCGTCGGCGCGGCGGGCTTCGTGTCCCGGTCCTGGACGATCGGTGCTGCGAGCGGCTGCCAAGCCAGGCGTGGACCACGTGCAGGGGCAGGTCACGCCATACGGCTTCCCGTGCGGCCCAGTCCGCCGCGGCCCGGCTCTGAGGGGATCCGTCCACTCCGACAACCAGGGTTTGCTTCACGAGTCTGTCCTCCGTACCGATGCCGGGGCATCGCCGTCGGTCGTCAGGGGAGCCGCGCCGGCCGGGGGGACCGGCGCCGCTGACCTCACCCTCCCGGCTGAACGCCGTGGCACACAGGGGCCGACGGTCCCTCCCCCAGGGCCGGTCCTCCCCTCGCGGCGCCGATGCGGGGACGGCAGTGTGGAGGCGTCGGCTCAGTCGACGAACGTCCCGGACCGTCGTACTCAGGAGCGGGCATGACCTCGTACCCCATCTCGGAGCTCGACGCGCACTGGCGCGCAGCCAACTATCTGGCAGTCGGCCAGATCTACCTCATGGACAACCCGCTGCTCACCGAGCCGCTACGGCCGGAGCACATCAAGCCGCGGCTGCTCGGCCACTGGGGCACTTCCCCCGGCCTGAACCTCGTCCACACCCACCTCAACCGTGTGATCAAGGACCGCTCGCTCGACGCCCTGTGCGTCTGGGGTCCGGGCCACGGCGGTCCGGCCGTCCTCGCCAACTCCTGGCTGGAAGGCACGTACACCGAGACCTACCCGGGCATCACGCGGGACGCGGTCGGCATGGGCGCGCTGTTCCGGCAGTTCTCCTTCCCCGGCGGCGTGCCGAGCCACGTGGCCCCCGAGACGCCCGGCTCCATCCACGAAGGCGGCGAGCTCGGATACGCCCTGGCCCACGCCTACGGAGCCGCCTTCGACCACCCCGGCCTGCTGGTCGCCTGCGTCATCGGGGACGGCGAGGCCGAGACGGGGCCGCTGGCGGCGTCCTGGCACTCGAACAAGTTCCTCGACCCGGTCCACGACGGCGCGGTCCTGCCGATCCTGCACCTCAACGGCTACAAGATCGCCAATCCGACGGTGCTGTCCCGTATCCCTGCGGACGAGCTCGATGCGCTGCTGCGCGGTTACGGGCACGACCCGCTGTACGTGACCGGCAGCGACCCCGCCCAGGTCCATCACGCCATGGCCCGCGCCGTGGACCACGCCGTGGACCGCATCGCGCTCATCCAGCAGGAAGCCCGGGCAGCGGGTATCGGCACGCAGCGCGAGCGCGCACGCTGGCCGATGATCGTGCTGCGTACCCCCAAGGGCTGGACCGGCCCCGCGACCGTCGACGGCGACCCGGTCGAGGGCACGTGGCGGGCCCACCAGGTCCCACTGGCCGGGGTACGCGAAAACCCGACGCACCTGAAGCAGTTGGAGGACTGGCTGCGCTCGTACCGGCCGCAGGAGCTCTTCGACGCCGACGGGCGCCCCACCGAGCAGGTCCTCGCCTGTCTCCCGCAGGGCGATCACCGCCTGGGCGCCGTCCCGTACGCGAACGGTGGCCGGCTCCTGCGGCCCCTCCCGCTCCCCGCCCTCGACACCTACGCCGTCCCTGTCGAAAAGCGAGGCAGCAGCCTCCACGAACCGACCCGCGTCCTCGGGCGCTTCCTGACCCGGATCATGCGCGACACCGCCGCGCGGCGGGACTTCAGGGTCGTCGGACCGGACGAGACCGCCTCCAACCGGCTGGACGACCTGTACGACGCCACCGGCAAAGCCTGGCAGGGCATGACGGAGACGACGGACCGCAACCTGTCCCGCGATGGCCGCGTCATGGAGATCCTGTCGGAACATGTCTGCCAGGGCTGGCTGGAGGGGTACCTCCTCACCGGCCGCCACGGACTCTTCTCCACCTACGAAGCCTTCGCGCACATCGTCGACTCCATGGTCGGCCAGCACATCAAGTGGCTGAAGGCAGCGCGCGAGTTGTCCTGGCGGGCCCCGATCGCATCTCTCAACTACCTGCTCACCTCGCACGTCTGGCGCCAGGACAACAACGGCTTCTCCCACCAGGACCCCGGCTTCGTCGACCACGTCCTCAACAAGAGCCCCGAGGTCGTACGGGTCTACCTGCCGCCGGACGCCAACACCCTCCTCGCCGTGGCCGATCACGCCCTGCGCAGCCGCGATCAGGTCAACGTGATCGTCGCCGGCAAGCAGCCCTGCTTCGACTGGCTGCCGATCGACGAGGCCCGCACCCACGTGACGCGCGGCGCAGGCGTCTGGGAGTGGGCGGGAACCGACCACGGCTCCCGCGAACCGGACGTCGTACTCGCCTGCGCCGGTGACGTACCCACCATGGAGGTGCTGGCCGCAGCGGCCCTGCTCCGAGAGCACCTCCCCTCGCTGGCCGTCCGCGTCGTCAACGTCGTCGACATCGCCCGGCTCATGCCCCACGAGGAACACCCCCACGGCATGACGGACGCCGAGTACGACGCGCTCTTCACCACAGACAAGCCGGTGATCTTCGCCTACCACGGCTACCCGTGGCTCATCCACCGCCTCGCCTACCGCCGGACCGGCCACCCCCAGCTGCACGTCCGCGGCTACAAGGAGTCCGGCACCACGACCACCCCCTTCGACATGGTCGTGCGCAACGACCTCGACCGCTACCGGCTCGTCATGGACGTCATCGACCGCGTCCCCGGCCTCGCCGGTCGCGCCGAGGGACTCCGCCAGGCCATGGCCGACCAGCGCATCCGCCACCACAGCTGGATCCGCGAGCACGGCACGGACCTGCCGGAGGTCGCGGACTGGTCTTGGCCGTACTGAGGCCACCGCGCCCTCGGGGACGGGGTCGGCCGCTGCTCCGACCCCTCGACCGCAGCTGCGCTCACGGCGCGAGGTCTCGGCGTTGGAGCAGCAGGTGAGCCAGCAGGACGCCCAGCACTCCCGCTCCGACAAGGATCCCGAGCTGGGGCCAGAGCACACCGCCTTCGGCCAGGGCGTCGCCCGGCGCGTAGTAGTGGAACGGGCTCAGGAACCTCAGCTGGGCTGCCGGGGCCCATGCCAGAGCGATGAAGTTGACGGCGAATCCCACGGCTCCGATCGCAATGGTCGCGCCGACCACCTGGGCCCGCCGTCGTCCCGCCGCCGGTACAGGGCGAGCCACAGCAGCGGCCACTGCCGTTTCACGGCTTCTCCCGCACGGCGCCGTTGCGATACAGGTCCATGAAGGCCTCGTCCAGCCCGGCTTCCTCCACCGTGACGTCGGCCACCGGCAGGCCGAGCAGTGTGCGCAGGGCGTCCACCACCTCGCTCGGGGGTACGAGCAGCTCCGCCCGGTCCCCGTGCCAGCGCGGGGTCCAACGCTCTGCGTCGCCCAGTGGCCGTGCTCCCTGCCCGTCCGCGAAGGACAGCCTGATGCGTCGGGCACGGGCCTCGCGCAGGCCGGCGACGCTCTGGACCGTGACCAGTCGTCCGTCCCGGATGATCGCCACCCGCTCGCACGTGCGCTGCACCTCCGGCAGGATGTGGCTGGAGAGCAGCACGGTGCGTCCGTTGGCAGCCGCCTCGCCCAGCAGTGCGAAGAACGTCTCCTGGACCAACGGGTCGAGTCCCTCGGTCGGTTCGTCGAGCACCACCAGATGCGGATCGTGCTGCATCGCCTGCACCAGCCCGAGCTTCTGTTTCATGCCCCGCGAGTAGCCCCCGACGGGGCGGGCGAGGACCTCGCGCGTCAGCCCCAACCTGTCGCACAGCTCACCGCGGCGGGGCACAGGTGCTCCCTGGAGCGCGGACAGCAGATCGAGCGTCTCCGCTCCGGAGAGTTCCGGGTACAGGCGCAGTTCACCCGGCAGGTACCCCAGCTGCGGGGCCACCCGGCGGTGATCCGCGATTGGGTCCAGACCGAGTATTCTCACGCGTCCCTCGCTCGGCCGGAGCAGCCCGGTCAGGCACCGCAGCGTGGTCGTCTTTCCCGCGCCGTTCGGCCCGAGGAAGCCGAACACCTCACCTGGTTCCACAGTGAGGCTCAGGCGGTCGACTCCCATGACCGGCCCGTACCGCTTGGTCAGCCCGGTCAGCTCGATCGCCGGCCCGTCACCCATGGGTCCAGTCTGAGCCCACTGCCGCAGAGCCGCCCTCTCACCCAAGGTCGTAGGCCGTGAGGGGAGCGTGCTGCGGTGCGGCGCCCGCTGCTGCCATGTCTCCGTAGGCAGTGCGCTTGAGCTGTTCCGCCAGGTTCTCCAGTGCCCGGGCGGCCGCGAGTTCGTCGCCGATCTCGGGCACGTCCTTGTCCGTCGGGTTGCAGCGCGCAGTGCCGTGGCCCGTGAGGCGGGTGGTTCCGGTGTCGAGTTCGACGCGGACCTTGGTGGTGTGCTCTTCCTCGAAGAGGTAGAGGTGGGTCTTCCATTCGCTCGTGTGCGACATGGTGTGCCTCCGGTCGGATCAGGAGTAGCGGTGGTGTCGGCGTCGGACCCAGCGCCGGATCTCGTCGGTTCCCCAGACGAGCGGTGGGAAGACGGCGATGAGGAGGACGACGTCGAGCGGGAGGGCGGCGGTGCCGAAGAGGTTCTGGAGCGGCGGCGCGTACACGAGCGCCGCGGTGAAGGCGAGTTCGAAGGCGATGCCGGCCAGCAGTAGCGGGTTGCTGAAGAAGCCGATGTCGCGCAGGGCAGCGTGGTCGGTTCGGGCGGCGATGGCCGTGCCGACCTGGCAGGTGACGATGCCCGCGAAGGTGGCGGTGGTCGCGGTGAGGTAGGCGTGGTGCAGGGAGGCTCCGGGTCCGGTGGGGTCGCCGGGGTGCCAGCCTGCGCGCCACAGAACGTAGAAGAAGGCGGTCATGACGAGGACGGCGGAGACGGTGCCGAGCCAGCCCCAGCTGCGCACGAGCATGTCCTTGTTGATCACGCTCTGGGAACTGGGTCGGGGCGGTCGGGACATGACCCCCGGCTCGGCGCGCTCACGGCCGAGGGCAAGGGCCGGAAGGGTCTCGGTGCCCAGGTCGATGGCGAGGATCTGCAGGACGGTCAGCGGCAGCGGCACGGCCCCGGCGGAGAGGGCGAACACCAGGAAGGGCACGACCTCGGGGGTGAGGTGGGCGAAGATGTAGACGATGAACTTCCGGACGTTGTCGTAGACACGGCGGCCGGACTCGATGGCCGTGACGATGGTGGCGAAGTTGTCGTCGGTCAGGACCATGGTCGACGCCTCGCGGGCGACGTCGGTGCCCGAGAGGCCCATGGCCACACCGATGTGGGCACGGTGCAGGGCCGGGGCGTCGTTCACCCCGTCGCCGGTCATGGCCACGATCTGGCCGTGCGCCCGCAGGGCATCGGCCACTTTCAGCTTGGTCTCGGGCGAGGAGCGGGCGAAGACGATCTCCGTGCCGTCCTGGCGGAGGAGGTGGTCCAGCTCATGGTCGTCGATCGCCTCGGACTGGGCGATGACCTGGAGATTCGATGTACCGATGCCGACGGCGCGGGCCACGGCCGCGGCGGTGGCACCGTTGTCGCCGGTGACGATGTGGACGGTGAGACCCGCCTCGTGGCAGCGCCGGACCGCGGCGGCGACCTCGGGGCGCGGCGGATCGTAGAGGCCGACCAGCCCGAGCAGGTGAAGGTCCCGCTCCACGACCTGTCGCTGCGAAATTGCAGCCGCCGTGTCGGACGGCAGTTCACGTACCGCGACGGCCAGCACGCGCATACCGTCCGCGGCCAGGGTGTCGGCGGCATCCTGGGCCTCCTCGGTCGGCTCTCCTTCGGCCAGGAGCGCCAGGACGGCCTCGGCGGCGCCCTTGACGATCACGCGGAGGCTGCCGGGTCCCCCGTCTTGGACCACAGACATGCGACGCAGGCGCGGGTCGAAGCGGAAGCAGGCTCGGCGGCGGGCATCCCGGTCGGCCGGGTCGAGCGGCGCAGCGTGTTGTGCGGCTCCTTCCACCAGGGCGATCTCGGTCGGGTCGCCGTGCAGCCGGCCGTCCCTCTCGCGGGTGACGGTCGTGCACTGGGCGGCAGCACGGACCAGTTCGGCGGCCTCCGAACCGCTCACCTCCGGGTGGGGCGGAGTCCAGGTGGCGTGCAGGCTCATCCGGTTGCGGGTCAGGGTGCCGGTCTTGTCGGTGCAGATGACGTTGGTGGAGCCGAGGGTCTCCACCGCGCTCAGCCGCTTGACCACCGCGCCCTGCCGGGCGAGGACGCGGACGCCCACGGCGAGGGCGAGGGTGATGGTGGGCAGCAGTCCTTCGGGCACGTTCGCTACGAGCAGGCCGATGGCGAACATGAGCGAGTCGGTCAGCGGCAGGCCGACCGCCACTCCAGTCACGAGGAAGACGGCGCCCATGCCGACCGCGACCGCTGCGATCAGCCAGGCGACCTGCTTGACCTGCGCCTCCAGTGGGCTCGGCTCACGGCGGGTGCGCTGACTGAGAGCGGCGATCCGGCCGAGTTCGGTGTGGTCTCCAGTGGCGAACACGATCGCCTGCGCCTGCCCCTCGGTGGCAGTGGTGCCGCTGAAGACGAGGTTGGGCTCCTGGAGCAGGGAAAGGCCTTCCAGCCCCGGGCCGGCAAGACGCTCGACGGGGGTGGACTCGCCCGTCAGCGTGGAAAGGTCGGCCTCGATTCCTCCCTCGGTCAGGCGGGCGTCGGCGGGTACTCGGTCGCCCTCGTCGAGGGCGATGAGGTCGCCGGGAACCAGCTCCCGCGCCGGGACGCGCTGCACTAGTCCGTCGCGGATCACCCGGGCCTGTGCGGGAAGGAATCGGGCCAGGGTTTCGACGGCCTTCTCGGCCTGTTGTTCCTGGACGAGGGCGAATCCGGCGTTGACGAGGATGACCGCGACGATCGCCCAGCCGAGCACCGTTATGGATGCGGTGAAGGCGAGGGCCGCCGCAGCCCACAGCAGAAGTGCCAGCGGATGGACCAGTTGCCGCAGCAGTTCCCTCAGGACACTTGTCCGGGCAGTGCGGCGGACCTCGTTCGGGCCGTGGACGGCCAGCCGGCGTGCCGCCTCCCGGCTCGACAGGCCCAGAGGGCCGGTGTGCAGCTCGCGACGGAGCAGGGGAAGGGGTTCCAGGGGATCCGGGGCGGTGTCCGGCGTGAGGTCCGGGCCGGCGCCCGTGTCAGTCATCGCCGGCTCCCTGACCGGGGCGAAGGCGGCCGGACCAGAGGGGCTCGATGCTCGCCCACTCGGATTCCCAGGCCCGTGTGCACCGCGCGTCTGCGATTCGCAGGCGCACCACGACGAGGGCGCTGCCTGCGAGCACGATCCCGGCCAGCGCTCCGGCGCCGATTCCGACCGCCTTCAGAGCGATGTCGGCCTGGCCGGGCGGCGCTGTGGCCGCACTGCCGTTCCCGTCGACCCACACCCGGACCGTGTCGCCGTTCCGGGTTCCTGCCGGAACGGGAATGGTCGCCGTGTGCGGGCGCTGAGGGGGGTAGCGCCACGTGGCGGTCGCAACGGTGGCAGGCCGGCTGCTCGGCTGGTCTCCGGCTCGGTAGGTGGTCTCGCTGACCGTGGTGGCCGTCACCGTGTGCCGGTGGCGCGCGATGTCCTCGGCAGCGCGGTTGCCGTCCATCCAGGCGGCTCGTCCGAGGGCGACACCGGCGATGACGGCCAGGAGGCAGGTCAGCACGAAGGCGGCATGCATTCGGGTCCGGGTGCGGTCGGCATCCCGCCTGAGCGGGTTGCCTCCCGTCCCTCGCGTCCGCTGTCGCATGGCACGCCTCCGCGCCGGTGCGTGCCGAGCCGGGCCGTCCCTTCAGGCGGCGACGAGCTCGGCGCTGATGTGGTGGGCCCACTTCTGGATCCGTTCGGGGTTGCGGAAATCACCGCCCTTGCCCTGGCGGGTCAGTGCCTTGGCGAGGAATCCGGGGGTGTGGGCCGTGATGCTGCCGCCGAAGGTCATGTGCTCGCGCGCGCCGACCAGCTGCATCTCCCGGGCGACGGCGGAGACCGGGGGGATGTCGTGTTCCTCGGCCGAGCGGTCGAGGGGGCCGCTGCTGAACATCCAGACCGGGCGGTGCCGAAGGGATTCGGCGTTGCGTTCTGCGCAGTGCTTGGCCTTGCTGCTCCAGTGGCCGGCGTAGAGGGAGCCGCCGAGGACGACGGCGTCGTAGGCGCGGACGTCGTGGACGTCGTCGGCGGGCAGCACGACGGCGTCGAGACCGTCCTCGCGGAGGGTCTTGCCGATCTGTTCGGCTATGCCTGCGGTGGCGCCGTGCTTGGTGCCGTAGGCGACCAGGACGCGCTTGGTGCTCATGGCGGGTGCTCCTTGGTTGCGTGGTGCGGGTCTGATGCCACTGTCACGCGGCCGGTGGCCGCTCCGCTTGGGCCGGACGGATCCTTACAGGGGCCATTCGGTCCTCCCCGTAGCGCTCCGCTTCAGCGGAGGCGGCGGGCTGCTTGACGGCGGCGAAGCTGTCGGGGGCGACGGACCGAGTCGATTCCGGCGCGGGCGAGGAAGGCGGCGTAGGCCGGGTCGTCGCTGGGCCGCTGTCCGCACAGGCCCACCGCACTACCCATGGCCTGGCCTGGACCCGCGGGAGGAGGATCTCGATGAGGCGGGTGACGGCCGGGCCGTTCTCGTCGAAGACGTGGGCGAGGGCTTCCGTGTCCGTCGAGCAGTTCCTCGTAGGCGTCGGCGGTGGTGGCGAAGCCGGGCGGCACACGCAGGCCGGCCGCGGTGAGCTGTCCGGTCAGCTTTCCTGAGGGAGGCGTTCTTGCCGCCGACCCGGCCGATGTCGCTTCGGCCGAGCGCGGTGAACGGTACGACGCGTCGCGTGTGTCCCATGACGTCCTCCGGTGGCTGCAGGTCGGCAGGGATCAGTACGGCAAGGGGCGGCCGAACGGCGTGCGCAGATCCAGCGGGGCGGGCTTGTGGGGCTGCGTGGGCCGGGTCTGGATCCGAATGCGCTGCATCGTGGTCACCCACTTCGGAAGGTGGCGCCGGGGTGGCGTCCGGGTTCCACGATCACGCGGTAGGCCACGGGGACCGAGTGCCGACGGGGCCACTCGCACGGGGCCGAGTGGGCCGCTTCGGCGCGCGCCGATCGGCCCCGGGCCCCGATACCGAGCCGGCGCTCGCAGGAGCAGGCCAGAGGTCCCAGGCGCTGGTGCTGGCGACGTAGCCGGCACTCGCCCCTGGTGTCACGGAAGGCCAGTCTCGCCGAACCTGCGTACACGGGCGCAGGCCGCCACCCGCCGTCACGGCCGGCCATGTTCGCGCCGGGCTCAGGAGGTCACGCTGCAGCCTGAAGCCGTGGCCCACTGCCGTACGCCAGGCGTGCCGGAGGCGGGATCAGTCGGCGGGGATGTGCGCCCGGACGATGGTGATCGGGCACGGCGCATGGAGCGCCGCCTGCTGGCTCACCGAACCGAGCATGGCTCGGCTGAAGCCGCCGCGCCCGCGGCTGCCCACGACCAGCATGGCCGCACCCTCTGCCGCATCCACCAGGACATCGACCGGATTGCCGCGCACCAGACGCTGGTGCACGGAGGAGGCGCCGTCCTCACCGAGAACCGTGTGGACCTCCTCGACCAGACGTCGCTCGGCCTCCTCCTCGTCGAAGTCGGTGTCCACCGCGGGAGCCGACCACGAAGCGGCACCGGGAAGGTCCCATGCCGCGACCGCTTCTACTCGCCCGTTCACCAACCCTGCGTACCGGACCGCCCAGCGCAGTGCGGCCTGGGACGAGGGCGATCCGTCGACGCCCACCACGATCCGCGGAGCCTCATGCTGCCTGTCCATCCCGTTCACCCTTCCAACGGCTGATACATCCACAGTGTGCGCATCGCGATCGCCCCGCCACGCGAGCACGGGGTGGCTACCGGGTCAGCCCTTGGGTAGCCGGAACCACCGCTCCTGGCCTGCGGCAATGCGTTCGTGCCGGTCGCCGGGCAGGACCAGGGGCACCGGGCCCAGGGGCGAGGTGGGCACTCTGATGCCGAACCGTCCGGGCCGGAACCGGATACGGATGTCCCGGTGCCCCAGGTAGGAGATCGAGAACGAGGACCGGGGCACTTCGGAGAGGGGCACCGGGTCGATGTGCAGGCCGTCGTCGTGGGGCTCGAGTCCGACGATGCCGCGCTCGACGAGGTCGAGGGTGCCGCCCATGGCACCGAGGTGGATCCCTTCGCCGGTGGTGCCGCCCTGGACGTCGGTGATGTCACTGAGCAGGGCTTCCTGGCAGTAGCGCCACGCGTCCGGGCCCTGCTCCCGGGCGAGGACCCAGCCGTGGACGAGGCTGCTGAGCGTCGACCCGTGGCAGGTGCGCCGCTGGTAGTGGTCCACCGTTCTGCGCCAGAGGCCGTCGTCGAGGCGGTGTCCGAGCCGAAGGAACAATTGCTCGAGTTCCGTGGGGCGGAAGAGGTAGCCGAGCATGAGGGTGTCGGCCTGCTTGGACGCCTGGTAGCAGTTGGGCGTGTCGCCTTCGGCTTCCAGGATGCGGTCCAGGCGGCGGATGTCGTGGTAGCGGGCGCGGTAGCCTTCCCAGTCGAGCTCGGCGAGGTCCCCGTAGCCGTGGAACTGACTGATCACGTCGCGATGGAACGGCACATACAGGCGGTGCGAGACGTCCTCCCAGGCGGTGAGGTCGTCGGGGCCGATGCCCAGTTGGGTGAGGAGCTCCGCGCGTCGCGCTGCCGGAAGTTCCCCGTACAGGTCGAGTGCGCGGGCAAGTACCCACGCGGCGGTGACGTTGGTGTAAGCGTTGTCGTCGATACCGGGAGCGGCGGCGTCCGGGTAGGCATCGTGATACTCGTCCGGTCCGACGACGCCACGGATCCGGTAGCGGCCGAGGCCGGTGTCCCATGTCGCTGATCCGGCCCAGAAGTGGGCTGCGTGCAGGAGGAGTTCGGCGCCCGGGCCGTGCATGAATCCGGCGTCACCGGTGGCCTGGCCGTACCGCCACACGTTCCAGGCGATGGCCGACCCCACATGGTGCTGGAGGTGCGAGTGGTCGGGCAGCCAGCGGCCGGAGCGCGGATTGAGGTGCAGCCGCTGCGTCTCCTCGCTGCCGGAACTACCACTCTGCCAGGGAAACATGGCTCCCTTCGCCCCAGCCCGACGGGCGGCCTCCAGGGCCGCGGGGAGCCGCCGGTGCCGGTACATCAACAGGGCGCGAGCGGTCTCGGGGAGGTGGAGGGCGAGGTAGGGCAGGACGAACAGCTCGTCCCAGAAGACGTGACCCCGGTACGCCTCGCCGTGAAGGCCCCGGGCGGGGACGCCGGCGTCGAGCTCCGCGGTGTGCGGCGAGAGCGTCTGCAACACGTGGAAGGCGTGCAGCCGCAGGACCTTGCCGGTATCGCCAGGGACCTTCAACTCTCCTTCGCTCCAGAGGCGTTGCCAGGATGCCCGGTGGGAGGCCAGCAGGGAGGGGAAGCCCGGGGCGTGTGTGGCGCAGTCGATGCTCCGCCGCAGCGGATCGGCCGAAGGGCGGTCGAGCGAGGTGCACAGGGCGGCGGTCTTCACGACGGCGACCGGGGCAGCCCGCTTGATCGGCAGGATGAGTGTCTGTGTGGCGGTGGCGGCTGTGCATGCCCGACCTACCGGTGCCACAGGACGTGCTGATGTCCGGACCGCGAGCCCGATCTCTACCCGGGAGGTGGTCGTGGTACAGGACAGCCAGGCGGTGCCCTCCGCCTCCACTCCGGCCCGGTGCTCGACGAGATGCCGCCCGGCCAGGGCGCGGTAGCGGTCGACTCCCGCGTTGGTGACGTCTCCGTCGAGCACGGACTCGATCTCGATCATGCCGCTCCAGCCGTACGCTCTGAACACCGTGTTCTGCGCAGCCAGGTTCGGGTCGCCCATGTGGACGAGGCGGGTGTGGGTGACGCCCAGGCGGCGGCCGTCGGTGTCGTGGAAGAGCATGCGGCGGGTGAGCGTCCCAGCACGGAGGTCCAGCGACACGTGGCTGCGGCGCAGGGTCGGGTGGTCGGGTGTGAGCCAGTCGCCGGGCGGTGCACCCGCGGGCAGGCAGCGGTACCGCAGAGCGGTCCAGTCCGGCAGCCGGACCATGTCCTCGTTGGAGACCGTTCGTCCGCCGACGGTGGAGGCGAGCCGGTTGAAGCAGCCTGCGAGGTAGGTGCCCGGGTAATGGATGTCGTCGGCGATGTTCTCGGGCGCTGAACCGCGCGTGGCGAAGCGGCCGTTGCCCAGGGTGCACAGGGACTCGACCAGCCGCTCGGCCTTGGGGTCGTAGTGGGGGTACTCCCAGCACCAGGCCGTGGTCACGGGCGGTCGCCTTCGAGTGCGGCGGGCAGCCCGCCGAGGTCGGGGAGGACGAGGTGGGCGCCGTGTGCGCGCAGGGCGTCCCTCATGTGCGGGTCGGCTTCGCGGTTGAGTCCCACCACCAACCGGAAACGGCCTTGGTGTCCCGCTTCGACGCCGGCGATTGCGTCCTCTACCACGGCGGTCTGAGCGGGGGTCGCGCCGAGACGGCCGGCAGCTTCGAGGAAGAGGGCAGGGTCGGGTTTGCCCGGAAGGGCAAGTGCGGCCGCGGCCTGGCCGTCCACCAGGGTGTCGAAGTAGCCGATGAGCTCCGCGGACTCCAGGAGGGAGCGGGCGTGCCGCGAAGCCGAGACGGCTGCGCATCGCACCTCCATCTCCCCTAGTCGCTGGAGCGCGGGCCGTACGTCGTCGAAGGTGCGGACGCCGTCGGTCCGCAGCATCGCGGAGAAGACCTCCTCCTTGCGGGCGGCGACCGCGTGAACGGTGGCGCACCCGGGCGGATCCCCGGGCGTTCCTGGCGGGAGGCCGATGTGACGGGCGCCGAGGAAGGCACGCACGCCGTCGAGGCGGGACCTGCCGTCGACCAGGTCCCGGTACTCGCGCACCGCGTCGAACGGACGCGGTCGTACCCCGGCGTACGACGGCTGCCACTCGGGCAGGCAGCCGTCGAAGGTCTCCTTCCATGCGGCCGCGTGGCGGTCCGCCGTGGCGAGGAGCACCCCGTCGGTGTCGAAGACGACCGCGCGCAGGTCGCTCATGAGTCGTGCACCACGCGGCGGCCGGTGATCCGGGCGGGGGTGAGCTTCATCCAGTGGCTGCGCGGACCACCGGCCCATGGTTGTGAGCGGGCCGTGGTGTCGAGGTGGTGGATCTCGTGCGGGTCCGTGACGGACGCCAGTTCACCCACGGCCAGCACGCTCCAACCAGTGGCGGTCACGTCGTCGATGTTGTCGATCTCGAATGCGGCTTCGGTACCCGCCGCTCTGGCCGTGACGGCTTCCGCGGAGGTGCGGAAGGCGATGTCGGGTCCTGCGACGAGGTAGTTGACGGGGAGGACGGCCGGGCCTTCGGGGGTGAAGATGGCGATGCGGCCGACGCCGTGCGTGTTCAGCAGCCGTCGGCATTCGGTCTCCTCCAGCGCTACGATCGTACTGTCGCGCCGGGCGGTGGCTCGGCCGGCGACGCGGTGGGCGCTGGCACCGGTCAGGTCGTCGACGGTGAGGCCGAGGGCATCGGCCACCCGGACCAGGGTGCCGATGGCAGGGCTGGCGGCGTGCTCTTCGAGGTAGGCGATGTACGTGCCGTCGGCGCCGCACCGTCGGCCCAGTTCGTCGCGGCTCAGACCGAGGGCTTCGCGGCGGGCCGCCAGACGGCGGCCCAGGTCGGTGCGTCCGGCCATCCCGCCGGACTGCTGCGGGTGGGTGCTCGGTGTGCTCTTCACGGCACTCACTGCTCCTGGGGCGGTACGGCGAGCGTGTCGTGCTGCGGTCCGCCGAGCACGACCTTGAGGGCGCCGGTTTCACCGGCGCGCGAGAAGACGTCGTACGCCTCTTCCATCTGGTCCAGCTCGAACCGGTGCGTGACCATCGCGGCGCCGGGCAGGCGGCCGGCGGCCATCATGCGCAGCAGCATGGGAGTCGAGTGGGTGTCGACGAGACCGGTGGTGATGGTGACGTCCTTGATCCACAGGTCCTCGAGGTGGAGGACGGCCGGCTTGCCGTGCACGCCGATGTTGGCGACCCGGCCGCCCGGGCGGACTATGCGGGTGCACATCTCGAACGACTCGGGCACACCGACGGCCTCGATGACGACATCCGCGCCGAGCCCGTCCGTGAGGTCCCCCACCAGTTGCTCCGGCTCCTCCTGCGCGCTGACGGTCGCATCGGCCCCGAGGTCCCGTGCGGCTGCCAGGCGGGAAGCCGCGAGGTCGACGGCGATGATCCGGGACGGGCTGTAGAGCTGTGCCGTGGCGATGGCAGCCAGCCCGATGGGTCCGGCACCGACCACGACGACCGTGTCGCCCGGGCGCACATTGCCGTTGAGGACACCCACCTCGTACGAGGTCGGGAAGATGTCCGCGAGCAGGACCGCTTCGTGGCTCGCCAGAGCGCTGGGAAGGGGATGGACGGAGAGGTCGGCGAAGGGAACGCGGACGTACTCGGCCTGGGTGCCGTCGATGGTGTGGCCCAGGACCCAGCCGCCGCCTCCGCGGCACTGGCCATAGCGCCCTTCCCGGCAGAAGCGGCAGCGGCCGCACGCGGAGATGCAGGAGATCAGGACTCGGTCCCCGGGGCGGACGCTGCGGACATCGCCGCCGGTCTCGACGATGGTCCCGACGGCCTCGTGGCCCAGGATCCGGCCGGGAGTCACTTCGGGGACGTCGCCCTTGATGATGTGCAGGTCGGTGCCGCAAATGGTGACGGCGTCGACCCGGACGATCGCGTCGGCGGCGTCCTTGATGGAGGGGTCCGGGACGTCCTGCCAGGAGGTCTGCCCGGGCCCGTGGAAGACGAGAGCCTTCATGGCGCGGCCTTCTCTCTGTGTGCTGTGCGCGAGGGGGTCACCGTCAGGCTGTGCCCGTACCCCTCCGTCCCGCTTGGGCCGGTCGGCCCCCATCCGGGGCCGGTAGGTCCCCAGCGGACAGGGCGCTCCGGTGCGACGGTGGAGACCGGCACCCGTTCCGGAAGGAGGGCTGCTGTCATGTCCCGGCCCGCCCCGTCTCCTGCTTCCGCCCGCCCGGCCCTGCTGAGGTTCCTCGGCGGAGTGCGGACGGTCACCGGCAGCAAGTTCCTGGTCGAGAGCGACCACGCCCGGATCCTCGTCGACTGCGGACTCTTCCAGGGTGTCGCGGACCTGCGCCGTCGCAACTGGGCCAAGCTGCCCTGCGACGCCTCGGACATCCACGCCGTCGTAGTGACCCACGCCCACCTGGACCACTGCGGGTACCTGCCGCGCCTGGTCCGACACGGCTTCCGCGGCCCCATCCTCACCAGCGCCCACACCGCCCGGCTCGCCGAGATCGTGCTCCGCGACAGTGCCCGCCTCCAGATGGAAGCCGCCGAGCACGCCAACCAGCACGGCTGGTCCAAGCACCGCCCCGCCAAGCCGCTCTACGACGATGACGACGTCGACCGGACGATCAAGTTCTTCGACCCGGTACCGGTGGGCAGCGAGATCGAGATCATGGCCGGCACGAAGCTGATGCTGCACCACGGTGGGCACATCCTCGGCTCCGCGTCGGCCCACCTGACCCTGGAGGACGGCCACACCCTCGCCGTGAGCGGCGACCTCGGCCGCCCCGGCCACCCGCTTCTCCTGCCGCCCGAGCCGTTCTCCGGCGCCGACGTCCTCCTGATGGAGTCGACCTACGGCAACCGCCGCCACGACCACGAGAGCGCCCGCCGGGAATTCGCCTCGGTGATCACGCGGACGCTGTCCCGGGGCGGGACCGTGGTCATCCCGGCCTTCGCGATCGACCGCACCGAGGTCGTCCTGCACGAGCTGGCCACCCTGCGCGGCGACGGCACCCTGCCCCGCCACGTACCCGTCTACGTCGACAGCCCCATGGCCCTCGCCTCCCTCGACGTCTACCGCGACGCCGTACGGGCCCACTCCCCCGAGCTGCGCCCCGAGATCCTCGCCCAAGGCGAGGCGGCGATCAACCCGGAGCCGTTCCTGGCCGCCCGTACTGTCCAGGAGTCGATCGACATCAACAACGCCACCGGGCCGGCGATCATCGTCTCCTCCGCCGGGATGGCCACCGGCGGCCGCGTCCTGCACCACCTCCACCGGACCCTGCCCGACCCCCGCAACGCCGTGGTCATCGTCGGCTTCGCCGCCGCCGGCACCCGCTCGCGCGACCTCGTGGACGGCGCCCGCACGCTCAAGATGTTCGGCGAGTACGTCCCCGTACGCGCCGAGGTCGCCGACGTACCGCACTTCTCCGCGCACGCCGACGCAGGCCAGATCATCGACTGGCTGCGCACCGCCCCCGCCCCGCACACCACCTATCTCGTCCACGGCGAGGAGACCGCCTCCGAGACCCTGCGGGACCGCATCGACCACGAACTGGGATGGACGGCCGTCGTACCCAAGTCCGGGGAGGCCGTCCTGGTCCGCTGACCGGGGCCGGACGGTCCCCTCGGTGTGCACCGCGCGGCCCTCCCGGACGTGGTGGCCCAACGAGCAGGGTGGATGCGAAGGGTTGGAGGCACTCCATGAGCACCATGCACACCGTCCTCGAAGCGATGGCACCGGAAGCCCGCGAAGCCCTGCTCGCCCACTCCCACCAGATGACTCCCGGCCGGCACCCGCATCTTCAACGAACGCCGGCGGGCCGGTCCCTCCCTACATCCGGCACCTCGGCGCCACCGCCACCCGCGAGGTGCGCGCCCTGGAATTCGACGCAGCGGCCGTACGCCGGCTGTGCAACGAGGACTCGGCCGTCGGTCGCTCCGTCGCCGTCGCCGTCGCCGTGGGCGCGGTCATCGCCGACCGGCTCGACCCCGCCCGCACCCGGCTCCTCGACCTGTTCCCCCCTCACGGCAGCGGCACCCCGCTCGCCTACGCACGCTGAGGACCCCGCCATGACTTCCACCCCGTACACCGTCGCCGACGTCATGACCACCAAGGTCATCGCCGTCACCCCCTCGACCGGCTTCAAGGACATCGCGACCGCGATGGAACGGTGGAAGGTGACCGCCCTACCCGTCATCGAGGGCGAAGGCCGCGTCGTCGGCGTGGTCTCCGAGGCCGATCTCCTACCCAAGGAGGAGTTCCACGAGCACCGCCCGGGCCTGATCGAGCAGATGCGCCGCCTCGGCGACACCGCCAAGGCGGGCTCCACCCGCGCCGAGAGCATGATGACCACCCCGGCGGTCACGATCCGCCCCGACGCCACCCTGCCTCAAGCCGCCCGCCTCATGGCCGACCGGCACATCAAGCGCCTCCCGGTCGTCGACGCCGACGGCACCCTCAAGGGCATCGTCAGCCGCGCCGACCTCCTCAAGGTCTTCCTCCGCACCGACGAGGAACTCGCCACCGAGATCCGCCGCACCGTCGTCGACCGCCTCTTCCCCCTCTCCCACGAGGCGGTCAAGGTCACCGTGGCCCAAGGGATCGCCACCCTGACCGGCGAGGTCCGCGACGGCGCCCTGATCCCCCTGGCCGAACGCCTCACCCACTCCGTCGAGGGCATCGTCGACGTCAACTGCCGACTGGATGCACCGGCCGAGGCCTGAAGTCCGACCGCGGAGCCGTGCCGGGATCCGACGCTACTGCTCCCAGATCCGGCGAGGACCTGCCCGACGTCAGACAGCAGCGGCACTCACTCTCCCCCGGCCGGCGACCGTTTCGACGCGCGCCCAGGCGCGGTACGCACGCTGCAACGCGCCGACACACGGACCGCCGAAGCGTCGTGGGTTCAGGCTGCTGAACCGGGTCCGGTGACGGCTGTCATGTGCCAACTGTCGTTGTGAGGCACGCGACCTCAGCGGCGGACGCGCGGCATGCCCAGGCCGATCCAGGAGATGATCTCGCGCTGGATCTCGTTGTTGCCGCCGCCGAAGGTGAAGATGACCGCGCTGCGGTAGCCGCGTTCGAGCTCGCCGTGGAGGACCGAGCCGGCCGAGCCGTCCTTGAGGGGGCCGGCCGCGCCGACGATCTCCATCAGCCAGGCGTACGCGTCGCGGCGCGCCTCGGAGCCGTACACCTTGACCGCGGAGGCGTCCTGGGGGGTGAGGGTGCCGGACTCGACCGCGTTCACCATCTGCCAGTTGAGCAGCTTCATCGCGTCGAGGCGGGCGTGGGTGCGGGCGAGCCGTCCGCGGACCCAGGACAGGTCGATGACCCGGCGGCCGTCGGCGAGCTTCGTCGACGCGGCCCAGCGCTGGACGTCGTGGAGGGCCCTGATGGCCATCGTGCCGTGTGCGGCCAGGGTGACGCGCTCGTGGTTGAGCTGGTTGGTGATCAGGCGCCAGCCCTTGTTCTCCTGGCCGACGCGGCGGGTGGCGGGGACGCGGATGTCCTCGTAGTAGCTGGCCGTGGTGTCGTGGGAGGCCAGGGTGTTGATCAGGGTGCAGGAGTAGCCGGGGTCCGAGGTCGGGACGAGGAGCATGGTGATGCCCTTGTGCGCGGGGGCGTCCGGGTCGGTACGCACGGCGAGCCAGACCCAGTCGGCGGTGTCGCCGTTGGTGGTCCAGATCTTCTGGCCGTTGACGACGTAGGTGCCGGTCTCCTCGTCGCCCTCGCGGACGGCCTTGCACTTGAGCGCGGCGAGGTCGGTGCCGGCGTCGGGCTCGCTGTAGCCGATGGCGAAGTCGATCTCCCCGGCGAGGATCCTGGGCAGGAAGTAGGCCTTCTGCTCGTCGGTGCCGAACTGCATGATGGTCGGGCCGACCGTGTTGAGCGCCATCAGGGGAAGCGGTACGACGGCCTGCGCGGCCTCGTCGAAGAAGATGAACTGGTCCATCGGTGTCATCCCGCGGCCGCCGTACTCCTTCGGCCAGCCGACGCCGAGCCAGCCGTCGGCGCCGAGCCGGCGGATGGTCTCGCGGTAGAACCGCTTCTGGGCTGCCGGGTCCTCGTAGCGGGCGTAGACGTCCTCCGGGACCAGCTCGGCGAAGTAGGCGCGCAGCTCGGTGCGCAACTGCTGCTGCTCAGGCGTGTATTCGAGGTGCACGGCCCCTCCGGGAGTCTCGCGGTCCAGCCGCTTCGCCGTGGTGGCGTGTTGGCGTGATGGCGTGATGGCGGCGGTCAGATTAGAACCTGTTGCAAGAATTCGGAAGGACCCGCGTGGCGGCCGTTCGGCGCCGCCGTCCATACTCTCGGCCATGACGACCCCACGGAGCAGAGCGGAATTCTTCGTCGACCCCGAGCGCGAGCACCGCTTCGGCGGCCCCGCGACCGGAGGGGAACGGCCCATGCTGGCCGCCTTCCTGGCGGACCACCGGGCGACACTGGAGCTGAAGTGCGCCGGACTGGAGGCCGAGTTGGCGCGGCGGTCGGTGGAGCCGTCCACGCTGTCCCTGCTCGGGCTGGTCCGGCACATGGCGGATGTGGAGCGCCGCTGGTTCCGGAAGGTCCTGGCCGGTCAGGACGCCCCGCCCCGCTTCTCCTCGCAGGACGATCCCGACGGCGACTTCGACGGGGCACTGCCCGACGATCCCGCCGCCGTCGAGGAGGCCTGGGAAGCCTGGCGCCACGAAGTGGCCTTCGCCGAACGCTTCGTCGCCGAGGCGCCCGACCTCGACGTCGAGGCCGACGACGCGTGGCGGGGCCGGGTGTCCCTGCGCTGGGTCCTGATCCACATGGTCGAGGAGTACGCCCGGCACAACGGCCACGCCGACCTGCTCCGGGAGCGGATCGACGGGGCCGTGGGCATCTGACCCCGGCAACCGCCCGTCAGGGTTCAGGGGTTCAGGGGCTCAGGTGTAGAGGTACAGGAGGTCGAAGCGGACGAGGTCCCGGGCCGTGTCGAAGAGGTACTCCCCCGACGGACGCCCCTCCGCCCCCTCGTGGTTGGCGTACGCGTCGAACCGGCGGCTGTGCTGCCAGGTCGCACCGGCCGGCGCGTACGGGACCAGCTCGGCGGGCAGCGCGGACGGCGCGGCCGCGGGCGCGAAGGCGTACTCCGCCTTGCCCGTGACCGCCGCCGCCCCGCCGGCCGTCAGGCGGGCGACGCCGACCAGGCGGATCCGCGAGTCGGGGCTCGGGACGGTCCGGCTCTCGGCGGAACCGGGCTTCTCGTCGATGTCGTAGCCGAGCCAGTGCGCCTCGCCCAGCGTCCCCACGTACGGGCCGAAGCGCGCGTTCAGGGGTTCCAGGTCGGTGCGCACCCGTGGCCCGGGCCGGGCCGGCCCGGGCCACACGGCGTAGGCCGTACCCGCGCCCGCGGTCAGCAGCGGGATCGCGGCGATCAGCAGGAAGCGCCTGCGGTCGGTGCGTCCCCGCTGTGCGTCCACGGCCGTCCCCCGATGTCCTTCAGTTCAGGGCGCCGATCATAGCCGCGGCCGTCGCCGTCATCGCCGCACGGGCCGCCGTCAGGTACGGCCGGGGGTCAGCCGGGGTCAGGTGGGTGCGGATGGCCTCCGTCATGGCCAGATTCAGCGCGGTACCGATGTTGACCTTGCGGATCCCTCCGGCGACGGCCGCCGCGAGCTCGGAGTCCGGCAGTCCGGACGAGCCGTGCAGGACGAGCGGTACCTCCACGGTCTTGGCCAGCCTGGCCAACAGGGCGTGGTCGAGGGCCGCGGTCCGGCTGGTCATCGCGTGGCTGCTGCCGATGGCGACGGCCAGTGCGTCGACCCCGGAGTCGGCGACGAACCGCCGCGCCTCGTCGGGGTCCGTACGGGCGCCGGGCGCGTGCGGGTCCAGCGGTGCGACGCCGTTCTTGCCGCCGACCTCGCCGAGTTCGGCCTCGATCCACAGCCCGTTGGCGTGCGCCCAGTCGGCGGCCGAGCGGGTGGCCTCCAGGTTCTCGGCGTACGGGAGCTGCGCGGCGTCGTACATCACCGAGCTGTATCCCGCGTCGCACGCCTGCCGCAGCAGCTCGGGGCTCTTGACGTGGTCGAGGTGCAGGCCGACCGGGACCGCGGCGGCCTCCGCGCAGGCTGCGGCGGCCCGGGAGATCGGCAGCAGGCGTCCGTCGCGGAACTTCACGGCGTTCTCGCTCAGTTGCAGGATGACCGGCAGCCCTGCCGCCTCGGCGCCGGCGACGACGGCTTCGGCGTGCTCCAGCGTGATGATGTTGAAGGCGGCGACGGCGCGGCCCGCACCGGCCGCCTCCCGGACGAGCGCGCCCGCGCA
Organism: Streptomyces erythrochromogenes; assembly: GCF_036170895.1. Taxonomy (NCBI): domain Bacteria; kingdom Bacillati; phylum Actinomycetota; class Actinomycetes; order Kitasatosporales; family Streptomycetaceae; genus Streptomyces; species Streptomyces erythrochromogenes. Next base: position 7,334,122 of record NZ_CP108036.1, on the reverse strand, counting down.
GACGAGGGTCATCGGACCGCCTCCTCGCCGGTGGTGAGGATCACCGAGCGGGTCAGGTTGCGCGGCGCGTCGGGGTCCAGCCCGCGCCGGGCGGCGACGGCGAGGGCGAGGCGGTGCACGCGGACGAGTTCGGCGAGCGGGTCGAGCCGCCCTGCCACCCATTGGCCGCCGGTCCGGCGGACCTGTTCGGCGAGCCCGTCGGGGGCCTCGTCGAGCGACCAGGTGACGGTGCCGGGCCCGGAGATGCTGACCGGCCCGTGCCGGTACTCCATCGCCGGATAGGACTCGGCCCAGGAGAGCGAGGCCTCGCGCATCTTCAGGGCCGCCTCGTGGGCGAGCCCGACGCTCCAGCCGCGGCCGAGGAAGGTGAACTGCCCCTGGTCGTCGAGCTCCGCAGGGAGCGGCTCGTCGAGGGCGGTGCGGGCGTCGGCGACGGCCGCGGGGCCGTGCAGCCCGACGTGCGCCCGCAGCAGGGTCAGGGCGGTGGTCGCGAAGCGGGTCTGCACGACGGACTGTTCGTCGGCGAAGTCGAGGACGACGAGCTCGTCCGCCACCGCCATCACCGGAGTCGCCGGATCCCCGATGACGGCGGTCGTGGGCACGCCCGCGTCGCGCAGTGCGGCCAGCAGGTCCAGCACCTCGGTGGTGGTCCCGGAGCGGGTGAGCGCGACGACCCGGTCGTAGCGGCGGTGGCGCGGGAACTCCGAGGCGGGGAAGGCGTCGGTCTCCCCCTGCCCCGCCTCCTCGCGCAACACGGCGGCCGCCTGGGCCATGTAGTACGAGGTGCCGCACCCGACGATCGCGGTACGCTCCCCCGGCTGCGGCAGCACCGCCCGCCGGGCCGGGGCCAGTTCGGCGGCCCGCTCCCAGCATGCGGGCTGCGTGCCCAACTCGTACGCGACGTGACTCATACAGGCTCCCTCGTGCGACAGACGGGTCTGAATGCGTTTTCCTGCAAGGTAGCGGGCACTTTCACGCAACTTCAAGCAACCACGGGGTGTTCTGCTGGGTTAGTGTCGCCGGGTAGCCCGACGACAGGCCACGGGACGGGCGCGGAACGAGCACGGGAGGGGGCGGCCGATGACCCGCAAGGAGCGCTGGCAGACACTGCTGGACCTGCTGGTGGAACGGGGCGAACTGGAGGTGGAACCGGCCGCCGAGACCCTCGGGGTGTCCGCCGCGACCATCCGCCGCGACCTCGACCAGCTCGCCGAGCAGCAGCTGCTGGTGCGCACGCGCGGCGGGGCGGTGCTGCACGGCGTCAGTTACGAACTCCCGCTGCGGTACCGGACATCGCGGCGCGCCGCCGAGAAGAGCCGCATCAGCGAGGCCGTCGCGGCGCTGGTCGCCCCGGGCGAGGTGATCGGCCTGACGGGCGGCACCACGACCACGGAGGTGGCGCGGGCCCTGGCCGGGCGCCCGGACCTGGCCCAGGGCTCGCCCGCGCTCACCGTGGTCACCAACGCCCTCAACATCGCGGGCGAACTGGTGATCCGGCCGCAGTTCAAGATCGTGCTGACGGGCGGCGTGGCGCGCCCCCAGTCGTACGAACTGACGGGCCCGCTCGCCGAGCAGGTCCTCGGGCAGCTCGCGGTGGACACGGCGGTGCTCGGCGTGGACGGTTTCGACCCGCAGGACGGTGCGGCGACCCGGCACGAGGACGAGGCCTCGGTCAACCGCCTCCTGTGCGAACGCGCCCGCCGGGTGGTGGTGGCGGCGGACTCCAGCAAGCTGGGCGTCCGCGCCTTCGCCCGCATCTGCGCGACCTCTGCCGTGGACGTCCTGGTGACGGACACGGGCCTCGCCCCGGCGGTGGCCCGGTCCTTCACCGCGGCGGGGGTCGAGGTGGTCACCGTCTGAGCGGCGGGCGGGCCGCAGGCGACACCACCCGGCACGATGACGCCGGCCCTCCCGTCGGCGGGGCGACGACGCCGGCCGCCGCCGGCACAGGCCCGCTCAGTGGGTCGGCAGGCGCTCCGATTCGCGGACCAGGGCCGCCAGGACGGGGGCGATCAGCGGGTGGGTCTCGGCCCCGCGGCGGGTGGCCGCGAAGACCCGTCGGGTGGCGGCCGGTCCGGCGACCGGGCGGACCTGGACCTCCTTGAGGTCCATGCCCCGCAGCGCCGAGCGCGGCACGAGGGCCACCCCGGCCCCGGCTCCGACCAGCGCCGTCACGGCGCGGAAGTCGTCGGAGGAGTGCGCGAACCGCGGCTGGAAGCCGGCCAGTTCGCAGGCGAGCAGGGTCACGTCGTGGCACGGGTTGCCGGGGTACTGGCCCACCCAGTCCGAATCGGACAGGTCCGCAAGCGACACCGCCGGCAGGTCGGCCAGCGGGTGCCCCGAGGGCAGCACCGCATCGAAGGGCTCCGCGTACAGCGGGAGGACGGAGAGCCTGCCGTCGTCGGCGCCCGGCGCGCCCCGGTACTCGACCGCGAGCGCGAGGTCCGCCTCGCCGTCCAGGAGCAGCGGCAGGCTCTGGTCGCCCTCCGCGTCGCGCACCCGCAGCCTGATCCCCGGCCGCTCCAGCGCGAGCCGGGCGATCGCCGGGGCGAGCACCTCCGCGATGCCCGTGGCGAAGGCGGCCACCGTGACCTCGCCGGCCGCGCCGCCCGCGTACGCGGCGAGTTCGGCCTCCGCCCGCTCCAGCTGGGCCAGCACCTCGTGGGCGTGGCCGAGCAGGATCTCCCCCGCCGCGGTCAGACGTACGCCCCGGCCGCTGCGGGTGAGCAGCGCGTGGCCCGTCTCCTGTTCCAGCGCCGCGAGCTGCTGGGAGACGGCCGAGGGGGTGAGGTACAGGGCTGCGGCCGCGGCGGTCACCGTACGGTGGTCCGCCACGGCCCGCAGGATGCGCAGCCGGCGGGGGTCGATCACCCCACCATTGTCTCAGGATGCGGAGGTCACTCAGGCCCCAGCGGTCCCCAGCGCCGCACGGGCGTCGATGAAGGCGGCCACCGCGCGCTCCACGTCGGCCGTGGAGTGGGCCGCCGAGAGCTGGACGCGGATGCGGGCCGCGCCCATCGGCACCACCGGGTAGGAGAAGCCGATCACGTAGACCCCGCGCTCCAGGAGCAGCTCGGCCATGCGGCCGGCCTCCGCCGCGTCGCCGATCATCACGGGGGCGATGGCGTGGTCGCCGGGCAGGATCTCGAAGCCTGCCTCGGTCATCTTGGTGCGGAAGAGCGCGGTGTTCGCGGCGAGGCGTTCGCGCAGGTCGCCGGCCGACTCCAGCAGGTCGAGGACCTTGAGGGAGGCCGCCGCGATGACCGGGGCGAGGGAGTTGGAGAAGAGGTACGGGCGCGAGCGCTGGCGCAGCAGCTCGACGATCTCGGCGCGCGCGGCGACGTAGCCGCCGGAGGCACCTCCGAGGGCCTTGCCGAGGGTGCCGGTGATGATGTCGACGCGGTCCATGACGCCGTGCAGTTCGGGGGTGCCGCGGCCGCCGGGGCCGACGAAGCCGACCGCGTGGGAGTCGTCGACCATGACCATGGCGCCGTAGCGCTCGGCCAGGTCGCAGATCTCCTGGAGCGGGGCGACGTAGCCGTCCATGGAGAAGACGCCGTCGGTGACGATCAGCTTGCGGCGGGCGCCGCCCTCGGTGGCCTCCTTCAGGCGGGTCTCCAGCTCGGCCATGTCGCGGTTGGCGTAGCGGAAGCGGCGGGCCTTGGAGAGGCGGATGCCGTCGATGATGGAGGCGTGGTTGAGGGCGTCGGAGATGACCGCGTCCTCGGCGCCGAGGATGGTCTCGAAGACGCCGCCGTTGGCGTCGAAGCAGGAGGAGTAGAGGATCGTGTCCTCCTGGCCGAGGAAGGCCGAGAGGCGCGCCTCCAGCTCCTTGTGCACCTCCTGGGTGCCGCAGATGAAGCGGACGGAGGCCATGCCGTAGCCCCAGCGGTCCAGGGCGTCCTTCGCGGCGGCGACGACCTCGGGGTGGTCGGCCAGCCCCAGGTAGTTGTTGGCGCAGAAGTTGAGGACCTCGCCCGCGGTACCGCCCGAGGTGACGGCGACGGCCGCGTTCTGCGGGGTGCCGATGACGCGCTCGGGCTTGTGCAGACCGGCGGAGCGGATCTCGTCGAGGGTGGTGCGGAGGTCGTCGCGGACGGTCTCGAACATGCTGCGTTTCTCCTTGTGCGGCGGAGGTGGCCGGGCCCCGCGGAGGGGGGAGGGTGTGCGGGGCCCGGCCGGAGGGAGATGGTTCGTGGGGAAGGGGGCGGTCAGGGGCCGGACGCCCCTACGCCGTCCAGTCCAGGATGATCTTGCCGCTCCGGGCGGTCGACGCCTCGTCGAAGGCGGCCTCGAAGTCGCGGTGCGAGTAGCGGCCGGTGATGACGGGGCTGAGGTCGAGCCCGCCCTCCAGGAGCACCGTCATCGCGTACCAGGTCTCGAACATCTCGCGGCCGTAGATGCCCTTGATCGTGATCATCGAGGTGACGACCTTCGCCCAGTCGACGGCGAACTCCGTCGCGGGCAGGCCCAGCATGGCGATCCGGCCGCCGTGCGTCATGTTGTCGATCATGTCGCGCATCGCCTCGGCGCGCCCGGACATCTCCAGGCCGATGTCGAAGCCCTCGCGCAGGCCCAGCTGGGTCTGCGCCTCGGCGATCGAGGACTCGGCGACGTTCACGGCGAGCGTGGCGCCCGCCTTGCGGGCGATCTCCAGCCGCTCGGGGCTCACGTCGGTGATCACGACGTTGCGCGCACCGGCGTGCTTGGCCACGGCGGCCGCCATGATGCCGATCGGGCCGGCGCCGGTGATCAGCACGTCCTCGCCGACGAGCGGGAAGGACAGCGCGGTGTGCACGGCGTTGCCGAAGGGGTCGAAGATCGCGGCGACGTCCAGGTCCACGGCCGTGCGGTGCACCCACACGTTCTGCGCGGGCAGGACCACGTACTCGGCGAAGGCGCCGTCGCGGCCCACGCCGAGGCCGACCGTGCTGCGGCACAGGTGGCGGCGGCCGGCGAGACAGTTGCGGCACTTGCCGCACACCAGGTGGCCCTCACCGCTGACCAGCGCGCCGAGCTCGATGTCCGCCACGTCCGCGCCGACCGCCGCGACCTCGCCGACGAACTCGTGGCCGAGGACGAGCGGGGTCTTGACCGCGCCCTGCGCCCAGCCGTCCCAGGATCGGATGTGCAGGTCGGTTCCGCAGATGCCGGTGCGCAGCACCTTGATCAGCACGTCGCCGGCGCCGTACTCGGGCTCCGGGACGTCCATGAGCCACAGGCCGGGCTCGGCTTTGTGCTTGACGAGTGCCTTCATGGGTGGCTCCAGGCATGCGGAAGGGGGCGCCGCGAGCGTGCGGGGCTTCAGCGGCGTCGGTGACGGGCACCAATCTGCCGATCTCCGTGGTGATCAGTCCATCGAGAGTTTCTTAAGCGGGCCGACAGCGCAGCTTCACGCCTATGCTCCTCCGTTGACGGGGCAGGGAAAAGGGGAGGTGAGGGGCGTGCCGAGTCTGCGCAGCAGGGCGCTTTCGGTGGCGCTGGTCCTGGCGGGGCGGCGAAGACGGTTCGCGAGCGCCGAGGCGGTGCGCGCGCGGGTGGCGTCGGCCGCCCGCCGGCCCGCGCCGCATCTGCCGCCGCGGCGGCTGGGGCGGGTCGCGGACATCTCCCGGACGTTCGTCGGCGCCTGGCCGGTGTACGACGTGTCCCCGCTGGGGGCCGAGCCGTCGGCGCAGGTGCTGTACGTGCACGGCGGCGGCTACGTGGGCGAGCTGGAGCGCCCGCACTGGGAGCTGGTGCGGACCCTGGTGACGCGGGCCCGGGCGCGCGTCGTCGTACCCGCGTACATCCTGGCTCCGCGCGGGACCGCCGACCGGACCGTCCCGGTCGCCACCGACCTGCTGAGCGGCCTGATCGCGGGCGGCGGCGACGGCGGGACGGTGCTCATCGGCGACTCGGCCGGCGCCGGGCTGGCGCTGGCGGCCGCGCAGCGCCTGCGCGACCGCGACGGCGGGCAGCCTTCGCGGATCGTGCTGGTCTCGCCCTGGCTGGACGTGACGATGAGCCATCCGGACCAGGCGGCGATCGAGGAGGCCGACCCGCTGCTGGCCCGTGCGGGACTGCTGGAGGCCGGGCGGCTGTACGCCGGGACGCTGGACCCCGAGGATCCCCTGGTGAGCCCGCTGCGCGGGTCGTTCGCGGGGCTGGCGCCGCTGACGGTGTTCAGCGGCACCCGGGACGTGCTCTCGACGGACAGCCGGGAGCTGGTGCGCCGGGCCCGCGCGGAGGGCACGGAGGTGGAGTTCCACGAGGCGGCGGGGATGCCGCACGCCTACCCGCTGCTGCCGGTGCCGGAGGGGCGGGCGGCGCGTGACCGGATCGTCGAGCTGGTCAGGTCCGCGGCGGACCTGTGACGACCGGGGCCGGGCGGCGCGGGCCCGGCCCTGACGACAGCACACCCCACACCCCCTACGCCGTACAGGTCATCAGCGAGCTGATCGGCCAGGCGCGGTACGCCGACCAGTAGGCCTCGTCGCGTACCGGGTCGGCGGGCGGGGTGCGGTTCGGCTGCCAGCCGACGGTGACGAAGCCCGCCTCGACGGCCGCTTCGGCGAGGTCGGAGTGGGCCCATTCGCGGAACTCGAAGGGCACGGGCGGCTCGGTCAGGAAGTGGGCCTTCAGCAGCGGCGCGTCGCCGTCCCGGACCCGGTCGAGGATGCGGACCCCGTACGGTGACCAGTCCACCCGCGGGAACGCCCCGGCGTTGGGCACGATGGCGAGCAGCCGGCCGCCGGCGCGCAGGTTGGCGCGGACGGACCGGAACATCGCGTGGAGGGTGCGCCGGTCGGGCGCGTAGCTGAAGACGTACGCGGCGGTGGCGACGTCGAAGGGGCCGAGGTCGGGCAGGCCGGCGGCGTCCGCGACGAGGTACTCGACGTCGGGGCGGTCCTTCGTCGCCTCGTGTTCGCGGGCCAGCCGGATCATCTCCTCGGAGACGTCGACGCCGACGGTCCGCCGGGCCCCGCCGCGGGCCAGCAGCCGGGTGTTGTAGCCGTATCCGCAGGCCAGGTCCAGGGCGTCGAGGCCGCGCAGTCCGCCGAGCGCGTCGAGGGCGCCGTGCAGGGTGTAGGTGTCGGCCGCGGAGTACGCCGCCGTGCTCGTGGACTCCGCGTAGCGCTCGCCGATGGTGTCGTACTGGAACCGCATGCTCTGCCTTCCGCGGGCCTGCCGGGGGGTGGGACGCGTGCGTATCGTGCCCCGCGGCGCGCGCGGGTGGGCGCCCGCACACCCGTACGCCCCCGTACGTCCCCCGGACGAGGGAAGCGGTCGGCCTACAGCGGCGGCCGCCCCTCCCGGCCCGTGGTCATCAGCTCGCGGGGCGGCCGCGGTGGTGGCGGGGCTCCGCGGCACGGCCGGCGCGGCCTCGGACGAGGCCGCGGCCCCGGTCCCCGCGGCCCGGGCGCCGGGATGCCGATGCCGTCGCCGATGGCGCATCCTGACTGTGTGATGGCGACAGCGGACAGCGTCGGCGCCGCCACCGACGCAACGGTCCAGGCGCTCGCGCGGGCCGTCGTGAGCGCAGTGGAGGCCGTGGGCGGGTACGCGGGCGGGGTCTACCTGCGCTCGCGCTCCGACGATCTCCTGCTGCTGGCCCTGTTCACCGGGCTGCCGCTGCCGCTGTTCCGGCCGTGGTGGCGGATGCAGGTCAACCGCCCCTACCCGGTCGCCGAGGCCTACCGCTCGGGGCAGGCCGTGCTCCTGGCCGACGCGGAGTCGGCCATGAGCCGCTTTCCCCAGTTCGTCGCCGGACTGCCCTTCCCGTTCGCCTCGCTGTACGAGCCGGTGGCCGCGGGGTCGGAGCGGTTCGGCGTGTTGGTGGTGCTGCGCCCGGCCACCCCCGGTGTCCCGGTCGGGGCCGGGGACCGCAAACGGCTCCGGCAGGCCTCGGAGGAGCTGGCGCGCACGCTCGCCGCGCTGTCCGCGGCCGGGGAGCCGGTGGTGTGGGAAGGGGACCCGGTCTGCGTGCCCGGCCCGGAGCCGGAGGCCGGGGCCGCGGGTGCACGCGGGGCTGTGGACCGGCTCGCGCAGGCGGTGCTCTCCCTGGACCGGCAGGGCCGGATCGGCTTCGTCAACTCCGCCGCGGAGCGCCTGCTGGGCATCGGTGGCGGGCACCTGTACGGGCGGCTGCTGTGGGAGGCGCTGCCGTGGCTCGGGCAGCCCGCGCACGACGACCATTTCCGGGCCGTCTTCATGTCGTCGGAGCCGGTGCACTTCTCCGCCCGGCGCGGGCGGCATCCGCCGGGCGAGTGGCTTTCGGTGGGCCTCTACCCGGCGTCCGACGGCGTGACCCTGACGATCGGCACGGCCGACCCGCCCGCCCACGCGCCCGTGTCGGCGGCCGACCCCGCCACGGGCCCGGGCTCACCGGCCGACCAGGCGTCCGCGCTGTACCGGCCGGTGGCCCTCGCCATCGCGCTGACCGAGGCGGTCACGGCCCGGCAGGTGTCGGCGGTGGTCACCGAGGAGCTGCTGCCCGCCTTCGGCGGCCGCCAGCTCGCGATCTACCTGCTCGACCAACGGCACCTGCACCTGGCCTGGGAGACCGGTTTCCCGCAGGGCTTCCTGAACCGGTTCGACGGGGTCGCGCTGGATGTCCGGCTGCCGGGCGTGGAGACGCTGACCACGGGCCGACCGCTGTTCTTCGAGTCGATGCAGCGGCTGGCCGCCGCCTATCCGGGCATCCCGATGGACGCCGACGTCGGCGCCCGGGCGTTCCTGCCGCTGATCGCCTCCGGCCGGCCGGTCGGCTCGTGCATCCTCGGCTTCGACTCGCCGCGCGGCTTCAGCCCGGAGGAGCGTACGGTGCTGACCGCGCTGGCCGGGCTGATCGCTCAGGCCCTGGCGCGGGCCCGGCGCTACGACAGCGAGGCGGCGCTCGCCCACGGGCTCCAGGCGGCGTTGCTGCCGCACCGGCTGCCGGTGCGCGAACACGTGGAGACGGTGGGCCGCTATCTGCCCGGCTCCGCGGGCATGGACGTCGGCGGCGACTGGTACGACGTCGTCGAGGCCGGATCGGGCCGACTGGCCCTGGTCATCGGCGACGTCCAGGGCCACGGTGTGGCAGCCGCCGCGACCATGGGCCAGCTCCGCAGCGCCGTACGGGCCTTCGCACTCGCCGGCAGCACGCCCGACCAGGTGGTGCGCGGCACGAACCGGCTGCTCATCGACCTCGATCCGGGTCAGTTCGCGAGCTGCTGCTACGTGGTGCTCGACCCGGCGTCCGGCTCCGCCCTGGCGGTCCGGGCCGGGCACCCGCAGCCGCTGCTGCGCCATCCCGACGGCCGTACGGAGGTACTGGACCTGGCGGGCGGGGTGGTGCTGGGCGTCGACCCGGAGGCCTCGTACCCGGTCACGGAACTGCGGCTGGAGCCGGGCGCGCTGCTCGCCCTGTACACGGACGGGCTGGTGGAGCGGCCCGGCGTCGACATCGACGAGGGGGTGGAGCGGCTGCGGCTGGCGCTGGCGTCGGCGCTGCCGGTTCCGCTGACCGAGACCGCCGACCGGCTGATCGGCAACGCCGTCGACCGGCCGGACGACATCGCCCTGCTGCTGGCCTCCCTCACGGGCGGCTCCGGGCGGCCCGCGCGCCCGTGACTAGGGTCGTTCGAGGGCCTGCAGCACGCCGCCGACCGAGAAGCACAGGGCGCCGAGCAGTGTCCCCCAGTTGGCCACGCCCGCGTCGACCAGGCTTCCGGTGGCGGGCCGGGTGAAGGCAGCCAGGGCCGAGACCATGAACAGCACCGATCCGAACTGGTTCACCGCGACGACCCACCAGCCGAGGCTGCGCGAGCGCAGGCAGGGCCAGGGGCGGTGGCAGATCTCGATGAAGGCCAGGTGACCGGAGATCAGGAAGAGCAGGCATCCGATCACGTCGGGGGACCAGATCAGCCGGTTGGTCTGCTGGACGGTGAGCCCCTGGAGGAAGGAGTCCAGGAGGTTGATACCGAACACGAGCGTCCCGACGAACAGCACGAACGTGCTCAGCCAGTCCAGGCGCATCGGCTCGTACCCCCACCACTTCCAGGCGGAGGTGACCAGCCTGCCGCCGTCCTGCGGGGTGTGGCGGGGGCCGTTGAGCACCTGGAGGAGGGAGACGTAGCCTCCGGTGTTGAAGAACAGGCCTCCCGCGAAGTAGATCGCGGCGCTCTCGGCGGTGGTGCCCCAGCCGAACTGGGACACGGCCGCGCCGAGCGCGAAGAGGGCTCCGCCGATGACGAACGCGGCCGAGGCGATGCCGTTGAGCAGTCGCAGGCGGCCGAGGGCCTTGGCGTCGGCGGTCGTGGTCCTGGCGGCCGGCTCTCCGGGGCGGCGGACCGCGAGGGTTCCGCGCCTGCGCGCGGGCCGCGACTCCCACACCACCGTGTCCCCTTCGGGGCGCTGCCAGGTGAGCCGGGTGGTGAAGGGTCCCGCGCCTTCGGCGCGCTGCTGGGGCAGTTCCACGTTCTCAGCCCGCCCCGGTCGTGCGCTTCTCCATGCCGGCCAGGGTGAGCGCGGTATTGACCAGGCCGACGTGGCTGAACGCCTGCGGGAAGTTCCCGAGTTGGCGCCCGGAGACGGCGTCGTACTCCTCGGCGAGCAGTCCCACGTCGTTGCACACCGTCAGCAGTCGTTCGAAGAGGGTGCGGGCCTCGTCCTCGCGGCCGGTCATGTGCAGGGCGTCGGCGAGCCAGAACGAGCAGGCGAGGAAGGCGCCTTCGTCGCCGGGCAGTCCGTCGACGGAGTCGGCGGTGCTGTAGCGGCGGACCAGTCCGCTGCGGCCGAGTTCGGCGCGCACCGCGTCGACCGTGCCGATGACCCGCGGGTCGTCGGGCGGCAGGAACCCGACCCTGGGGATGAGCAGGGTCGCGGCGTCGAGTTCGGCGGAGCCGTAGTACTGGGTGAAGGTGCCCCGCTCGGCATCGAAGCCGTTGTCGCAGACGTCGCGGTGGACCGCGTCCCGCATGGCGCGCCAGCGGTCCGGCTCGCCGCCCAGCGAGGGGTTGCCTTCCAGCGTTCGTACGGCCCGGTCCGCGGCCACCCAGGCCATCACCTTGGAGTGCACGAAGTGGCGGCGGGGTCCGCGGACCTCCCACAGGCCCTCGTCGGGCCTCTGCCAGTTCTGCTCCAGGAAGTCGAGGAGGGCGAGCTGGATGCTCCAGGAGTGGGCTTCGGCGGGCAGCCCGGCGGACCTGGCCAGGTGCAGGGAGTCGATGACCTCCCCGTACACGTCGAGCTGGAGCTGGTCGACGGCTGCGTTGCCGACGCGGACCGGCGCGGAGGAGGCGTAGCCGCGCAGCCAGGGCAGCTCGCTCTCGGGGATCCGCCGCTCGCCGGCGATCCCGTACATGATCTGGAGGTCCTCGGGGGCGCCGGCGACCGCACGCAGGAGCCACTCGCGCCAGGCGCGGGCCTCGTCGAGGAATCCGGTGGTGAGGAGGGACCCGAGGGTGAGGGTGGAGTCGCGCAGCCAGCAGTAGCGGTAGTCCCAGTTGCGGACGCCCCCGAGTTCCTCGGGCAGGGAGGTGGTGGCGGCGGCGACGATCCCGCCGGTCGGGGCGTAGGTGAGGGCCTTGAGGGTGATCAGGGAGCGGGTGACCGCTTCCCGGTAGGGGCCCTCGTAGCGGCACTGGGAGGTCCACTCGCGCCAGTCGGAGAGGCTGCCCTCCAAGGCCTCGAAGGGGTCGGTGGGTTCGGGGCGGGGTTCGTGCGAGGGGTGCCAGGTCAGGACGAAGGCGACGCGGCGGCCGGCGGTGACCGGGAACTGGGAGCGGGTGCTCTTGGCCTCGCCCCAGGTGCGGACGGGGGGTTCGCTGCGGAACCAGGCGGAGTCGGGCCCGGCGACGGCGACGCGGTCGCCGTCGCTGCGCCGCACCCAGGGCACGACGTGGCCGTAGTCGAAGCGCAGGCGCAGGGTGCTGAGCATCCTGACGGTGCCGCTGATGCCCTCGACGATGCGGACGACGTCGGGGGCGACGTCGCGCTGCGGCATGAAGTCGATGACCTTGGCGGTGCCGGTCTCGGTCTCCCAGTACGACTCCAGGACCAGTGAGCCGTCGACGTAGGCGCGGCGGGTGCAGCGCTCGCCGTCGGCGGCGCCGAGGGGGGCGATGCGCCAGTGGCCGTTCTCCTCGTCGCCGAGGAGCTTGGCGAAGCAGGCCGCCGAGTCGAAGCGCGGCAGGCACAGCCAGTCGATGGACCCGTCGCGGCCGACCAGTCCGCTGGTCATGAGGTCGCCGATGAGTGCGTAGTCTTCGATGGGTTGTGTCATTTGTGCGCTCTTCCCCTGAACGTCCGGGGCCAATCTGCTCAGGCCCCGGACACCCCCTCGGGGGTGTCCGGGCGAGCCCGGCATGACCGGCGAGACACCCCGACAGGACCTAGTTGCGCACGAGGAGCATGACGGCGGCGAGGACGACACCGAGTGCGAGGGCCAGGGCTCCGTGCGCCAGGCGCTGGGCGCGCAGGACGGGGAGGAAGCGGTCGGCGGCGTAGCGGCCGGGGCCGGTGAGGGCGAGGGCCGCGGCGCCCGCGGTCAGCAGGAGTTCGTACTCGATGCCGGCGGGGGCGAAGAAGGAGCCGGTGCCGTGGACGGCGATCGCGTTGATGAGGGTGCCGACGACGGCGGCGCCAGCGAGCGGGGTGAGCAGGCCGGCGGCGAGGCCGAGGCCGCCGAGGGTCTCGGTCAGGCCGGCGAGGACGGCCATGGCGTCGCCGGCGGGGTAGCCGCTGGCGGTGAAGAACTGGCCGGTGCCGCTGATGCCGCCGCCGCCGAACCAGCCGAAGAGCTTCTGCGCTCCATGTCCGGCCATGGTCAGGCCGAGGACGAGGCGCAGGAGCAGCAGGCCGGCGTCGTGGCCGGAGGTGGAGAGGGCGGTGAGCGGGGTCTGCGCGGCCGGCGCGGTGGCCTGCGGCTTCGTCGCGGTGGCGGAGGGGCTGGTCATCGTGGGGGTCCTTCCGGTCGTGCGGCCCGGGGAGGCAGGTGAAGAGTTGTTCAAATTCGAACCGCTGGTCATGGACCCTAACCGGTGATTCAAATTCGAACAACCGTGTAGGGTGGGGCCATGGCTGAACCGAGATGGCTGGACGAGCGCGAGATGCGGGCCTGGAGCGGCTTCCTGGCCGCCTCGGCCCTGGTGAACCGGCGCCTCGACCAGCAGCTCAAGGACGACGCGGGGCTTTCGCACCCGCAGTACGAGATCCTCGTGCGGCTCGCCGCGGCGCCCGGCCGGGAGCTGCGGATGACCGAACTCGCCAATGGCCTGATCAACTCCAAGAGCGGCCTGACGTACCAGGTCACCCAGATGGAGAAGGCCGGACTGGTCCGCCGCCGCAGCTGCCCCTCGGACGTGCGCGGGGTCTTCGCCGTGCTCACCGATGCCGGCCGCGCGAAACTGGAGGAGGCCGCTCCGGGGCACGTGGCCACGGTCCGGGAGGTCCTCGTCGACGTCCTGACCCCGGCGCAGCTCGACGCGCTCGCCGACGGGCTGGGCGAGGTCGGGCGCCGGCTGCGCGAACAGGGCGCCTGAGCGGCTCGGGCCGCCGTACGGGCATCACCGACCGGATTCGGGGTATATGGGCGCCATGGACGGAACGGTCTGGGTCATCGTGGGCGCGGTCGTCATGGCGGGGCTCGCCGTGGTTGCGGCCGTGATGTTCGTACGCGTGCTCAGGGCGCGGCGGCTGCTGGTCGACGCCGGCATTCCGCTGCACGACAAGGCCCTCTTCTGGGCCGCTCTGGTCTACACCGTCTCGCCCGTGGACCTCATCCCGGACCCGGTCTATCTGGACGACATCGGGATCCTGATGCTCGCCCTGCGCTCGCTGCACGCGGCGGCCGCGGCCGCGCGCCCCTCGAAGGAGCCCGGCGTCGACGTCCGAACCCGCGTCTGACCCGGCCTGCCCTGCCTGCACGGCCTGTACGCAGCGGCGGTCCCCGTCCGGTCAGACGTCGAACAGGCCCTGGAACAGCCCGATGACGTGGTCGCCGTTCATGAGGATCAGCCAGTTCTGCGCGGGGTCCCCGCCGAGGGCGGAGAAGCCGAGCTTCTCGTAGAAGGCCCTGGAGGCCTCGATGTCCCGCACGGACAGACTCACGGAGAATGCGCCGAGATCCACGCGCTCCAGCGTGTACGTCCGGCGACGGGGCCGCAACCGCCGGTACGGGAGCGGGGTGCCGGACCGCGGGTCAGCGCACGCCCCGGGGCCGGAACTGGACGCTGATGCGGGGCCCGACGGCCCGCGCCGACTTCGGTACCGCGTGTTCCATCGTGCGCTGGCAGGAGCCGCCCATGACCACGAGGTCGCCGTGGCCCAGCGGCAGCCGCAGCAGGGTGGGCCCGCCGTCGCGGGGGCGGAAGGCCAGGTCGCGGGGGTCGCCGACGGAGACGATGGCGACCATGGTGTCCTCGGTCGAGGAACGGCCGGTCCTGTCACCGTGCCAGGCGACGCTGTCCCGCCCGTCGCGGTACAGGCACAGCCCGGCGGTGGTGAACGGCTCGCCCAGCTCGACCGCGTAGTGGGCGCTCAGCGCATCGCGGGCCTCGACGAGCGAGGCGTCCGGCAGGACCTCGTCCTCGCCGTAGAAGGCGAGCAGCCGGGGCACCTCGACCTCCCGCTCGTACATCTGCCGCCGCTCGGCACGCCAGGGCACGTCGGCGGCCAGCCGCTCGAAGAGCGCGTCGGCGCCGCGCAGCCAGCCGGGCAGGTGGTCGACCCAGGCCCCGGCGCCGAGCTCGGTCCGGCGCAGCCCGGCGAGGGGGCCGAGACCGATCTCGTCGCCCTGGTCGAAGAGGGAGCCCTGTAGACCCTGGACAGCACGCATGGATCCAGCCTAGACCCATAACCGAACACGTGCACGAATAAGTGCGATGCGACCGTCATCACGGCCGGTCGCCGCTCGCGGTGCGCAGCGGCCGGTTGAGGAGGGTGACGGCGAGGGAGGCCGCGGCGGCGAGGGCGATCGCCGCGCCCGCGCCGAGGTACTGGGCGAGGCCGCCGGCGATCGCGGCGCCCAGGCCCTGCCAGGTCATGCGTCCCGCCGATTCGACCCCTTGGACCTGCCCGCGGATCGCCTCGGGGGTCAGTTCCAGGAGCCGTTCCTGGAGCGGCAGGGTGGCCGCGAACCCGGCACTGGCGAGGAACACCGCGACCGCCAGAACGGGAGCCGGCGGGTGGACCGCGAAGAGCAGGAAGGGGGCGGCGAGCAACAGCCGCAGGGCCAAGGCGTGGCGGCGGCGCCGTCCGGCGGTGAGCAGCCTGCCGACGACCAGGTCGCCGAGAAGCATGCCGGCGGATCCGGCGGCCAGGAAGGTCCCGGCGTGAGGGGGGTCGTAGGAGATGAAGAGGGCCTCGCAGCCGACGATCAGACCGCCCGGGACCCACAGGGCGAGCAGCAGGGCCCGCCGGCCGGGGTGGGCGAACAGTTCGGCGTTCGTCCGCCATGTCTGCCGCAGGCCCGGACGGCGGGTGAGCCGGACCGAGTGCTCCCGGACGGTGGCCGCCACCACGGCCGCGCCGAGGGCCGTGAGGCAGGCGGCGACGGCGAAGACCCCCTGGGGGCCCGCGTACCGCAGCAGTACGGCGCCGCCGGCGTAGCCGAGAATCGCCGTGCCGCCCGCGGTGATGTTCATCAGCGAACGGGCAGGCGCGTAGTCGGCGGCCGGCACGACCTCGGCGAGCAGCCCGAGCCGCGCGCCGGTCCCCAGGGACTGGAAGAAGCCCAGGAAGAGGAGGAGGGCGAAGCGGGCAGCGAGCGGCAGTCCGGGGACGGCCTGGGCGCAGACGCCCGCGAGCGAGGCGAGTTGGAGCAGGAGGAGGGTGCGGCGGGGCCGTTTCCCGTCCGCGACCGACATCAGCGTCAGCGCGCCGAGGACCGTCGCGAAGGTGGCTCCGTACATGCTCACGGCGGTCAGGAACGGCGAACCGGTCTGCCGGTCGACCAGTGTGCCGAGCGCGATGCCGGAGAGGGAGCTCGCGGCGGCGGTGAGGCTGAAGCTGACGTACAGACCGCCGAACTCAGTGGTGCGGAGCAGCTTCCGGTAGCCGGCGGAGGGGGTCGGGGTGGGGTCAGGGCTGGTGGTCGGGTGCGAAGGCATGAAAAAAGCCTCCGGACGTGTGCACGGAGCACGTACGCCGAAGGCCAACGACGGGGATTCTAGCAGTACTCACGGCCCGCTCGCCGGGCATCCCCGCTCCCCGAAACGGTCCGGAACGGCATTACCGCAGCGTAGCTGTGTGATCAGGGACTCACGGTCTTGGCCGCGGGCCCGCCGCACGGTAGCGTCACCGCGACATTTCCACATAGCGACGACGGCGAGACGGAAGCCCGGTGTGAATCCGGCATGGTCGCGCCACTGTGTGCTGCGGTGGCCTCCCCCGGGGGGCGTCGCGGCGAGTCAGACCCGAGGACCGTCGTCCTGCACCACCGTATGGGACGCGTTGTTCCCCAAGGAGGTTCCATCATGGCCGAGGCTGTCGCTTCCGCTGCCGTATCCACCCCCGCCGTCTCGCCGTCGGCTCCGCTGCCCGTGCGCGCGGTCCTGCCCTGGGCGGTCTTCGTCGGTCTCCTGATGCTCGTGGCCCTCTACTTCGTCGGTGCCGAGCAGGGCGCCACCGCCGTGTTCGCCGGCGAGGGCGTGCACGAGTGGGTGCACGACGGTCGCCACCTGCTCGGCTTCCCCTGCCACTGAGAGGCCACGCACATGTACGCCTCTACTGTCAGAGGTCTGCTGGTCCGCGGCATGCTCGCGGGCCTGATCGCCGGGCTGTTCGCCTTCGCCGTCGCCTACGTGGTGGGTGAGCCGCCGGTACGGGGTTCCATCGCCGTGGAGGAGGCCGCCGCCGCGAAGGACGCCGCGAGCGCCCCGAGCGGTCACGCCGGGCACGGTGGTGACGCCGCGTCGGGCGAGGCCGCCGAGGAGGAGGAAGAGCTCGTCAGCCGTCCGGTCCAGTCGACCGTCGGCCTGGCCACCGGCGTCCTGGTCTACGGGGTCGCGCTGGGCGGCATCGCCTCGCTCGCGTTCTCGTTCGCCCTCGGCCGCGTCGGCGGGTTCAGCCCGCGGGCCACGGCCGCGCTCACCGGGGCGGGCGCGTTCGCCCTGGTCTACCTGGTGCCGTTCCTCAAGTACCCGGCCACCCCGCCGGCGGTCGGCAACCCGGACACGATCGGGCAGCGCACCACGCTGTTCTTCCTGATGATCCTGCTGAGCGTGCTGCTCGGCGTCGGCGCGATCATCCTCGGGCGACGGCTGGCACCGCGCCTGGGCAACTGGAACGCGACGCTGGCCGCAGCCGGCGGCTTCATCGTCGCCACCGCACTGGCGTTCGTGTTCCTGCCGGACAACAGCGACGCGGTCCAGCCCGGTTTCCCCGCGGCCCTGCTGTGGGAGTTCCGGGTGGCCTCGCTGGCCGTCCAGCTCGTGCTGTGGACGGTGTTCGCCGTCGTCTTCGGCGTCCTGGCCCAGAAGCTCCTGGACACGCGCACCGACGGCGCGGAAGTGACGGCTCAGCAGCAGGCACCCGCCCTCGGCTGATCCCACCGCCACGTCCGTGCACGGGCCCCGCGCCCCCCAGGGGGTTGCGGGGCCCGTGCGCGTTCGCATGCGTGCGCAAAGGCGCACGCATCCCACTCCTGCCGCCCTACGATGTCCACATGAGCTCAGGCACGCGTCCGGCAGGTGCGCGGGACTCGCAGGTGCGGAGTGACCGGCTGGAGGTCGCCGCGTCCGTTCTGGCCCTGCTCGCCGACCGCACGCGCCTGGCGCTGATGGAGCGGCTCGGCCGGGGCGAGGCCGACGTCACCACGCTCACCGAGGCGTGCGGGGCGGCCCGACCCTCCGTCAGCCAGCACCTGGCCAAGCTCCGTCTCGCCGGGCTGGTCACCACGCGCAAGGACGGGCGCCGCGTCGTCTACGCCCTGCGCCACGGGCACCTGCGCCGACTGGTCGACGAGGCCATGAACGTCGCCGACCACGAGATCGGCTCGCTCCCGCCGCACGACTGAGCCCGGCCACGGGGACCCGGTTCCGGCCGGACCCGGTGCGGCCGGACCCGGCCCGGTTCCCGCTCGGATACGTGCACAGGTGCGCACATGCTGGCTACGCTGGAATCGTGTCGTCGATCCGCCGACCGGAACGGGGCCGCCCTTGCCGTCCTTGCCTTCCGCGCCTTGCGTGCCGTCCGCGCTGTCGGTTCTGCGCAACGGCACCTACCGCCGCCTGTTCACCGCCCAAGTCGTCGCCCTGGTCGGCACCGGGCTCGCCACCGTCGCGCTGAGCCTGCTCGCGTACGACCTCGCCGGCGACGGCGCCCCCGCGGTCCTCGGCACCGCGCTGGCGATCAAGATGATCGCCTACGTGACCGTCGCGCCGCTGGTCACCGCCGTCGCCGACCGGGTGCCCCGGCGCGTCCTCATGGCGGCGACCGACCTCACCCGCGCCGGTGCGGCCCTGGCTCTCCCCCTCGTCACCGAGGTGTGGCAGATCCACGTCCTGATCTTCCTGCTGCAGGCGGCTTCGGCGGCCTTCACCCCGGCCTTCCAGGCCACGATCCCCGAGGTCCTGCCCGACGAACAGGACTACACCCGGGCCCTGTCGATGAGCCGGCTCGCCTACGACCTGGAGAGCCTGTTCAGCCCGGTCCTGGCCGCGGCGCTGCTCACCGTCGTCTCCTACGACCGGCTGTTCGCCGGCACCGTCGTCGGTTTCCTCGCCTCCGCCGCGCTCGTGACCGCGACGGCGCTGCCCCGCCCAGCCCCCGTCGAGCGGACCGGCGGTATCTACGCCAAAGCCGCTTTCGGCACCCGCCTGTTCCGGGCCACTCCGCGGCTGCGGGCCCTGCTCGCCCTCGACCTGGCGGTCGCCGCCGGCGGAGCCGTCGTCTTCGTGGACACCGTCGCCGCCGTCCGCGGCCACCTCGACCGCCCGGCCGGGGCGGTCTCGGTCGCCCTCGGCGCGTACGGCGCCGGATCCGTGCTCACCGCACTCGCCCTGCCGCGGCTCCTGCTGCGTTCCACCGACCGCACCGTGATGCTCCGGGCCGCCGCCTCCCTCCCCGTGGTCCTCACCGCCGTGGCCGTGCTCACCGCGACCGCCCCCGGCTCCTGGTCCTGGCCCGCGCTCCTGGGGGCGTGGGTGGCGATCGGGGCCGCTTCCTCGGCCGTCCTGACACCCGGCGGGCGCGTGGTCCGCCGCTCCACCGCCGACGCGGACCTGCCCGCCGCCTTCGCCGCCCGGTTCTCCCTCTCCCACGGCTGCTGGCTGCTCACCTACCCGCTGGCCGGGTGGCTCGCCCCGTGGGCCGGCCTGCCGCTGACCGTCGCGGCCCTGGGGGCCGTCGCCCTGGCCGCGACCGCCGCCGCCGCGGTGACCTGGCCGGTCCGCGACCCGGACCGGCTGGACCACGTACACCCGGACCTGCCGCCCGGTCA
The DNA here is from genome assembly GCF_036170895.1 of Streptomyces erythrochromogenes. Classification (NCBI taxonomy): domain Bacteria; kingdom Bacillati; phylum Actinomycetota; class Actinomycetes; order Kitasatosporales; family Streptomycetaceae; genus Streptomyces; species Streptomyces erythrochromogenes. The sequence goes on along the minus strand of NZ_CP108036.1, from coordinate 7,314,717 downwards.
CCCGCACCTCGCCGACGCCCGTCCGGCCGGGGGCGGTTGGCTGCACGGCCACCACTACGTCATCGACCAGCACCACCACCACTGGCCCGGGCGGGACGGCACGCACCGGAAAACCCCTGGCCGGTCGCCGCAGGGGTCGCTACGATCACCGCGATGACCACTCATTCCACTCACGGATCGGAGGTCCCCACCGCGCAAGGTGAGTGCTGATGCTCACTCGGACCGCGAACAGGGACTCCCGCCTCGCCCTCTGGCTCCGCGTACGCGAGTACGCCGTGCCGGCGTCCATGATCGAGACTGCGACCGCCCGCCGCCACGCCGGCGACTGGTCCGCGGCATGCGCCGCCGCAGGCTTCGACGTCGATCTCAACCTGCGTTCCCTGGCCCGCTCGCACGGCCGCGACCTCGCGGACCGGATCCGGGCCGACCTCCGCCACCTGGCTCCCGATCTGCTGCGCTGGCACATGCCGCGCGTCGCTCCCGACGGGCTGCTGCGCCCGGGCCTGACCGTCACCCTGGCCCGCTACGACACCGCCGGTCCCGATGACACGGCGCCCCCGGTGCACCTCGTGGCCCGCACCCCGCCCGCCTGGGCGGACGGCGGGCAGCGCATCGGCCTCGCCCTGTGGGACGGTTCCCGCTCCGAGGCCGGGGTCGCGGGGGCCGATCCGCGCCGCGGGTCCCGCCCCGACCGCCGCTTCCGCCTCGACCTGCACCGCCACTTGTGGGACGCGCGCAGGACCGACGAGCTACGGGCCCGCTCCGGGGCCGACCGGCCGCCCTGCGACGACCCGCCGGGAGGAGATCCGGAACTCGCCGGAGCGCTGCCTCCGGAGCACCGCTGCGCCGTCGACCGGTGGGCCGCCGAGGCCGGGATCGTGCTCCGGGCCGAGGGACGGGACACCGGCAGCGTCACCGTCCGGCTCGGCGCCCGGCAGCGGCTGGTCCTGGACCTGGTCGCGGGCGGCGACGGGGACGGGCAGGGCGCCTGGATGCCGTCGCTCCGGATCGGGGCGGCCCCCGCGGACGGCAGCGCCCACGCGTTGCCGGTCCTGCCCGACGCGGCGGCCTGGGTGCTCCCCGACCTGGAACTCCTGCGCACCGGCTCCATCGGGGCCGACCGGCTGCACCCGCTGGTCGCCGCCGCCCTCGCACCGGACCGTGCACCGGCCGCGCCGTCGCGGACCTCGGAAGCGGAACCGGGTCCGGGTCCGGGCCAGCCGCGCTTCGTCGAATGCCGCGGATCCCGGCACCGCATCGGCCTCGTCGACGGGGTGCTGACCCCGCTGGACCACGGACCGGCCGAGGTCCGGCGCGAGGAACTGCTGGCGGCCCTGTCCGGGACTCCCCTGCCGTGCCTCCAGGCCATCGACGCGGCCCACCGCCGGCCGGACTGCCTCACCGGCGTCCGCGAACGCCTGGACCACGGAGACATCGCCGGGGCGCTGGCCGTCGTCGAGGGCCTCCTGGGCCCCGGCGCGACCCTGCGCCCGGGCCCGCTGCTGGACGAACTGGAGGCGGCCGCCCGACGGCGCATCACCTACGGGCTGTTCCGCGCGGGCCTGGCCGGGCCGGGGCCGGGCCGCCTCCCTCCGAAGCCCAGTCGCTCCCGGCACGACCGCCGGGCCGCCTGAGTCCCGGCGAACTGCCGCCGGCCGGGACCGCCCGGCCGTGCCCCCTCACCCTTCACCCCTCACCCCTGCCCCTTCACGAACCCCACAGGTGACCACACATGCCCATGGACATGCCCGCCGTCTCCCAACTCGACGTCGCCGGCGATCTGCTGGCCCTGCTCGGCGAGACCACCACCGAGCCGCGCCCCGACAACCAGCTCGAAGCCCTCACCCTGGCCGTCGCCGCGGACCTGCCCGTCCTGCTGTGGGGCGAGCCGGGGATCGGCAAGACCGCCGCCCTGACCCAGCTCGCCGCCTCCCTGGACCTGCCGCTCACCACGGTGATCGCCAGCGTGCACGAACCGTCCGACTTCTCCGGGCTGCCCGTCGTCGGCGACGACCCCGCCGAGCAGGGCGTCCCCATGGCCCCGCCGGACTGGGCGGTGCGCCTGGTACGGGCCGGACGCGGGCTGCTCTTCCTCGACGAGCTGTCCACCGCGCCCCCGGCCGTGCAGGCGGCCCTGCTGCGCCTCGTACTGGAACGGCGGATCGGTGCCCTGCAACTGCCGCCCGGGGTGCGGATCGTGGCGGCCGCCAACCCGCGGTCCTCGGCGGCCGACGGCTGGGAACTGAGCCCGCCGCTGGCGAACCGGTTCGTCCACCTCCAGTGGACCCACGACCACGATGTCGTCGTACGCGGTCTCGGCGGAACCTGGCCGCGGGCCACCCTGCCGCGCCTCGACGCGCAGGAGCTGCCCGCCGCCGTGGACTTCGCCCGGCGCGCGGTGTGCGGGTTCCTCACCACCCGGCCCCCGCTCGTACACCGCCTGCCCTCCGGTGAGACGCGGCGCGGCGGCGCCTGGCCGTCGCCCCGCAGCTGGGACATGACGCTGCGTCTGATCGCTTTCGCCACCGCGGCCGGCTCCTCCAGGGAGGTGCTGTCCATGCTGGTCAGGGGAACCGTCGGGGACGGTCCGGCGCTGGAGCTGCTCGCCGCGCTGGACCGGATGGAACTCCCGGACCCCGAGGCGCTGCTCGCCGACCCGGCCGGCGCCGACCTGCCCGAGCGGGGCGACCAGCGCCAGGCCGTCCTGGACGGGATCGTGGCCGCGGTCAACCGCCGCCCGGAGAAGTCCCGTTGGGACGCGGCGTGGACGATCATGGTCCGGGCGCTGGAGACGGGGGCTCCGGACCTGGTGGTCGTCCCCGCGACCTCGCTGGCCGCGCTGCGCCGGGAGGAGTGGGACGTGCCGGCCGCGATCGAGCGGCTCGCCGGGGTGGTGGACCTGTCCCGGCGAGCGGATCGGGCGGCGGAGCGGACCGCGGTCCGTACGGGCGTCCCCGCGGGGGCACGCCCGTGAGCGCCGGGGCGCCGGGGGCGCTGGACCTCGACAAGCTCTACACCGCCCGGCTGCACGCCGCGCGGGTCCGGCCGTACCTCGCGACGGCGCTGTTCGCCCTGCACACCGTGGAGTCGCGGCAGGTGCCGACGATGGCCGTCGACCGGTACTGGCGGGTCTACGTCTCCCCGGGGTTCGTGGACCGGACGCCGGTGGAGGAGCTGGCCGGGGTCTGGGTCCACGAGGTGTCGCACCTGCTGCGCGACCACCACGGGCGCGGTGACCGGGCCGCGCGGCTCCAGGGGCTGGAAGGCCCCGGGGCGCGACTGCGGATGAACATCGCCGCGGACTGCGAGATCAACGACGACGTCTTCGGCGACGGGCTGGTCCGGCCCGCAGGCGCCGTCACCCCGCAGCACCTCGGGCTGTCCGGGGGCGAGCTGATGGAGGACTACCTGCGGCAGTTCGGGCTCGGACCGCGGACGCAGGGCCTGGTCTGGCTGGACTGCGGCAGCGGCGCCGACGGGATGGACCGCGAGTGGGACCTCGGGCCGGACGGCGCGCACGGCCTCAGCGAGCAGGAGCAGGACGCGGTCCGGTTCCGGGTGGCGCAGGGCATCAACGGGCGCCCGGGAAACGCCCCGAAGGGATGGAAGCGGTGGGCGGAGGAGGCCTTCCACCCGCCCCAGCCGTGGCGGGAGCTGCTCGGAGCGGCGGTCCGGTCGGCGGCCTCCGGCGCGGGAGCCGGTGAGGACTACAGCTACGGCCGGCCCTCCCGGCGCTCGGCCGGGCTGCCCGGCATCGTCCTGCCGAGCCTGCGGCGCAGGCCGCCGCGGGTCTCCGTGGTGATCGACACCTCCGGGTCGGTCAGCGACGCCGAACTGGGCAGCGCGCTCCTGGAGGTCGCCGCGATCGCCCAGGCCGTGGGCGGCCGCCGCGACCTGGTCACCGTGGTGCCGTGCGACGCGGCGGCGCGGATCGTGCACCCGCTGTGCCAGGGCGAGGGCATTGCGCTGCTGGGCGGCGGCGGTACGGACCTGCGCGCGGGTTTCGCCAAGGCGCTGCGGTCGGGGCCCCGGCCCGACGTCATCGTGGTCCTGACGGACGGGCAGACGGCCTGGCCCGCCGTCCGGCCGCCCTGCCGGGTGGTGGTGGGCCGCTTCTCCCGTCCCAAGGTCCCGCGGTGGGACGAGGACGATCCGTACTACCGGCCGGACCCGACACCGCCCTGGGCCCGGGTGGTGGAGATCGGATCGGCCACCGCCGGCCGGTGAGCCGCGCCTACACGGCGGGCTCCGCACGCTCGGCCGGCTCCACCCGGCCGGTCGGCTCCGCACGCTCAGCCGGCTCTTCCGGGCTGCGGCGTCGTACGCCGTGGGCGGTGGCGAGCTTCGCGATCAGCAGGCAGTACGCCGGTGCGGCGACGAGTTCGAGGACGAGCGCCTGCCACGGGGCGTCCGCGGCGTTCCCCGATTCCGCCAGTTGCCCCAGGGCGACGGTGATGGCGTAGGCGGTCATGTTGTTCGCCACGTGCACCGCGATGACGGCCTCGAGGCCTCCGGTGCGGATGGTCAGCCATCCCCACCACAGGGCGGAGTAGAAGAGCAGGGCGAATCCCGACCACTCGCCGAAGCCGTGGGCGACGGCGAAGAGGGCGGACGCGATGACGATGCCGGGCCAGGGGGACTTGAGGAATCCGCCGAAGAACTGGGCGAGCCAGCCCCGGAAGACGAATTCCTCGGCCGCGGCCTGAAAGGGGATCAGCGCCCACAGAACGGCGAGTCCGAGCACGAACCCGGACCAGCCGGGGAAGTCGCCGGCGAGGGACTCCTCGCCCTCGCTGAGGTAGCCCCACAGCGCCAGCCCGCCCATCTGGAGCACGATCAGCGGGAAGGCGACCGCCGCACAGCGGGCCAGCCAGCCCCAGCGCAGCCGGCCCACGACGGAGGCCGCGGTGCCGCCGGGGCGGCTGCCGCACCAGCGGGCGGCGAGCAGCACGACGGGTATGCCGGTGGCTATGGAGAGCAGGCCGAGCGCCTCGTCGGCGAGCGGGTCCCCCAGGATCCGGTCGCCGCCCTCGGGTGCGAAGTCCAGCCCCAGTACGTACCAGGCGAGGGCGCCGAACGCGATGACCACCAGCGGTACGGCCAGGTTCCCGACGAGGACGAGGAGGAACTCCCCGATGCGCTGCGGGGCCTTCTGCCGTCCGTTGCGGGCCTGTTCGTGGTAGGCGCTGCCGGCCGGGGCAGTCTCGGTCCGCGGTCGCGGCGGCCCGGCGGCGAAGGGGGAACCGCCCGGGGCGGTGGGCGGCCATCCCTGCGCCGGGGCCGGCCATTGCGGAGCGCCTTCGGGCGGCGCGGCCCACACGTTCGGCGGGGGCGTATCTGACACAGCGGGACCCTTTCCGTCACGGCCGTTCACACGCCCATTCGATCACGTGGCCGCCCGGGGGCTCAGTCCGTTTTCGCGCGGGGGTCCGCCGGGGGCCCGCCGGCCGCGCACCCGGCCTGCCGGTTCGGAGGAGGGGCGGGGCGTGGGGCGGGCAGGGGCAGCGAGAACCATACGGCTTTGCCCTCGGCCGTCGGGAGGGTTCCCCAGGAGGAGGCGAGGGAGTCGACGAGGAGCAGTCCCCGGCCGGATTCGGCGTCGGGGGCGGCGAAGCGGGCCTGTGGCAGCACCGGGCTGCCGTCGCAGACCTCGACGCTGAGTTCACGGCCGGCCTGGCGCAGGCGGAGCCGGACGGGGCCGCGGCTGTGGTTCACGGCGTTGGACAGCAGCTCGGAGGTGAGCAGGCAGGCGGTGTCGCGCAGGTGCTCGTCGTCCTTGCCCCACAGGGCCAGGGTGGAGCGCAGGAACCGCCGTCCCGCGCCGACGCTGCTCGGGTCCGCGGCGAGGAGCATGCTCTGCGAGGTCACCGGCGTATCGGGGATGCGGACCAGCAGGAGGGTCACGTCGTCGGGGTTGTCGTCGGCGTCGGGCAGCAGTTCGGCCAGAAGCCGGTCGGCGGCCCCCTCCAGGCCGTCCGACGCGGCGACGGCCTTCTCCAACGCCGCCGCGAGGCCGTCCACCTGGCCCTCGATGTCGCTGTCCGGCGTTTCTACCAGGCCGTCCGTGTAGAGCGCGAGCACCGATCCGGGCTGGACGGTGTGCCGGGTCTCGTGGTGGGGCACCTCCCCCACGCCGAGCGGCACGCTCACCTCGCCGGGCAGCCGGGTGACCTCGCCGCCCGGGGCGACGAGCAGGACCGGCAGGTGTCCGGCCGAACACATGGTGATCTCGGCGGAATCCGCGTCCACGACCAGGTAGCAGCAGGTGACGAACTGGTCCGGCAGTTCGCTGACGACCGCGTCCAGGGCGCGCATGAGCTGCCAGGGCGGCATCCCGGTCTTGGCCAGGGCGTGGGAGGCGGATCTGAGCTGGCCCATGACGGCGGCGGCGTCCAGGCCGCGCCCCATCACGTCGCCGACCATCACGCCGACCCGGCCGCCTCCCAGCGGGATGAGGTCGAACCAGTCGCCGCCCACCCCGGCCCCCTGCCGGGCCGGGAAGTACCGGCTCGCCGTGGGCATCCCCGGTACGTCCGGCGGGGATCCCATGAGGCTGCGCTGGAGGGTGAGCGCGACGTGGCGCTGCTGCTCGTAGAGCTTGGCGAGCATCTCCTCGGCCGACTTGCGTTCGGTGACGTCGCGGATGGCGGCGGAGACCAGCGTGCCGTCGGGGGTGTCCAGCGGGCTCAGGCTGATCTCCACCGGGAACTCGCCGCCGTCGCGGCGCAGGCCGTACAGCTCCAGGCCCGCTCCCATGGGACGGGTCTTGCGGTTGACGAAGTAGCCGTGCCGGAAGCCGGAGTGGTGCCCGCGGAACCGTTCCGGTACGAGCACCTCCACGGGTCTTCCCAGCAGGTCCTCCCGCGCGTAGCCGAAAAGGGCCTCGGTCTGCGCGTTGACCAGCTGGATCGAGCCGCTCTCGTCGACGATCACCATCGCGTCCGGTGCCGCCTCGAGCAGTGCCCGGAAGCGTTCCTCGGCGGCTCTGCGCTCGCTCACGTCGCGCACGGCCGCCGAGATCAGCAGGCCCTCCGGGGTCTCCAGCGGGCTCAGGCTGATCTCCACCGGGAACTCGCGCCCGTCCCGGCACAGGCCGTACAGCACCAGGCCCGCGCCCATCGGGCGGACCTGGCGGCTGGCCGCGTAGCCGAGCCGGTGGCCCGGGTGCTGGCCGCGGAACCGCTCGGGGACCAGGACCTCGATGTGGCGGCCCAGGAGTTCCCGCCGGGGATGGCCGAACAGGGCCTCGGTCTGCGCGTTCACCAGCCGGATCACCCCGGCGTCGTCCACGATGACCATCGCGTCCGGTGCCGCTTCCAGCAGAGCCCTGAACGGCTCTTCAGTCGTCGCTGCCACGCTGCGCCTCGCACTCGTCGAATCCCGCAGAAGCAGACATCCGACCACGTGGCCGAATCTCGCGCTTCCGGTTGACCGCATGCGGCGCCAATTGACCGATTCTGCGCGCCCGCGGCGCTGTCGGCGTCCGCGCGGGTTGACGCGCCCGTACGGACAGCGGCGCCGCGGCGGGGACGCTGATCTATGGTGGCGGAAGGACTGGCCGGGCGGACGCGAGGCGAGGAGATCCGGTGCGTGACGCAGAGTTCTTCCGGAACTGGATGGCGGCCGCCGCGGCCGCCGTGGAGCGTGAGGCGGACCGGCTCACGGAGCTCGACTCCCCCATCGGGGACGCCGACCACGGGAGCAATCTGCTGCGGGGCTTCACGGCCGTGCGCACCGCCTTGGACGCGGAGGCCCCGGCGGCGCCGGGCGCGGTGCTCCAGCTCGCCGGGCGGACGCTGATCTCGACGGTCGGCGGTGCGTCGGGACCGCTGTACGGGATGCTGCTGCGCCGTACCGGCAAGGAGCTCGGGGAGGCGCCCGAGGTGTCCGACGAGGAGCTGCGCGAGGCCCTGGACCAGGGGGTCGGCGCGGTGGCGCAGCTGGGCGGGGCGGCGCCGGGCGACAAGACCATGTTGGACGCGCTGCTGCCGGGCGTGGCCGCGCTGGCCACGTCCTACCGGGCGGCGGCGGACGCGGCGGAGAACGGGGCGCTGGCGACCGTACCGATGCAGGCCCGCAAGGGACGGGCCAGCTACCTGGGCGAGCGCAGCATCGGGCACCAGGATCCGGGCGCGACCTCTTCGGCGCTGCTGCTGGGGGCGCTCGCGGACGTGGCCGAGCGGGCGGAGGGCGCACGGTGACGGGCGGACACGGCGACGGCGGCACGCAGCCGGCCCTGGTCGGGGTCGTGCTGGTCTCACACAGCGGGCCGGTCGCCGAGTCGGTGGCGGAGCTGGCGCGGGGCCTGGCGGCGGGCGGACCGGTGGCTCCGGTGGCCGCTGCGGGCGGCACGTCCGCCGGCGGGCTCGGCACGAGCGCGGAGCGGATCATGGCGGCCGCGCGCGAGGTGGACCGGGGTGCCGGGGTCGCGTTGCTCGCGGACCTCGGGAGCTCGGTGCTGACGGTGAAGACGCTGCTGCTGGAGGACGAACTGCCGCCGGAGTCGCGGCTGGTGGACGCGCCGTTCGTCGAGGGCGCGGTGGCGGCTGTGGTCGCCGCGTCCGCGGGCGCCCCGCTGGCACAGGTCGCGGAGGCCGCTGCCGAGGCGTACGCCTACCGCAAGGTCTGAGCGTCCGGCCCGAACCGCCGCGCGGCGGTTCGGGCCTCCCGGCCTGCCGGGAGCGGCGTCAGCGTCCGCGCAGGGACTGGATCTCGCGCCGGTCGCGCTTGGTGGGGCGGCCCGTGCCCCGGTCGCGGATGCCGACGATAGCGGCCTCCACGGGGGTCGGCGGCGGCGGGCTCTTGTCGATCAGGCACTCGGCGGCGACGGGCGCGCCCACCCGCTTGGACACGGGCCGCTTGACGACGACGATCCGCTCGCGCCCCGCGTGGAAGAGCCGTACCTCGTCGCCCGCGCGGATCGCCTGCGCCGGCTTGGCGCGCTCCCCGTTGACCTTCACATGGCCCGCCCGGCAGGCCGTCGCCGCGATCGAACGGGTCTTGGTCAGACGCACGGACCAGATCCACGCGTCGACCCGCACCGTGCCCGCTTCCGTCCCCGATACCTCATCTGCCATGCCCCGACTCTAGTGCCGTGGCGATCCGGGCCCCTCGGGACGGAACGACTTTCCCCGTCCTTTGGCAGATGCACCAATGCCCCTGGCACCTACCATGGCGATCTCCCCAAGAGAATTGCAAATGCGCCACAGGTGCCCCTACCTTGTCGCACATGCAGTCCTACACCATCGGACAGGCTGCGCGACTGCTGGGCGTCAGCCCGGACACCGCGCGGCGCTGGGCCGACGCCGGCCGGGTCGTGACCCATCGCGACGAGGTCGGCCGGCGGCTGATCAACGGCCGCGATCTGGCCGCCTTCTCCGTGGAGGTGGGCCAGGGCGCCCACACCGAGGACGGAGAGCCGTACACCTCGGCGCGCAACGCCTTTCCGGGCATCGTCACGGCCGTCAGGCTCGGCGACGTCTCCGCCCGGGTCGACATCCAGGCGGGTCCCCACCGCCTGGTCTGCCTGCTCACCCGCGAGGCCGTCGAAGAGCTCGGGCTGGAGGTCGGCACGCGGGCCACCGCCCGCGTGAAGTGCACGAGCGTGCACATCGACCGCGCCTGAACCCACGGGCGCCGCCGCCGCGCGCCGCCGCGCGCCGCCCGCGGTTGCTCCCGACCCGCCCGCGGCCCCCCGCACCACCGCTCGGCACCACCGCCCGGCACCACCGCTCAGCACCACCGAACCGTCCCCACCCGCTCCGCCCGTCACCGGCGCGGGTCACCACCGCGCGGATCCGGCACCCGGCCGGCCGCCGACCCGACCGAGGAGCCCGGGCTCATGTCCCCGACCCTGACCCGCCGCCGTACCGTCGCCGCTGCCGCCCTGTCCGCCGCCCTGTTCGCCGGGCTGACCGCCTGCGGCAGCGGCGACGACAAGCCCGCCGCCTCCGGCACCGGCTCGGCGGCGCCTTCGGCGTCCGCCGCGCCGCAGGCGAACCTCACCGTCCTGGCCGCCTCCTCCCTCACCGACGTCTTCAAGACCGCGGGCGAGGCATACCAGAAGTCCCACCCCGGCACGAAGGTCACCTTCTCCTTCGCCGGTTCGCAGGAGCTCGCGGCCCAGGTCAAGCAGGGCGCCCCGGCCGACGCGCTGGTCACCGCCGACACCAAGACCATGGACGGGCTGAAGGCCGAGACCGGCGAGGCCAAGATCATCGCGAAGAACCGCCTGGTCATCGCGGCCGGCAAGGGCAACCCGTTCAAGATCGAAGACCTCAAGGACCTCGCCGACACCAAGGTCAAGGTCGTGCTCGCCGCGCCCGAGGTGCCCGTCGGCCGCTACAGCAAGCAGATCCTCGACGCCCAGAAGGTCGAGGTGAAGCCGGTCTCCCAGGAGCCCAACGTCCGCGCCGTCCTGAGCAAGGTCGAGCTGGGTGAGGCGGACGCCGGCCTCGTCTACAAGACGGACTCCGCCAAGTCGGGCGACAAGGTCGTCACCGTGGAGATCCCCGACGACCAGAACGCCGTGGCCTCCTACCCGGCCGCCACGCTGAAGCAGTCCAAGAACGCCGGGGCCGCGGCCGCGTTCGTGGCATGGCTGAGCACCCCCGAGGCGCAGAAGATCCTCCAGGACGCGGGCTTCCAGCAGCCGTAGGCCGCGCCGCTCCCCGTAGGTGAGCCGGGGGCTGTCCGGTCCGGGGGGACAGACAGCCCCTTCGGCGTGCCCGCGCGCACCCGCGTACGCCGGCCGCCCCCGCATACGCTTCCCCCTTGCGCCCCCTGCCCTGCCCGACAGCTCCGCCCCGCCACCCGGCCACCCGGCCACCCGGCCACCCGGCCCGGCAACGCCCCGACCCGGCAACGCCCCGACCCGCCCGGCCATGCCGGCCCCAGCCAGGAAGTCCCGTGAGTAGACTCCGTACCCGCACCCGGCCCCCGGTTGCCCTGGCGCTCCCCGCGCTGCTCGCCGTCGCGTTCCTGCTGATGCCGCTGATCGGGGTCCTCGTCCGCACTCCGTGGGGCGACCTCGGAGAACACCTCGGCAGCCCGGGCGTGGTCGAGGCCCTGAAGCTCTCGCTCGTGGTGTCCCTGTGGGCGCTGGGCCTCTCGCTCGTCCTCGGCGTGCCGCTGGCCTGGCTGCTGGCCCGGGTGAGGTTCAAGGGCAAGGCCCTGGTCCGCTCGCTGGTCCTGCTCCCCATGGTGCTGCCGCCGACCGTGGGCGGTGTCGCCCTGCTCCTCGGCTTCGGCCGGCGCGGACTGCTCGGGCCCTGGCTGGAGGACTCCTTCGGGATCACCCTGCCCTTCCACACCTCGGGTGCCGTCGTCGCGGCGACCTTCGTCGCCATGCCGTTCCTGGTCATCAGCCTGGAGGGCGCCCTCGGCGGCCTCAAGCAGAGCTACGAGGAGACCGCGGCCTCGCTCGGCGCGTCGCCGGTCCGCGTCTTCTTCACGGTGACCCTGCCGATGGTGGCGCCCGGTCTGGTCGCGGGCGCCGCCCTCACCTGGGCCCGCGCACTGGGCGAGTTCGGCGCGACCATCACCTTCGCCGGGAACCTGCCCGGCACCACCCAGACCCTGCCGCTCCAGGTGTACCTGCTGCTCCAGGACCGGCCCGAGGCCGCGACCTCGGTCTCGCTGCTGCTCCTGGCGATCGCCATGGCCGTACTGATCGCACTGCGCGGCCGCTGGACGGGCACCCCGGTCGACCGCGGGGCGGTCACGGCTCCGCAGCCGGCAACGGAAGAGGCGCCCTCCCCCGTCCCCGGGCCCGTCGAGGATCCCGGCGCGGCCGGCGCCGGGCCGCCACCGGAGTCCGCGGCGCACGACGCGGAGCCGGAACACTGGCCCCTGCACGCCACCGTCACCGGCTTCAACCGCCTCACCCTGGAGGCCGAACCGGGCACCACCATCGCCGTCGTCGGCGAGAACGGCGCCGGCAAGACCACCCTGCTGCGCGCCCTGCTCGGCCTGACCCCGCGGGCCCACGCCGACCTCCGGCTCGGCGACGCCGACGTCACCGCCCTGCCGCCGCACAAGCGGCAGGTGGCCTGGGTCCCGCAGGAGGGGGCGCTGTTCCCGCACCTGAGCGCCCTGGCGAACACCGCGTACGGGCTGCGCGCCCGCGGGGTGCCGCGCGCCGACGCCCGCCGCGAGGCGCGGGCCTGGCTGGACCGGCTGGGCGTCGGCCACCTCGCGCACCGCAAGCCGTCCCAGCTCTCCGGCGGCCAGGCCCAGCGGGTCGCCCTCGCCCGGGCCCTGGCCGCCCGCCCGCGGCTGCTGCTGCTGGACGAGCCGCTCGCGGCCCTCGACCAGACCACGCGGGCCCACGTCCGGCACACCCTGCGCACGCACCTGGCCGGCTTCGGCGGGGTCTGCCTCATCGTGACCCACGACCCCGTCGAGGCGGTGTCGCTGGCCGACCGGGTCCTCGTACTGGCCGACGGCCGGGCCCTCCAGGACGCGCCGCCCGCCGAGGTGTCCCGGCACCCGCGGTCCCCGTGGGTGGCCCGCATGCTCGGGCGCAACGCCTGGCCGGGCATCGCCTCGGCGGACGGCCTCGCCCTCGCGGCGGGCGGCCGCCTGGTGGTCGCCGAGGCCCTGCCCGAGGGGGCCGAGGCCCTGGCGATCATCGCCCCGGAGGCGGTGTCGGTGCACCGGGACCGCCCGGGCGGCAGCCCCCGCAACGTGTGGCCGGGCACCGTACGGGAGATCACCGCGGTGGGCAGCCGGCTGCGCGTGCTGATCGCGTCGCCCGAGGCGCCCGACCTGGTCGCCGAGATCACCCCGGACGCGGCGGCCGAACTGGGCCTGGCCGACGGCTCCGCGGTGTGGACGAGCGTGAAGGCCACCGAGGTCACGCTGGTACGCCTGTAGGCCCCTTCCGGGGTGGGCGGCGGTGTCGGCGGCGTCCCCCGTAGCCTGCGGCCGTGACCCCCACCGAGCCCCTGGAGGGCGGCCGCGGCACCGGACTCCCACGGGTACCTCGCGCTGATCGACGAGATGCTCGTCGGGCCCTTCCCGGAGACGGACTCCCCCGGCGCCACCGGGTGGGGCGGACCGGGACACCGGGTGCGCATCCTGCGGGTCGGCCGCGATTTCCGGAACGACGAGGACGGGCGGGGCCGCGGGGCCGGGACGGGTCGTGGGCGCAGATGCAGGCCTGGCTCGACGCCCTCGTCAGCGCTCTGGTCCGCGCCGGGGCGATCCGGTCGTCGTCGATCCGGGGCCGTACCTCGTCGCCGCCTCCAACGGCGAGGACGTGCCCAAGCCGCTCGACCCGCTCAGCCGACAGACCGTCATCATGCAGGCGTGGCCCATTCTAGGTCAGCTCGTCGGTGCCCTGCGGGGCGTTCACGGCGAACTCGCACCACACGCACTTGCCGCCGCCCCGAGGCTCCACGCCCCACGCGTCCGCGAGCTGCTCCACCAGCATCAGGCCGCGCCCCGAAACCGCCCAGTCGTCCGCCTCGCGCCGACGCGGGAGGGCGCTGCTGGAGTCCTCGACCTCGACCCGGATCCGGCCCTGCGGGGTGATCCGCATGCTGATGTGGCCGCCGCCGTCCGTGTGGACCAGGGCATTCGTCATCAGCTCGTCCGCCGCCAGCTCGATCTCGTCCGCCCGGTCCCGCGCGCCCCAGGCGGACACCGCCGCCCGGATGAGGTGCCGGGCCAGGGCCGGGGCCCCGGCGTCCCCCGGGTCCAGGCGCTGGCGCAGCGGCCCGCCGCCGCGCCCGGTGGGCGTACCGCGGCGGCGCAGGACGAGCAGGGCCATGTCGTCCCCGCCGCCCGAGTCCCCGACCAGGTCGCACAGCACGTCGGCGAGTTCCTCGACGTCCGCGGGTCCGCTGTGGACCGCCGCCATCAGTTCGCGCATACCGGTGTCGGGGTCCGCTCCGGGGCGTTCGATCAGGCCGTCCGTGCACAGCACCAGGGTGTCTCCGGGGTGCAGTTCCAGGCTGGTGACGGGGTAGCCGGAGCCGGTGGCCGCGGAAGGCTCGCGGGGCGGCAGCCCGAGCGGCAGGCCGCCCGCCACCCGGATCCGGTGGCAGCTGCCGTCACCGCGCCGCACGACCGGGTCGAGGTGGCCGGCGCGGACCATCTGGAGCGTTCCACTGGTGAGGTCGATCTCGGCGTATGTGCAGGTGGCGAAGCGTTCCGTCTCCAGTTCGCGCAGGAAGGCGGAGGCCCGGGCCATTGCCGCGCCGGGCGTGTGCCCCTCGACCACGTACGCGCGCATCACGATGCGCAACTGCCCCATTACGGCGGCCGCGTCCGTATCGTGCCCTTCGACGTCGCCGATCATCACGCCGACCCGGCCGCCGCCGAGCGGGACCACGTCGTACCAGTCGCCGCCGATGTCCCGCCCCATCCGGGCGGAGCGGTACCGCACGGCGATCAGCGCGCCCGGCACTTCGGGGATCCGGCGCGGCAGCATGGCCCGCTGGAGCCCCTCGGCGAGGTCGTGCTCCTGCTCGAAGAGGATGGCGCGCTGGAGGCTCTGGGCGACGCCGCTGCCGAGCGCCATCAGGAGGTTGCGTTCCTCGGCGGTGAAGTCGCCCTCGCGTTTGTAGAGCAGCCCCAGGGCACCGACGGGCCGGCCCTGGGCGATCAGCGGCAGGTAGACCCCGCTGTGGACGGACAGCGGCTCGATGTAGGGCCACAGTTCCGGGTAGGAGTCCTGGAACTCCTGGCGGGAGACGATGAAGACCGGCTGCATGGTGCGTACGGCGACGCTCATCGGGAACCGCGCATCGATCCGGGTGTACTCGATCTCGGGTACGTACGTGCCGAGCTGGCCCTCCGCGACGAGGTGGATGCGGACGCCGTCGACGACGCCCAGCATCACGCTGACCGCGCCGAGGTGGCCGAGGGCCTGCGGGTCCTTGAGGATGTCGGTCACGTCGTTGACGGTGCGGGCGTGGGCGAGGATGGCGGTGGTCCGTTCGACGACGCCGGTCATCCGGCGGCGCCCCTCGTCCCGTTCCCCGGCGGCTCCGGGATCTCCCGGGTCGTGGGCGGCGTCGCGGAGGATGCCGATGACGCGGTACGGGCGGCCGCCCGGGTCCCGCAGGATGTGCCCCTGGATGTGGGTCCAGGCCGGTGACCCGTCGCGGCGGCGGCTGCGGACGTAGGCCCCGTAGTGGCTGCGGCCGTCCTTGATCGCCTGGGCTACCCGGGAGTCGAGCCGGGCCTCCTCGGCGGGGCCGATGCGCGCGCGGAGCCCGGCGGGCGTGCCGCTGTACTCGTCCGGGCGCAGGTCGAGGACCTCGAGGGCGGTGGGATCCAGGTGCATCCGCCCGCTGTCGAGGTCCCAGTCGAACGTGCCCATGTGGTTGAGCGCAAGGCTCGTGTCCGGCCGCGCGGGCCAGTCGACCTCGGGAACGTCTCCCCTACGGGCCATGCAGCCAGGGTCTCACTGTCCCCCGCCGGTGTCCCTGTGGGAGCGGTCGGCGGTGGGGCTGCGGGGGGGGACACGACACTGTGCGGCCCGTCGCGCGGGCCGCACAGCGTGCGGTGGTGTCAGCAGCCGCGGCCGTGGCCTCCGCCACGGTAGTCGTCGTCATCGTCGTACCAGCCGTGGTGGCCGCCCCTGTCATGGTCCCAGCCTCCGCCGCCGCTCACGTAGGAGACGGGCTGGGTGGGGGTCGCCGCCGAGGCGGTGCTTGCGGCTCCCAGGGCGCCGCCGGCCATCAGAACGCCGATGGCGGACGCCGCGAAGAGGCGCTTGACTCTCATTGCTCGCATGGTTGAGAACCCTTCTCGTTGCTATGGCACGAAAATTTGTTCTTCCTCCTCAGCAAGTGATGTCCACGGCTGTACCTGTGGCCGTACAGGTGTGTTGAGTAGCGCGCATCCCCCGTCAACGCGGCCTCGTCGGGCCACGGACCTTGTGGGCCGGTGCGATATTTCGCACGCCTCGCGCTCTGGCGTATTCACCGCGGGTCAAGGGTGTGATTCCCACAGTTGCCACAGTTACCTACGGATGATATTAGTCACCGCGCCACCGATCGGCATCTCGGGCGCACCCCGGATCCGGCCGAACGACCCGCAATTCCGGTGCATCAACCATCCATTCGGTGCGCCCGCCCGGCCACCGGAACGGGCTCGGGGGCCACAACCGACAGAGGCGTCACAAGTGCGCGGTCTACTGGTTCGGGTCCCAGTCTGCGAGCTGCTCCATCGGCTCGGTGTCGCCGATGGTTTCCAGGCCGTCGAGCGGGACGCGCGCATAGAAGTAGAGGACCAGTTCGCTCGCTGTGCCTCGCATCGCCAAGTCGCCCGGCTCCGCGCCGGCGGCGAGGTCGTCGCAGCGGACGCCGTCGGCGTCGAGGGTCAGGCGCCAGGAGCGGCCCTCGGTCGCGTGCAGGTCGATGGTCGCAGGCTTGAACGGCCAGGGGACGGTGGTCGCCGAGACGGTCGTCAGGAACTCGTCGACGCCCTCGACCGCGACGTCCGTCGGCAGCGGCTGTGCGGCCCCCTGGGTCAGCTGGACGTCGTAGGTGTGGACGGCGATCTCCTGGATCTGGTGCCGGGCCACGGCTCCGCTGGTCTCCGGGGCCTGCGAGCGGCCCCACCAGGTCCAACAGCCGCGGTCCGGGCCGGCTTCGCGCATCGCGTCGAGCATGAGCTCGGTCGACTCGGCGAGCCAGGCGTCCAGGGCTTCGCGGTCGCGGGGCGCGGTCGGGGCGCCCTTGGGGTCCGTCCTCGCCGGGGGCTCAGCGCCCGGGCCCGCCGCGACGATGGCGGCCTGGCGGCGGCGGCCGTCGCCGAGGTGCTGCGCCAGTTCGCGCAACGTCCAGTCCGGGCAGGTCGGGACCTGGACGTCAAGGTCGGGGGCGGACGCGATCGCGGCGCGGAACGCGGCCGAGCGGTCTTCGATCAGCCGCAGGACCTCGGGGAACTCCAAAATGATCTCCACCTCGGCTGTCTATCACGGTGCTCCGACCGCCGGGTAGCGAATTTGTCGGACGCACGCGTCGACGGCCGGGCGGAGCGCCGGCGCCGCAGCCGCCCACTCGCGCGGTTCAACTGATCGGTGACAGGCTGCGGTTATGGATCGAGCTGAGGTATTGCTCATCGGAGGGCGCGCCGGCGTCGGCAAGCCGACGGTGGGATGGGAGGTCTCGGCACGACTGCGTGCTGGGATGGTTGCCCACTGCGCGATCGAAGGCGACTTCATGGGGCAGGCCCATCCCGCTCCGGAGGGGGACCCGCGCCGCAGGAAGATCGCCGAGCGCAACCTGCCGGCGCTCTGGTCGAACTATGCCGAGCTCGGGTATCACCGTTTGATCTACACGCACACGGTGAGCGTTCTGGCTGAGAACGAGGGCATGCTCCGGCGCGCCATGGGTGCGAACGTAGGATCGTCCGGGTGGTGCTCACCGCGTCCGATGCCACCGCTCGTGAGCGGCTGACCGGTCGGGAACTGGGGTCGGAGCTGGAGCACGAGTTGGAGGGTGGACGTTCGCGCTTACCGTAGGCGTGTGAACGGCATCAACACCGAAACCCTTGGGTGGCACCTCATCGGCTGGGACGGCGACGAGCAAGCCTCACATATCACCGATCTCAACCGAGTTGAGATTCTGAGGATCAGAGACCTGTTCCCCGGCCGGGACGATGACTTCCTTGAGACCGCGGTCTACGAGGTGCCGCCCGCGCTGTACTCGGCGATGCAGAGTGCCATCCCGCACCTGGAGTTCCGTGAGGGGCTGGAATACCAGATCGGTGGATTCCTCCTATCAGTCTGAGCTTGCCGGCCGCCAATGCGTCGGGGCTTAGCGCCGACCTTGTGGTGTGCGGGTCGGGTGCAGGACTCGCCGGTTGCGAGGGGTGAGTCTGTTCGGTTCGGCCGACCGCTCCCAAGGCAGACGGAGGTCCCGTGCGAGCGGGTGGGCGAGGCGGAGCTGAGCGTGGGCTGCCAGGACGAGCCACTTCCAGCGATCGGCGGCCCGCGAGTCCCGCATCTTTGGCCGGGTCCAGCCGAGGGTCTGCTTGAGCAGCCGGAAGGTCTGCTCCACGTCGAAGCGGTGAAGGAACGCCTGCCAGCACCGGTCAACGCCGTCCGTGGCAGCGCCGGTGCCCGACCGGCACAGCCAGACGGGCTTGTTCACCCCGCCGCTGGGCAGCCTCTCGACCGTCGGGCGGACGGTCAGACCGGTTCGTCCGCGTCGTGGACCAACAGGGCGATCTGGACGCGGTTGTTGAGGTCGAGGCGGGTCAGGATCCTGGACACGTGGGTCTTCACCGTGGGCAGTGCCAGGTGGAGTTCCCGTCCGATCTCCGCATTGGACAGGCCCCGCCCGACCGCCGTCGCCACCTCCCGTTCGCGCCCGGCCAGCAGTGCCAGCCGGGCGCGCGGTGGCCGCCCGCGATCCCTGGCCGGTACCGCCCGCCACCTGGTCGATGAGCCGGCGGGTGACGGCCGGTGAGAGCACGGGGTCGCCCGCGGCCACCGTGCGGATCGCCGTCACGATCTCCTGCGGCGGGGTGTCCTTGAGGAGGAACCCGGCCGCGCCGGCGCGCAGTGCCCGCAGGACGTGCTCGTCGGTGTGGAAGGTGGTCAGGACGAGCACCTCCGGGGCTCCCGGCCGGGCGCGGAGCGCCTCGGTGGCGGCGAGCCCGTCGACACCGGGCATCCGGACGTCCATCAGCACCAGGTCGGGCCCGTGCGCGGCGACCAGCGCCGGCACCTCGGATCCGTCCGCGCCCTCGGCGACGAGCTCGATGTCCGGGGCGCCGCCCAGCATCAGCCGCAGTCCGGCGCGGACGATCGCGTCGTCGTCGACCAGCAGTACGCGGATCACCCGGCCCTCTCCCCTCCGCCCGTTCCGATCAGCTCTGCCAGGGTAGCCAGGCGTGCACCCGGAAGCCTCCGTCGGCCGGGAGGACGGTGAGTTCCCCGCCGGCCAGCCGGGCGCGCTCCGCCAAGCCGATCAAGCCCTGCCCGCCGCCGGGTTCCGGGCCCGTACCGCCGTCGGCGGGGGCTGCGTCCGGTCCGGGCGGCCGGGCATTGCGGACGTCCACCGTCAGTCCGTCCCCCGGGCCGCCGGCCACCCGTACGTCGACGGCCGCGCCGGGCGCGTGCCTGCGTACGTTGGTCAGCGCCTCCTGCACGATCCGGTACGCCGTGCGCCCCACCAGGGCCGGCGGCGCGGCGCCCCCGGGCGGGCCGGTGAGCTCGATCCGCCCGCCCGCGGCCCGTGCCTCCGCGACCAGCCGGTCGAGGTCCGCGAGCTCCGGCTGCGGCCGCTCGCCCTCCTCGGGCCCGGAGCCCGAGCGCAGTACGCCGATCACCTCGCGCAGGTCGCGCAGTGCCAGGCCGGCGCTCTCGCGCATCACCCCGGCGGCCCGCTCGACCTCCTCCGGCGGGGCGCCGGGGTTGAACTCCAGGGCGCCCGCGTGCACGCTCAGCAGCGTCAGCCGGTGGCCGAGCACGTCGTGCATCTCGCGGGCGATCTCCTCCCGCACCTCCATCCGGGCCCGCTCGGCCCGTGACTCCGCGTCCGCCTCGGCGAGTTCGGCGCGCGCCCGCAGCGAGGCGATCAGCTGTGCGCGCGAGCGCCGGAACAGCCCCCAGCCGATGGCCCCGGCGATGAGGGCGAAGTAGGTCAGGGCCGAACCCGCCCGGTCCTCGGGCAGGTCCGGCAGCTGCCACAGGAAGACGGGCAGCGGGGCGAAGACCAGCGCCGCCACCCAGGCCGTGGCCCGCCACGGCCTGGTCGCGGCCACCGTGAAGACCGCCACCATCGCCGGACCGGTCATGTAGTGGGTCTGGCTGCCGGCCAGGATCAGGGCCACGGCCAGGGGCACGGGCCGGCGCCGTCGCAGGAGGAGCGCGGCGCAGCCCAGCCCGCCGGCCACCTGGTCGGCGGTCCGCCACCCCTGGCCCAGGTCCTCCGGCACCGGGATGGACTGCGAGCTGACTGCGGCGAAGCAGGCCGCGAAGAGGACCAGGGCGAGGTCCACGGCCCAGTCCCGGCCGGTGCGGTGAATACGGCGCATGTCCGGGAAATCTACGCGGGCCCGCACGTCGCCGGGCGTCCGCGGCAGTCATCGGATACTTAAGTACGACCCCGGGCAGCCTTCGGACGGATCCGCCGCCGCGCGCCGCGCGCCTACCGTCGGACCATGACCTCCACCCCTGCGAAATCCCCGCTGGCAGCCGTTTCGGGGCTGCTCTGCTTCGTCCTGGTCGTCGGCGGCGCGAGCGGCCTGCTGCACGAGTGGCTCGGCTGGATCCACTTCATGGGCTTCGTCCGCTTCCTCGTTCCCGAGGGCTACGAGATCTACGGCTACGTCGTCATGGTCGCCCTCGGCGCGGCGGTGGGCGCGGCGGGCGACTCGCTCGCCCGCCGCGCCCGGAGCTGACCGGCTCGGCTCTCCGCGGCCGGCTACTGGTTGCCGCCGTCGCCACCGTTCCCGCCGTCGCCACCGTTCCCGCCGTCTCCGCCGTCTCCGCCGTTCCCGCCGCCGTCCTCGCGGGGCTGCTCCGCCGGCGGCGGAGCCTCGGGCTGCGGTTCGATGGCCGTACGGGCCGGTTCCGGTTCCGGCTCCGGCGCCACCGGTGACTGGGGAGCCGGCGGCCTGCTCGGCAGCGACGGCGTGCGGTCGGTCGGCGGCGGGGTCCGCGACGGCAGCGAGGGCGTGCGGTCCGTCGGGGGCGGCGTCCGCGACGGCAGCGGGGGCGTGCGGTCGGTCGGCTGGGGCGAACGCGCCTCAGAGGGCGACGGTGACGGCCTGGACGAGGGCGATGCCGCCGGGGACCCCGAGGGGGAACCCGACGGCGAGGGCGGTCCCGACGGTGATCCCGAAGGGGGCTTGGACGGGGTCGGCGGCGACACCGAGGCCGTCGGTGTCGGCGAGCCCGGCGCCGACGGCGTCGGCGAGGACTTCGGCGAGACCGACGGGGTTCCGGACGGGGTTCCGGACGGAGTTCCCGACGGCGGCTTCGACGGGGTCGGCGACCCGGACGGGGGCTTCGACGGGGACGGCGTGCCCGAGGGCGGCGTGGACGGGGACTCCGACTTCGAGGGCGACTTCGACGGCGACTTGGTCGGCGACTTCGACGGCGACTTGGTCGGTGATTCGGAGCCGGACGGCTTCGGAGAGGTCGTGGGCGACTTCGACCCCGACTGCGTGGGCGACTTCGACCCCGACTGCGTGGGCGACTTCGACGGCGACTTCGTCGGCGGCTTCGTCGGCGGCTTCGAGCCCGTGTGCGTGGGCGACTTCGACGGCGGTCCCGTCGGCTTCGGCCCGGTGTGCGTCGGCGTGACCCACGGGCTCGGCGTGGTCGGCGGCGTCGGGATCACCGGCGGCGGGATCGGCCGGTCGGGCTTCCGCTCCTGGCGGGGGCCCTTGTCGCGCTCGAACCAGTGCCGGTTCTGGTGGTCGTAGATCACTATCTTCTTCACGGGCTCCACGGCCGGCGCGATGACGACCACCTTCGCCGGCTGGTACGAGGGCCACGTCTGCCCGTAGCGCTTCGGCGCGGCCTTGAGCGGCACCGGCGGACCGAGCGGGTTGCCGCAGGCGCAGCGCACCCGCGGCACGCCCCGGTCGTCCACGAGCACGGCCGTCCCGGCCTGGAGCACGGCCTGGTAGCTGGTGACCTTTCCGTTCTGGAAGCCGTGGTTCGTGACCCGGGTGTCCAGCCGCAGCTGCACCGGGGTCAGCGAGCGCAGGTACGCGGGCACGGCCGCCGGCCGGATGCCGAGCGTCGCCGCGAAGGCGTCGTTCTTGGCGGGCTCCGCGGCAAGCACCTTGATCTGCTTCTCGACGTCGCAGCTCGCCACGTCCTGGGTGCCCCCGTACACGCCCGGGGCGGAGCCGTTGACGCTCCTGGTGCCCGTGGCGGTGCCCTGGGTGGTGGGGGCGGCGCCGGTCCCGGTGGGGGACGGCGCCGGGCTCTCGGGCGGCGGCGCGTCCTCCTTCACCACGGTGGACTCGGTGAAGGGGTCGGGGCCGGCCGCGGCGGCCGGCTGGAGGAACACCTCGGCCCCGGCGCTCGGTGCGCCGTCGGGCCGGGTCAGCACCACCACCAGGGCCACGGCCGCCACCACCGCGACGAGCGCGGTGGCGAGCCGTGGAACGGACCGCCACCAAGGACCCTTGCCCGGTCCCGGACCGCCGGGACCGGGCGGACCGCCGGGACCGGCCGGACCGCCGGGCGGCCCGGTCGGCGGCGGGGGAGGAGGCACCTGCTGCCCGCCCGACAGCGGCCCGGAAGGCGGCCCGGTGGGTCGCTCTGACGACGGCTGCCTACCGGAGGGATGTGTGCTCACGGGCTCTTCTTCCCAGGAGGAGGGAGTTCCCATCGGACCATTGTGTGCGCCATCCGGGTGGTGCCCGCAAGCCGGGAGTGCCACGGTTGCAGGGTGAGCCAGACACCGAGATCGGCATCGCCCGGGGGCTCCGCAAGGGCTTGGCGCGACGCCCTCGTCGCCGTCGTCGCCGGCTTCGCGGCGATGATCGCGGTCGCCGCGGCCGGCCTCGCGTGCGCGGGCGCGGGCGACCTTCCGGAAGGGGCGTTCCCCCACGTGCTCGCCGCGGTCGTCGTGATGGCGGCCGGCGGTACGGTGGAGGTGTCCGGCGACGCCGGCCTGCTGGCCGGCGCGGACGCGAGCCTGTCGGTGCTTCCGCTCTCGGTGAGCCTGGCGGGCGCCCTCGCGGCCGGCTACTGCTTCCTGCGCCCGCTGCACAACCGGGCCGTCGCCGGGCCCCGGGAACTCCTCGGCCGGGCCGTCCCGTTGGTCGTGCTGTGGCTGCTCGCCCTGATGGGCGCCGCGGCCCTGGCCCGGCAGGACTTCGGCATCTCCACCGGCGATTCCCCGCTCGGGGTGATCGGCGAACTCCTCGACTCCGCGCCGAAGGTGGGCTTCCGCGCCGACGTGCCCGCCACGCTCCTGTTCGGACTGGTGTGGATCCTCGGCCTGTTGCTGATCGCCCTGCTGGTGTCCCGGCGAGCGCCGCTCCCGGCCGGACTGGTCCGCTTCCACACCGCGGTGCGTCCGGCCGCCTTCGCCACGACGCTGCTGCTCCTCGCGTACGTCGCGATCGGCGTCGTCGTCGGCCTGGTGGTGGCCGCCACCCAGGGAGACGCCGGCCGGACCCTCGCCGTGGTCCTGCTCGGGCTGCCGAACCTCGTCTGGATCGCGCTCACCCTGGGCTTCGGCGGCGCCTGGGAGGCCCGGGTCGAAGGAGCCTTCGGGCTGCCCATGCCGCAGCTGCTGGACGAGGTGCTGCGCGATGCCGACGGGGCTCCGGTGGACGTGGCGTCGTTCGCCGCGCGGGACCCGCGGGCGTGGTGGCTGGTGGTGGTGGCCGCCGTGCTGCTGCTGGGCACGGGCGTACTGGCGGCCGTACGGTCCCCCGCGCACGTCCGGCCCTGGCAGCACGCCCTCCATCTGGGCGCGGCCCTCGCCCTGGCCACCCTCGCGGTCTGCCTGCTGTCCCGGGTCCAGGCGCAGTACGGGCTGTCCCTGCTGGGCATCGGCGAGGTGGACGCCCTCGGCGGGGAGGTCCTGCTGGACCCCGTGCTGTGGCGCACGGTCGGCCTGGGCCTGCTCTGGGGGGCGGTGGCGGGCTTCCTCGGCGGCGTCATGGCCCGCCCGCTGCACCGCCGCGGGCGGGTCGAGGAGCCCGCCGCGACGCGCGGCTGAACCGGCACCCTCCGACTCACTCCAGTTCGGGGTCGTGCGTGTCCACGATGCGGGTCGGAGTGGCGCCGTCGGTCCCGCCCGCCTCCGGGCCGGCGGGCGGCGCGGCCGGCCCCGCGCCGGCCCCGCCGGCGTCCACCGGATCCACCTCCGCGGACCCCTGCCCGGGCGCGGTCCCCAGCCCCTCGATCACCGCGTAGGTCGCGAGGCGGGTCCCGTCGCCGTACATCCACCGTCCGGAGGTGTCGTCGTAGAGCCAGACCGACTCCCCGTCGACGACCACGCCCACCCGCAGCCCGCGCAGGGAACGCCGGAAGGCGTCGGTGTCGACCCGGCCGGAGGCGAGCTCGTCCACGGCGTGCCGGTAGCGCTCCAGGGCGTCGGCGCCGCGCTCCAGCAGCGGTCGCGGGTCCTCGGCGCGTACCGACGGCCGCTCCCCCGTGGTCGGCGGCGGCTGCGGGACCGAGACGAGGAGCCGTCCGTCGACCCAGGCGCTCCATCCGTTGGCGCACAGGATCTCTCCCCACTCCCCGCGCCGGGACAGCAGCTGCACGGGCAGGAAGGCGTCCAGGGCCGCGGTCGGCCGGGAGACGTCGGGGGCCTCCCAGGCGGAGAGCCCCGGCGGCGGCACCACATGGGTGGGCCGGAAGTCCGCCACGGCGAGGCCGGGATCCATCGAGCTGCTCATGAGGCCTACTTCCGCATGATCACGGGCTCGTGCCGGCGCAGCAGCCGCGCGACCAGCACCCCGCACAGGACGGACAGGACCACCAGCATGCCCAGATTGAGCAGCCACACCGCGGGGCTGTGCGCGAACAGCGGGTCGTCGGTGAGGGTGCCGGGCACGATCGCTCCGAGGTCGATGGTGCCCGCCATGGCCCCGAGGGCCCAGCGTGAGGGGACCAGCCAGGCCAGCTGCGCGATGACGGGCACGCCGTCCAGCTCCAGGAGCGCGCCGCAGAAGACCACCTGCACGATGGCGAGGAGGACCAGCAGCGGCATGGTGACCTCCTCCTTGCGGACCAGCGCGGAGACCAGCAGCCCGAGCATCATCGCGCTGAACGCCAGCAGCGCCACCGCAATGGTGATCTCGACGAGGGGTCCCAGGAGCACGCCGTGGCCGCCCGGGGCGTTCAGGTCCACGCCGTAGAGGGCCACCAGGGTCAGCACCACGGCCTGGGCGACGGTGACGGCGCCCAGCACCACGACCTTGGACATCAGGTAGGCGGAGCGGGAGAGCCCCACCGCCCGTTCCCGCCGGTAGATGACGCGTTCCTTGACCAGTTCGCGCACGGCGTTGGCGGCGCCGGTCAGGACGCCGCCGACGGCCAGGATGAGCAGGGCGTTGATCGCAGTCTCCTGGGTGAGCCTGCTGCCGGCCAGCGCGCGGGCCATGGCGCCCATGACGAACGGCAGCGCGATCATGATGGCGAGGAAGGTCCGGTCCGCGGCGAGCGCTGCCGCGTACCGCCGTACGAGGGTGGACAGCTGGGAGCCCCAGCTCTGCGCCTTGGGCGGCGGCGGGGGGACGGCGTCGGCCGGGGAGGCGGCCTCGGCGGCCGCCCCGTACGCGCCGCCGTACCACGGCTGGCGGGCCGCACCGAGGACGTACTTGCGGTGGGCGGTCGAGGCGGCGTACTCCCCCGCCCAGTCGCGGCCGCGCTGGTTCTCGAAGGCTTCGAAGGCCTCGGGCCACTGGGAGAAGCCGAAGTAGCCGAGGGTTTCCCCGGGCGGCCCGTAGTAGGCGATGCGCCCGCCCGGGGCCAGGACCAGCAGCCGGTCGCAGACGTCGAGGCTGAGGACGCTGTGGGTGACCACGATGACGGTGCGGCCGTCGTCGGCGAGGCCGCGCAGCATGTGCATCACCGAGCGGTCCATGCCCGGGTCGAGGCCGGAGGTGGGCTCGTCCAGGAAGAGCAGGGAGGGTTTGGTGAGGAGCTCCAGGGCGACGGACACCCGTTTGCGCTGGCCGCCGGAGAGGCTGTGGATGGGCTGGGCGGCGCGCTGGTCGAGGCCGAGTTCGCCGATCACCTCGTCCACCCGCCGCCGGCGTTCGGCCTTCGCGGTGTCCTGCGGGAAGCGCAGTTCGGCGGCGTACACGAGGGCGCGCCGGACGGTGAGCTGGGAGTGGAGGATGTCGTCCTGCGGCACGAGCCCGATGCGGCTGCGCAGTTCGGCGTAGTCGCGGTAGAGGTCGCGGCCGTCGTAGAGGACGGCCCCCCGGTCGGCGGGGCGCAGGCCGGTGAGGGCGCCGAGCAGGGTGGACTTGCCGGCTCCGCTGGGGCCGATGACGGCGAGCAGGCATTTGGCGCCCACGGGGAAGGACACCTCGTCGAGGAGGGTCTTGCGGCCGCGGTCGACGGCGACGGTGAGGCCCTGGACGTCGAGGGTGACCTCGCCCGTGTCCTCGTACTCCTGGAGCCGGTCGCCGACGAGGCAGAAGGCCAGGTGGCCGATGCCGACGATGTCGCCCTCGGTGAGGGGGACCGCGCCCGTGACGGGGGCGCCGTTGAGGTAGGTGCCGTTGTGGCTGCCGAGGTCGGCGATCTCGTAGCTGCCGTCGGCGAGGGCCCGCAGTTCGGCGTGCCGGCGCGATACGTCGAGCTCGTCGATCACGAGGTCGTTGTCGACGGCGCGGCCGATGCGCACGGCGGTGCGGGCGGGCAGCGGGAGGACGGCGCTGGGCTGCCGGAAGGTGGTGGTCATCGACGGGTTGGAGACCCGGGCCGGCCGGGCTCCGGCCGCCGCGGGCCCGGGCCCCGGAGCGGTGAGGACGGCCCGCGGGCCGTCCTGCGCGTCGCCGAAGCGCAGTTCGCTGCCGGCGCCGACGCTCCACTCGTGGACGCGGTGGCCGTCGGCCCAGGTGCCGTTGGTGCTGTCCTCGTCCTCGACCGTCCAGTGGTCGCCGTCGGGGCGCAGGACCGCGTGGTGCCAGGAGACGCGGGCGTCCTCGAAGCAGATCTCGCAGTGGGGGTCCCTGCCGACGTGGTACGTCCGGCCCGGGCTCATCGGTGTGGAGCCCGTCGCTGTTTCCAGGACGAGCTCTGGCGCGGTCGGCACACCGGGGCGCTGGACCATGAACAGATTTTCCCACGATCACACCAGCCCGGCAGCGGCCCGACAAAACCGCAGGTCAGTGGCCTCTTATAGGGAATGACAACGGTCCCCGTTGCAGCCTTTGCCCATCTCGCCGGGGTGCGCTTCACTTCACGCGACGGGAACCGAACAAACGGCTGCCGCGACGAGACGGGGGATGCCATGACCGGGCACGACCACGGGCACGACGACCACGGCCACGGGCCCGGAGGCCACAGCCACGGTGTGGCCGCCGACGCCGACCGCCGCTGGCTGGCCATCGCGCTCGGCCTGATCGGCGGGTTCATGGCCGTCGAGGTGGTCATCGGCGTCATGGCGCACTCGCTGGCCCTGATCTCCGACGCGGCCCACATGCTGACGGACGCCGTCTCGATCGTCCTCGCGCTGATCGCCATGCGGCTGGCGGCCCGCCCGGCCCGCGGCGGTTTCACGTACGGCCTCAAGCGGGCGGAGATACTCTCCGCCCAGGCCAACGGCCTGACGCTGCTCCTGCTGGCCGCGTGGCTGGCGTACGAGGCGGTGCGCAGGCTGATGGACCCGCCGCCGGTGGAGGGCGGGCTGGTCCTGGTGACGGCGCTCGCCGGCATCGTCGTCAATGTGGCCGCGGCCTGGTGCATATCGCGGGCGAACCGGTCCTCGCTGGCGGTCGAGGGCGCCTACCAGCACGTGCTGAACGACCTGTTCGCCTTCATCGGAACGGCCGTCGCCGGTCTGGTCGTCATGACGACCGGGTTCCGGCAGGCCGACGCGATCGCCACGCTCGTGGTCGTGGTGCTGATGGTCAGGGCGGGCTACGGTCTGGTCCGCGACTCCGGGCGGATCTTCCTGGAGGCCGCGCCCGCCCACGTGGACCCGGACGCGGTCGGCGACCGGCTCGTCGGGCACCCGCCGGTCACCGAGGTGCACGATCTGCACATCTGGACGATCACCTCGGGGCAGGCCGCGCTCTCCGCGCACGTGCTGGTCGAGCCGGCGGGCGACTGCCACGCCGTGCGCCGGGAGCTGGAGCAGCTGCTGGACAAGGAGTACGGGATCACGCACACCACCCTCCAGGTGGACCACACGCAGGACTCCCTCCTCTCCGTCGGCCGGCGCGGCGAGGCCTCGTACGACCCGCACTGCGCGGACGCGCACGGACCGGTCCACCGGGAGGGCCCGCACGACCACTGACCGGCGCCGGTGCGGGGCATGTATGGGCCCATGACGTACAAGCGCAGCGCCGGACTGCTCCTCTTCCGGCGGACGGACGGCTCACGGACGGAGCCCGGGGTCGAAGTCCTGCTCGGGCACATGGGCGGCCCGTTGTGGTCGGGGAAGATCTCCGGGGACTGGGCCATCCCCAAGGGCGAGTACGGGCCGGAGGAGACTCCGCGCGACGCGGCCCGCCGGGAGTTCACCGAGGAGATCGGCCTGCCCCCGCCGGAGGGCGAGTACCTGCCGCTGGGCGAGGTACGGCTCTCCAGCGGGAAGCTGGTCACCATCTGGGCGGTGGAGGCGGACCTCGATCCGGCGCTCATGGTGCCGGGGACCTTCACCCTGGAGTGGCCCCCGCATTCGGGGAACGTACAGGAGTTCCCGGAGCTGGACCGGGTGGCCTGGTGCACCCCCGAGATGGCTCAAAGCATGCTGATGCCCTCACAACTCCCCTTCCTGGAGCGGCTGTTGGTGCTGCTGAAGGCTTAACCAGAGCTCGTACTTGCCAACATCCGCGCCTGCCCGGACATTGCACGTATGACGAACGTCGTGCTGGTGGGAACCCTGGACACCAAGGGTGTGGAGTACGGCTGGCTGCGCGAGAGGCTGCTGCGCGCCGGCGTCGAAGTGGTACTGGTCGACACAGGAATCATGGGTGAACCCCGGGTGGCCGCGGACGTGTCGCGCGCCGCGGTGGCCCGGGCCGCGGGAACCGAACTGTCCCTCCTGCGATCGGCCGCCGACCGTGGCGCGGCCGTGACCACGATGGCCCGGGGCGCCGAGGCGACCCTGGTCCGCCTGCACGCCGAGGGCCGGCTGCACGGGGTGCTCGCGATCGGCGGCAGCGGCGGCACCTCCATCGCCACCCGGGCGATGCGCGCCCTGCCGCTGGGCGTGCCCAAGCTGATGGTCTCGTCCATGGCGTCCGGGGACACCGCCCCGTACGTGGGCTCCTCGGACATCACGATGATGTACAGCGTCGTGGACATCGCGGGGATCAACAGCGTCTCCGCGCCGATCCTGGCGAACGCCGTGGCGGCCATCGCCGGGATGGCCGGATCCTTCGCCCGCGCCTCGGCGGAGCGCCCGCCGCGGCTGGGGACGGGCCCCCGTCCGCTGGTCGCGGCGAGCATGGCGGGCGTGACCACGTCCGGCGTGGACGCGGCGCGCGAGCGGCTGACCGAGCTCGGCTACGAGGTCCTCGTCTTCCACGTCAGCGGTACCGGCGGCCGCACGCTGGAGACCCTGGCCGCCCAGGGGATCTTCGCCGGGGTCCTCGACCTGACGCTCAGCGAGCTCGCCGACGACCTGTGCGGGGGCATCCTGACCGCGGGTCCCGACCGGCTCAGCGCGGCCGGGCGGGCGGGCGTGCCGCAGGTGGTGAGCCTGGGCGCACTGGACATGGTGAAGTTCGGCCCGCTGGAGTCCCTGCCCCAACGGGTCCTGGACCGGGGTGTCCACGTGCACAACCCGTCGATCACGGTGATCCGGACGAGCGAGGCCGAGTGCGCGGAGCTCGGCCGCCGGGTCGCCGCCAAACTCCGCGCGGCGACCGGGCCCACGGCCGTCTGCGTCCCGCTCCGTGGACTGTCCACGCTCGGCGCGCCGGGCGGCCCGTACCATGACCCCCGCGCGGACCGGGCACTGTTCTCGGCACTGCGCGAGGGCTTGCGGGGCAGCGCCGCGCGGCTCTACGACTACGACACGCACATCAACGACCCGGCCTTCGGGCGGGCGGCCGCGGACCGGCTGCACGCCATGATCGGCGCGGTGTCTGCCGCGGCCTGAGACACCGGGCGCGGTTGGGAACCAGCCGTGGCGCGAACCACGTCCCATGGGGAGTCCGGTCCGGGCCGGCCGGTGAGCGGCCGGCCCCGGACCGGCCTCCGACATGGACGGATCCGGCGCCGCACGGCAGGCAGCAGGCAGGGGGCAGGAACGATGGACGACACTCGGGCGGCATGGTCGGTCCCCGGTTACACGGAGGTCCGTGAGCTCGGCTCCGGCGGCAGCGGCCGGGTGGTGCTCGCCGTCCACGACGCCACGGGCACGGCGGTCGCCGTCAAGTACCTCAGCGACCGGCTGCGCGAGGACCCCGCCTTCGTCGGGGAGTTCCGGGCCGAGGCCCGGCTCCTCGGCGGGTTGGAGTCCCCGTACGTGGTGCGCCTGTACGAGTACGTGGAGGCGCCCGGCGGCGCGGCCATCGTGATGGAACTGGTCGACGGCATCTCCCTGCGCTCGCTGCTGAAGCAGTCCGGGCGGGCCGACGCCGAGGCGGCGCTGGTGGTCCTGAAGGGGTCCCTGCTGGGGCTGGCGTCGGCGCACCGTGCGGGCGTCGTCCACCGGGACTACAAGCCGGAGAACGTGCTGGTCGCGGCCGACGGCTCGTCGAAGCTGGTGGACTTCGGGATCGCGGCGAACCGCGGCAGCACGCCCGGTGTCGCCGGCACCCCCGCCTACATGGCGCCCGAGCAGTGGCAGGGCCGGCCGGCGTCGCCCGCCGCCGACGTGTACGCGGCGACGGCGACCTTCTTCGAGTGCCTCACCGGGCGCAAGCCGTACGACGGGGAGAACTTCGCGGAGCTCGCGGTCCAGCACATCGAGGCCCCGGTGCCGGAGACCGAGGCCCCGGAGCCCGTGCGTCCGCTGATCCGGCGCGGCCTCGCCAAGGCGCCCGAGCAGCGGCCGGAGAACGCCGAGGCGTTCGTGGCCGAGCTGGAGGACGTGGCGCTGGCCGCGTACGGGCCGGAGTGGGAGGAGCGCGGGCAGCGCAGGCTGGCGGCGCTGGCCGCGCTGCTGCCGCTGCTGTTCCCGTCGGCGGGCGCGCCGGCGGCGGGCACCACCGCGGTGGCCACGACGAAGCTGGACGGCGGCTCGGGCTGGGCACCAGGCAAGCGCGGCTGGATCGCGGCGGGGACGGCCCTGGTCCTGGGGGCGGTGCTGGTGTTCACGACGGACGCGATCGGCGCCGCTCCGGGCGGGGCGTCGGCGCTCAGCGCCTTCGCCACGACGAGCGCTGCCCCTCCCGGGTCGGCCTCCCCCACCCCTGGTGCGTCCGCTTCCGCTTCGCCGTCGCCCAGCCCGAGCGCCTCGGCCTCGCCGAGCCCTTCGCCGTCCGCGTCCGCGTCCGCTTCCCCGTCCGCGTCGGCCTGGCCTTCGCTGTCACCGAGTCCCACCACCCCGAAGCCGACGGTGAGCTGGTCTCCGACGCCGAGCCCCACGCCGACGCCCACCCTGCGGGTCACGAACGTCGCCGTGTCCCTCAAGACCGGCGTGTACCGGGGCGATGCGGCCATCACGGTCTCCTCCCAGGGCACCGGGCCGGTGACCGTGGTGGTGGAGTGGTTCCTGGGCGGTGCGCAGGGCTCGTTGTCCGTCCCCGACGGCAGCGAGTCGTTCACGGTCCAGGCCGGTTCGACCGTCACCACGAACAAGGTGCACACCTTCAGCCGTGACCGCGGCTGCTACGGCGGGGTCCGGGTGACCACCAAGCCGGCCGCCGGCAACAAGTCCGCGTCGGCCTCGCAGTACCTGCCGCGCTGCGTGGAGGTACCACGATGAGCGATCCCCGCGCCCCCGAGGGCGACGACTACAGCGCGACCGTCCTCGGGAGCCACTGGTTCAGCGGGCCGCCCGCGCCGGCGGAGCCGGTGGCGCCCGACCGCGTCGAGGGGTCCGTGCTCCGCTTCGGGCCCGGGGTCACCGCCGCCATGCCCGCGCCGTTCCCGCTGGACGCCGCCGTGGCCGTGGCGGCCGCGCCCCGGCGGCGTCGGGGTGCCGGGCTGCGCCGGTACGCGCTCGCCGCGGTCGTGCTGGCCGCGGTCCTCGCGTACCTCGGATGGCAGCGGTTCGGTCCGGGGATCCAGGTCGGCGACGTGGCCGTGAGCACCGATCCGGCCGGTCCGGCGTGCGACGCGACCGCCGACGTGGTGGCCGTCGTGGCCACCGACGGCCGACCGGGGACGCTCACCTACCGCTGGGTCCGCAGCGACGGCACCAAGTCCGAGGAGCTGACCGAGCGGGTTCCGCGCGGGCAGCGCGAGGCCCGGCTGCACCTGCTGTGGACGTTCCAGGGGACGGGCGACTACCAGGCGAAGGCCGAGCTCCAACTGCTGTCGCCGGCGCAGCGCACGGCTTCCGTGAACTTCACGTACCACTGCTCCCGCCAGCCGGGAGCCGGATGACGGCCCGTCCGCCGTCGAGGTGGGCCATCGCGGTCAGCAGCAGAGCGAGGCCGGGGAGGGTCGTGAAGATGACGAAGCCCATGCCCCGGCGGTAGCCGACCCGGCCCGCCCGGCCCCCTGACGGGGGCCGGGCACCGGCGTTGGTCCCGTCCCCCGCCGCAACCGGGGGACGGAGTTCAGAAGCGCGGTTCAGAAGCTCGGTTCAAAAGCGCGCGTGCGCGGTGATGTCCGCCTCGAACTCGCCGGTCATCGCCGGGGTCACCGTCGGCCTGCACTGCCGGACGGCCTCCAGGTAGTCCCGCGTGGTCGCGCCGAGCTGCGCGGCCGCCGCGCCGCGCGCGCCCACCGCCTCCAGGTCCCGTTCGAAGGACACCTGTGCCGCGATCCGCGCCGCGTGCTCGATGTCGGCCGGGGTGAACAGTTCGGTCGCCCCGACCAGGGCGCTGACGTCGACGTCGGCGCGGCCCGCCGTGTAGCGGGCCCAGATCGCGGCGCGGGCCCCGGCGTCAGGGGTGCCGATCGGGATGAGGTAGTCGAAGCGCCCGGGCCGCAGGAAGGCCGGGTCCAGGGAGCGGATGGAGTTGGTGGCGCACACGAGGAGCCGTTCGTCGCCCTCCCGGAAGCCCGGTATCAGCTTCAGCAGCTCGTTCGTGACGCCGTGGATGCCGCCGGGCTGCGCGGGCTCGGTGCGCACCGGGGCGATCTCCTCCACCTCGTCGATGAAGACGAGGACGCGCTCCAGTTCCGCGATCCGGGCGAAGGCGTCGCGCAGCGCCGCGGCCAGGTTGCCCTCGTCGGCGAGCCGTGAGGGCAGCAGTTCCACGAAGGGCCAGCCGAGCCGGGAGGCGATGGCCCGGGCGAAGGTGGTCTTCCCGGTACCGGGCGGGCCGAAGAGGGTGATGGCGCGCGGCGGCCGCACTCCGTGCGAGGCGGCGCGCTCGGGCTCGGCGAGCGGCAGCACCACGCGCCGCTCGATGAGGTCCTTCTCCTTCTCCATGCCGGCGACCTTCGACCACAGGTCGTTCGGCAGGAAGCGGCCGCCGAGGTCGTCGAGGAGGCCGGCGGCCGGTCCGTGGAGCGGCTCGGTCTTCTCGAAGTAGGCGACGGCGGGCTGCCGGGTGTAGCCGGCGTTGAGGAGGCCTTCGCCGAGCAGGTCCTCCTCGGGCAGGACGTAGGCGATGCGGCCGACGCGGGCGGCGATGAGCCGCCGTTCCAGCTCGACGAGGAGGGCGCTGGCGAGTCCCCGGCCGCGCCAGCCGGCGGCGATCGCGATGCGCATGACCCAGGCGCGCTCGCCGGTGACGCAGGCGAGGGCCGCGCCGATCGGGACGCCCTGGTGGACGGCGACGACGCAGGGCTGCCGGCCGGTGAGCGCGCTGATGCACTCGGCGAGCGAGAACACGGACTCCTGGCCGAGTTCGGCCGTGGTGTCGATCAGGTGGACCACCGCTGCGAGATCGCTCTCGCGGTAGTCGTGGATGAGCCAGTTCACCGGGTACCGCCCCTCGTTCGTGCTCCTTGCGGCGAGGCTAGGTGCGGGCGGGCCCGGCGATCTCGCTCCGCGGTGCACAACAGGCGGTCCGGAAACCCTCCGTGGCGTCCATAGACTGTGGTTTCCGCCCGAACGCCAGACCGAGGATCCCAGCACTTTCATGCGTTGCCACATACCCGCGGCCCGACGCGGGCCGCTCCTCTGTCTCGTCCCCTTCCTCTGGACCCTGGCGCTCGGTCTGTGGGGGCTCTCCCGGCAGGACAGCGTGTGGCGCGACGAGGCGGCGACCTGGCAGGTGGCCGGGCGGTCGGCGGGCGAGATCTGGCGGATGCTCGGGAACGTCGACGCCGTCCACGGGTTCTACTACCTTTTGATGCACGGCCTCTTCGAGGTGTTCGGGGCGAGTACGACGACCCTGCGGCTGCCCTCCGTGCTGGCGGTGGCGTGCGCCGCGGTGTGCGTGGCCGTCATCGGGCGGCGCCTGGCGGGCTGCTGGGCGGGGCTCGGGGGCGGGCTGGCGCTCGGGCTGCTGCCGGCCGTCCAGTTCTACCTCCAGGAGGGCAGGCCGTACGCGCTGGTCGCGGCGGGGGCCGGGCTGTCGGCCCTGCTGCTGGTGTCGCTGCTGGAGGACCGGCCCGGGCGGCGGACGTGGCCGCGCTGGGCGGCGTACGGGGCGGTCGTGCTGGTGTGCGCGCTGCTGAACTGGCTGTCGCTGCTGGCCCTGCCCGCGCACGCGGCGACCCTGTGGTGGGTGCGGGCGCGGCGCGGGGTGTGGCTGCGCTGGGCGGCGTACGGATCCGGGGCGGCGGCGGGGGCACTGCCGCTGGTCCTGTTCAGCCGGGGCCAGTCCGACCAGGTGTCCTGGATACCGCCGCTGACCTGGCACATGCTGATCGGCCCGGGGATCCTGCTGGCGATCGGCGCGCTGGGGGCGTGGGCGGACCGGCCGGACCGGTCGCGGCTCTCGGCGGCGGCGGTGGGGCTGCCGCTGCTGGCGGTGCCTCAGCTCGGGCTGATCGCGCTGTCCCTGGTCCAGCCGCTGTTCCTGGACCGGTACGTGCTGTTCGCCATGGTGGGTCTGGCGCTGCTGATCGGCGCGGCCCTCGGGGCTGCCGTACGGGCCTGCGCGCCCCGGTTCCCGAAGGCGTCGGCCCTGCTGGTGCCGGGGGTGGTCGCCGTCTCGGTGCTGGCCCTGCTGCCGGTGGAGCTGGGCAGGCGTGCCCCGGCCAGCCGGGTCGACGACGTGCTGGCGGTGGCCGGAGAGGTGGCCCTGCTGAAGCGGGACGGTGACGCCGTGCTGTTCGTACCGGCCGCGCGGCGGGACACGGCGCTGGTCTCCCCCGGCGCCTTCACGGGCCTGACCGACCTGGCGCTGGCCGAGAGCCCGGTGGCCTCGGCCACCCTCAAGGGCGAGGAGGCGCAGCCGGCGCGGATCCGGGAGGCGCTGCTGGAGCAGCGGCGGGTGCTGCTGGTGACGGACTCGGCGGAGGTCGCGAAGGCTCCTTCGGCGGAACGGGACAAGGCGAAGACGGCGGTGCTGCGGGAGCGGTTCGCGGTGGTGGAGGACCGGCAGGTGCGGGGGCGCCGGGTGACGGTGTACGAGCGCCGCGACTGATCCCGCGGCGGTGCGCGGCACGGGCGTCTCGTCCGGGGCTGTGTCGTTCGGAACCGTCTCGTCCGGTCATGGCCGGGGTTTCACGACGCCTTCACGCGATTCACAGGAGATTCATACGGAACTCCGCCCTCCGGTCATAGGTTCGGCGGGCAGGGTGGAAATCATGATCCACGACATGCTCCCCCGAACGGCCCGGCGCTCCCGTGCGCGGCGGGCATCACGGATCCTGCTCGCGCTGACCGCGATGGCCGCGCTGATCGGTGTGGACCTGCCCGATGCCGCCTCCGGCCCGCCTCTGGGCATCACTGCGTGGGCTCGGCCCGGCGCCGAGGCAGACCGGGTGGGCGCGCTCTTCGCCGGCGGCCTCGACGGCGGGCACTTCTGCACCGCCGCGGTGGTGCGCAGCGACGACCGGGACGTGATCGCCACGGCGGCCCACTGCGTGGAGAGGACGGACACCACCGTCTTCGCACCGGGGTACCGGGACGGGAGCGCCCCGTACGGCCTGTGGAAGATCACCGGCGTGTTCGTGGCGCCGGAGTGGACGGCCGGGCAGGACCCGGACGCCGACATCGCCTTCGCGACGGTGGCCCCGGTGGACGGCGGGCAGACCCGCCGCGTCGAGGACCTCGTGGGCGGCTTCCCGGTCGCGGCCGAGCAGCCCGCCGGGGCGAGGGTGACGGTCATCGGCTACCCGAGGACGATGGAGGCCCCGCTGCGCTGCGCCAACAGCACCGGCCTGCTCTCCCCGACCCAGCGCCGGATCGGCTGCCCCGATCTCAGCGGCGGCACCAGCGGCAGCCCCTGGCTGGTGGACGGTGCCCTGGCCGGGGTGCTCGGGGGCTACGAGGGCGGAGGAACCGTACCGGAGATCTCGTACAGCGCGGTGATGGGCGATCAGGCGGTGGAGCTGTACCGGGAGGCCGCGGTCGACGGCTGACCGGCCTACGCCCGACGCGGGCGGCACGAGGAGTGCTTCAGCGGCGTCCCGCCGGGATGCGTTCCGCCTCGGGCGCGGAGGGCTGTACGGGCAGCCGCCCGAGCGGCGCCGGCCGCGGGGTCCCCGAGCGGATGTCCTGCACCCCGCGCCGCAGGCCGTCGCGCAGTACGCGGCCCAGCGGGCGTTCCACGAGCCGGTGGACGAGCCAGGCGAGCACCACCATGAGGGCGGTCACGCCGATGGCCAGCGGGACGGGCGCGACATCGCGGCGGAAGTGGTGGATGAAGGTCAGCCCGGCCATCATGTGGATCAGGTAGAGCGGGTAGGTGACCGCTCCGGCGTGCGGGAGCCAGCCCCACCGGACGCGGTCGAGGACGCCGAGCGCGATGGCCGCCATGAGGGCGAAGCCGAGCAGGATGATCACGTGGGCCGGCCAGGCGGGCGTCTGCTCGGTGGCCCTGCGGCCCAGGCTGGAGACCATGCGGGCGTGCACGTGGTGCTGGGCGAGGAGGAACTGCACGCCGACCACGGCCCACAGGACGGCGTTCGGCCGGAAGCGGCGCATCAGGTAGAAGGCGATGCCGGCGATGAAGTACGGGGACGCCGACGACACCGCGAAGAAGGAGAGCAGGCCGTTGTCCACGGCCGGGGCCACGGCGCCGGCGAGGGTCCAGATCCCGCAGAAGAGGACGCAGTTGCGGTAGGTCACGCCGCGCATGACGACGACCGCGAACAGTACGTAGAACTTGAGCTCGACGAAGAGCGTCCAGTACGCGTCGTCCACGTGGGGGACGCCGATCCCTGCCTGGAGCATCGAGAGATTCACCACGACGTCGCTGACCGACCCGACCTTGCGCATCTCGGGCCAGGCGAACAGCACGAGGGAGGTGAAGGCCACCGCCGCCCAGTAGGCGGGGAAGAGCCGGGAGACCCGGGAGACCGCGAAGTCGCCCACGGTGCGGCCCCAGGCGCTCATGCAGATGACGAAGCCGCTGACCAGGAAGAAAATCTCGACGCCGAGCCAGCCGTAGACGGCCAGTGCGTGCGCGCCGGGGAAGACGTCCTCGGCCGGCTCGCCCCAGGCGCTGTCGAGGGCCGCGTAGTGGTAGAAGAGCACGGAGAGCGCGGCGAGCACCCGGACGGCGTCGAGGGCCGCGAGGCGCGGGCCCGGTGTTCCTGCGGGCGGCGCCGCGGTGTCTGCGCGCCCGCCCGCCCGCGGTATTCCGGCCGCTCCGCCTGCGCTCATGCCTCGACCGCCCCCTGAAGTAGATGACGGTCCGATTGACGCCGTCGGGTCAGCGGAACCCTACAGCTCACCCGCGGCAGGTCCAGTCGGCCGGACCGATCATGATCGACAAGGCTCGCCCTACTCCGCGATCGCGGCGGGGACCTCGAACCAGGTGGGTTCCTCGCGCAGGGCCCGGTGGATCCGGTCCAGGGCGAAGGACTCCAGCGGGGGCAGCGCGTCCACGTCGAACCAGGCCACTTCGAGGGACTCGTGGTCGTTGGCCCGCGCCTCGCCGCCGGTGGCGCGGCAGCGGAAGGTGATGTCCTGGAACTGGCAGACGTCGCCGTTGGGGTAGGTGATCGGGGCGAGCATCTGGACGAGGACCACCCGCTCGGGCACGCAGCGCACGGCCGTCTCCTCGTACACCTCGCGCACGGCGGTATCGGCCGGCTGCTCGCCCGGCTCGGCGATGCCGCCGACCACGGACCACCGCCCGGTGTCGGAGCGCCGGCCGAGCAGCACCCTGCCCAGGTCGTCGAGGACGATGGCCGTGACCCCGGGCAGGAGGAGCAGCTGGTGCCCGGCGGACTCGCGGATCCGCCGGATGAAGTCAGGTGTGGTCATCCCCCGACCCTACGAGGCCGGGGGCCGGTCCCGTCTCAGGCGGCGCGGCGGGCGCGGATCCGGCGGGCGGCGAGTACGCCGAACCCTCCCGCGGCGAGCAGCAGCAGGGCGTACTCGGGCAGCGGCCCGAGCACGGTGGCCGGGGTGCGGCCGGAGCGCAGCGGGATCTCGGCGACGAGCGCGTCCGCGGTGAACATCTTCGTCTCCGAGACGATCCGGCCGTCGGGGCGGATGACGGCACTGACGCCGCTGGTGACGGGGACGAGTACGGTGCGGCTGTGCTCGACGGCGCGGACCCGGTCCATGGCGAGCTGCTGGTAGGTCATCTGCGTGCGGCCGAAGGTGGCGTTGTTGCTCGGTACGGCGATCACCTGGGCGCCGTCCTGGACGGTGGAGCGGACGGCGTCGTCGAAGGCGGCCTCGAAACAGGTGACCATGCCGACGCCGGTGCCGGCCATGTCGAAGACGCCGGGGTCCTTGCCGGGGCCGAAGTCGCGGCGCACCCGGTCCACGTCGGAGCTGAAGAGCCGGACGAAGGAGCGCATCGGGATGCGCTCGCCGAAGGGCTGGATCTTGCGCTTGTCGTAGGTCTCGGTGGGGCCCGCGACGGGGTCCCAGAGGATCATCGTGTTGCGCAGCGGGCCCGTCTCGGGGGCGACGACCGCGCCGATGGCCACGGGCACGCCGATGGCCTTGACCGCCTTGTCGATGACGGCGTGGGCGTCGGGTTCGGCGTACGGGTCGAGGTCGGAGGAGTTCTCGGGCCAGACGACGAAGTCGGGCTTGGGCGCC
Organism: Streptomyces erythrochromogenes; assembly: GCF_036170895.1. Classification (NCBI taxonomy): domain Bacteria; kingdom Bacillati; phylum Actinomycetota; class Actinomycetes; order Kitasatosporales; family Streptomycetaceae; genus Streptomyces; species Streptomyces erythrochromogenes. The sequence continues at coordinate 7,275,892 of NZ_CP108036.1, read as the reverse complement.
CGGCCGGCCTTGACGTCCTCGGCGAGCTGGACCGTGCGCTTGACGTGGTTGTCGAGGACGGCACGGCGCTGGGAGTTGAAGTCGAGGCCGAGGCGGGGCACGTTGCCCTGGATGACGGCGGCCACGACGGTGCCGTCCTCGGGGGCGTCGGAGACCAGGGGGCGGGCGGCGAGGGCGGCGCCGATGGGGGCGGCGACGGTCAGCGCGGTCAGCGCGGCGGTGGTGCGGCCGGGGTGGCGGCGGGCGATGCGGAGGGCTTGGTAGAGGCCGAATCCGCAGAGGGCCACGCCGAAGGAGAGCAGCGGTGTGCCGCCGAGGGCGGCGAGCGGGGTGAAGACGCCGTCGGCCTGTCCGAAGGCGAGCTTGCCCCAGGGGAACCCGCCGAACGGTGCCCGGGCGCGCAGGGCCTCGCCCGCGACCCAGACGGCGGCGGCGAGCACCGGCCAGGCCGGGAGCCGGCTGACGAGGGCGATGCCGAGGCCGGTCAGGCCGATGAAGAGGGCTTCGAGGGAAGCAAGCGCCAGCCAGGGCACCGGGCCGACCTCCTCACCGGTCCACACCAGGAGCGGCAGCAGGTAGCCGAGGCCCGCGAGGGTGCCGAGTCCGAAGCCCGCCCGCGGACGACGGCCGTGGAGGCAGCCGGCGAGGAGGGCGAGGGCGAGCGGGGCCAGCCACCACAGGGGGCGGGGCGGGAAGCTGAGGTAGAGCAGCACGCCGGACAGCGCGGCGAGCACGGGCCGGACCAGCCGGGCGCCCCTGCGCAGCGGCGCGGCCGTCGCGGCGGGGGTGGCGGGGGGCGTCGCGGAGGGGATCCTGGGCTCGGCCGGTCCGTCGGCGGGCCGCGGGGGCTCGTTCGAGGAGGCCTCGCGCGTCACACTGCTGCTCATCTGGCGGAGTGTACGTCCCCGCGCCCTCGGATCCGGTAAGCGCCTCGGTCCGCCGGCCGTCTCAGCCTGCGAGGGTGCGCAGGTGGGCGCGGATGACGCGGACGGCGTTCTCGGCGTCGTCGACGGTCACCGTGAAGAGGTTGCCGTCGACCAGCCTCAGCTCGAAGCCCTCGCCGCGCCGGACGATCACCGCGGTGCCCTTCTCGGGGCGCCAGCGGCAGCCCCAGCCGCCCCAGTGCTGCGGGGTGATCCGGGGGAGGAACTCGGCCGAGGCCACGTCCGCGAGCTCGATCCTGCGGCGCGGGAGGCCTATGTGGCCGCAGCGCACCACGAGGGCCTGGGCGTCGATGGTGACGGCGACGTACACGAAGGCGATCGTGCCGTAGACCATGAGCAGTCCGGCGGCGAGGCAGCCGGTCACCGCCATGAGGAGCGGGACGAAGCCTGAGGTCCACGCGTTGTCGACGGCCAGCTCGATGCCGAGCGCCACGCAGGCCGCGCCGGCCGCCGCGAGCAGCCACTGCAAGGGGTTGGAGGCCCGGCCCGTCCAGAGCGGACCAGGGGGGTGACCCGTCATACGTAGCAGCGTACCCACGTTCCGGAAGGACACCACCGTCGCGCGCCCGAACGCCCGGCGGAGAGGGCCTAGCGCTTCACGCGGTAGCGGAGGTGGACGATCTTCGAGGCGAAGGTGCGGGTCCCGACGAGTTCGAGATCGACCCGGCGCCCCTCCTGGGGGAAGAACGCAATGCCGCCGCCGACGAGCACCGGGTAGACCATGACCCGGTACTCGTCGATCAGGTCCAGCGCGGCCGCCTCGGCGGCGAGGGTCGCGCCGCCGATCGCGATGTCGCCGTCCCCCGGCTGCGCGCGCAGCCGCTCGATCTCCTCCGCCAGGCCGCCGGAGGCCAGGCGGGCGTTGCCCTGCACCGCCGACAGGGTGCTGGAGAACACCACCTTCGGGAGCGGGTTCCAGACCGAGATCCATTCGAGTGAGGCGGCGTCGAGCGACGGGTCCTGGTCGGCGGTCTCCCAGTACAGCATCGTCTCGTAGAGCCGCCGCCCCAACAGGTGGACGCCGAGGTCCCGGGTCTCCTCGATCCAGAAGCGGAAGACTTCTTCCTCGGGCGCCGTCCAGTTGAAGTCGCCGTCCAGCCCGACGATGTAGCCGTCGAGCGAGGCGCTCATCGCATAGGTGACGCGTCGCATCAGGAGTCCTCCTCGGTGAGGATTCGACCCTACGGCCGCCGGTCGCCGCGGAGCCCGTCGCGACGCGCGCGAACCCCGCCCGAGGGTGTCAGCCGGGGAGCATCCGCAGGAGCGCGTCGCGCAGGGCCGGGCGGCGGGCGGTCATGAAGCGGTGCAGGTTCCGGGAGCCGAAGGCGACGCGCTGGGCGCTGCGGCGGCGCTCGGCGTCGTACGCGCGAAGGGCGCCGGGCAGCCCGTCCGGGCCGCCGGCGGCGACGGCGCGGGTCAGGGCCTCGGCGTCGAGCAGGGCGGTGCAGGCGCCCTGGCCGAGGTTGGGCGTCATGGCGTGGGCGGCGTCGCCGACGAGGGCGACCCGGCCGTCGGCGACGAAGCGGGGCAGCGCGGGGTGGAGGTGGCGCATCTCGTACCGGATCCAGGTTTCGGGGTCGGTCGCGGCCAGGACGCGCGGGATCGGGTCGTGCCAGTCGGCGAAGGCGTCCCGCACTTCGCGCGCGGTGGTGGCCGCGGGCACGGTGGCGTACCAGTTGGTGCGGCCGGGCTCGACGGGGGTCATTCCGAAGAAGCGGCCCCCGCCCCAGGTTTCGCCGTACAGCCCGGTCTCGAATCCGGCGATGCCGATCCAGGCGACCGTGCCGATCGGGCGGGGGCCGCTGCGGCTGCCGAAGTACGCCGTGCGCACCACGCTGTTGATGCCGTCCGCGCCGACGACCAGGTCGGCGCCGAGTGCGCCCGGGTCGGTCAGGGGCTGCCCGTACGCGATCCGCGTGCCGCCGAGCCGGTCGAGCTCGGCCAGCAGGGCGTCGATCAGGTGCGGCCTGGCCACGAGCAGTTCCGGCCGTCCCGCCTTGCGCTCGATCCGTTCCAGCGGTAGGGCGGCCAGGACCGTGCCGTCGGGGCGCCGGATGCGGGCGTCCCGGTACGGGACCGCGCGCGCCCGCAGCGCGTCACCCAGGCCGAGGCGGTCGAGCGCGGTCTGCGCGGTCGGGTGGATGCCCAAGGCGGTTCCGTAGCGTTCGGGGGCGGCCCGCCGCTCCAGGACGGTCACCGTCCAGCCCGCGCGGCTCAGGCCGACGGCGGCGGCGAGGCCGCCGATCCCGGCCCCGGCGACAACGGCCCTGCCGGCCTCCCGCCCGCTCGGCGTACCGGTTCCGTTCACGATCACGCTCTCGCCGTTCATGGCTCACCCCTCCGCCCGCACCGACCACAACCACCACAGCCGTGGTACTACATCTGTGGTACCACGACTGTGGTTATGCTGGCAACGTGAATCAGGACCGGAGGGACCGGCTGCGGGACGCGGCCGTCGCCGTACTGGCGGAATCGGGCGGGCGCGGGCTGACCCACCGGGCCGTCGACGCGGCCGCCGACGTGCCGACGGGCACGGCCAAGAACTACTTCCCCACGCGTGACGCGCTGCTGCGGGCGGTGGCCGAGCGCTGCCTGGAGCAGTACCGGGCGCTGGCCGCCTCCCTGGCGGGGGCCGGGCCCGGGCCCGCCGACGCGGAGCAGCTCGCGGCACTGCTCGCCGGGCTGCTGCGGGACGTGGCGGGGCCCGGGCGCCCCCGCGTCCTGGCCTATCTGGAACTCCAGACCGAGGGGACGCGGCGGCCGTGGCTGGCCGCGCTGCTGGACCCGATCGCGGCGGGGGACTTCGCCGCGCACGCGCACCTGCTGCGCACGGCCGGGCTGCCGGCCGGACCGGAGCGGGCCCGGGCTCTGACCCTCGCCCTGCACGGCACCATCCCCCACCTGCTCACCGGCGCCCCGGCCACCCTGGCCGCCGCCGGCCTGGACGACCTGGACCGGTTCGCCCGCGGACTGCTGGCCGCCGTATGCGCCGAGGAGGCGCGGTGACCGCGCCCACCCGGCTCGACCGGGCGGTGGGCGCCGTGCTCGGGTCGGCTGCCGGTGATGCACTCGGCGCCCCGTACGAGTTCGGGCCGGCCGGGCAGTTGAGCGCGCGGGGCGCGGAGATGCGCGGGGGCGGCGGCTGGGATCCGGGCGAGGCGACGGACGACACGCAGATGGCCGTCCTGGTCGCCGAGTCGCTGCTGGAGCGGGACGGCCTCGAACTCCCCGACATCTTCGGCCGGTTCCAGCGGTGGGCGGCCGGGCACCCGAAGGACATCGGCCTGCAGACGGAGGACGTGCTCACCAACGGCGAGCCCTGGGATCTCGCGGCGGCCGTGCACTTCCAGATCAACGCCCGGGCGGCCGGCAACGGTTCCCTGATGCGGGCCGCCACCTCGGCCGTGTACTTCTCCGCCGCCGGGCGGGAGGCCACCATGGACGCCGCGCGGCGGATCGCGGCGCTGACCCACGGCGACCGGGCCGCATGGGAGGGGACCGCGATCCTGCACGAGCTCGTCCGCGTCGCCCTGGACGGCGCCGATCCGCTCGCGGCCCTCCCGGCCGCGCTCGACGCGGTGCACCCGGACCACCGCGAGCGGTACGGCCGGGTGCTCGCCCCCGACTGGCACCCCGACCTGGCCACCGAGTTCAACGGGGCGGTGTGGCCCTGCCTCGGCTCGGCGGTGTGGGCGCTGCGGACCACCACCGGGTTCGCCGAGGCCGTACGGGCCGCCGTGGACCTGGGCGGGGACACGGACACGGTGGCCGCGGTGACGGGCGCCCTGGCCGGCGCGCGGTACGGGCAGGGCGCGGTGCCCGCGCACTGGACGGCCCCGCTCCACGTGCCGCTGCCCGGATTCGGCGAGCGGGTCCTGGACGCGGACGACCTGCGTGCGCTGGCTCAGCGGCTCGTGGCGGCCGGCTCCCGCTGAAGTTCCAGGCGGCGGCCCCGGAACCCCGCACGCAGCCGCCGGTCGTGGGTGACCACGACGAGGGTCCCGCCGAAGTGGGCCAGGGCCGCCTCCAGTTCCTCCACCACGGCCGGGGCCAGGTGGTTCGTCGGCTCGTCCAGCAGGAGCAGGCCCAGGGGGCGCGCCACCAGCCGGGCCAGCTCCAGCTTCCGGCGCTGGCCGGCCGAGAGGGTGCGCACCGGCCGGGTCAGGTCGGCCGGGGCCAGCAGGCCGATCCCGGCGACGAACCGGTCGGCGTGCTCCTGCCCGAACAGCTCGACGGCAGAGCGGGGTTCGCCAGCCCAGGGGTCGTCCTGCCGCAGCAGCCCCACGCGCGCGGGCGTCCGTACGAGGCCCTGGGCGGGCTCCAGTTCGCCGGCCAGCAGGTGCAACAGGGTCGACTTGCCGGCCCCGTTGGGTCCGGTGACCAGCAGCCGCTCCCCCGGTGCGAGTTCCAGCGTGACCGGTTCGAGCCGTCCCGGCACCGCCGCGTCGGCCAGTTCCACGGCTCCGGCGGCGGCGCCTTCGGTGAACCGCCCGGTGAAGGTGAGCGGCCGCGGGGGCGGCGGGACGGGGTTCCCGGTCAACCGGTGCAGGCGCTCGCGGGCGGTGCGGATGCGGCTCGCGGCGCCGTGGGTGCGCGACCGGGCCCGAAAGGCGCCGGCTCCGCTGAAGCCGCGGGGCAGCTTGCGCGGGATCGCGGCGATCCGCCCGGTGTTGGCGTCGGCGAGCCGCTCGGCGCTGCGCACCTCCTCGCGCCACTCCTCGTACTCCCTTTCCCGGCGGGCCCGTTCGGCGGCGCGGCCGGCCAGGAACCCGCCGTAGCCGTTGCCGAAGCGGCGTACCGTCCGGCGGTCCGCGTCGACCTCCAGGACGGCGGTCGTGACCCGGTCGAGGAAGAGCCGGTCGTGGGTGACGGCCACGAGGGTTCCGCGGCGGGCCCGCAGGTGCTCCTCCAGCCAGGCGACGGCCTCGTCGTCGAGGTCGTTGGTCGGCTCGTCGAGCAGCAGCAGTTCCGGCTCGGCGGCCAGGGTGGCGGCGAGGGCGAGCCGGGAGCGCCGGCCGCCGGACAGGGTGCCGAGCCGACGGTCGGGGTCGAGGTCGGCGCGTTCGCCGAGGCGGCGCAGGGTGGTCGCGACCCGCCGGCGGGCGTCGCGGCCGCCGCGCGCCTCGTAAGCGGCGAGGAGTTCCCCGTAGGCGGTGAGCTCCTCGGGGCCGGCCCGGTGCAGGAGGGCTTCGGCGGCGCGGATACGGCGTTCGAGGGCCCGCAGGTCGGCGAGCGCGAGGTCGACGGCCTCGCCGACGCGGGCGTCCGGGGGGAGGTCGAGGGTCTGGGCGAGGTGCCCGGTGCCGCCGGGGGCGGTGACGGTGACCTCGCCGTGATCGGGGCGTTCCCGTCCGGCGAGGAGCCGGAGCAGGGTGGACTTGCCGGAGCCGTTGTCGCCGACGACGCCGACCCGCTCGCCGGGCCGGACCGTGCAGCTGACCCGGTCCAGGACGACGCGGGTGTCGTAGCTCTTGGTGACCTCGGACAGGACGATCTGGGTGGAGGCGAGTGGAGCGCGCAAGGGCGGTTCCTTCCGAAGGACCAGAGGAGACGAGACGGACCGTCTCGTTCCAGTGGGAAACATAGCCCATGTCCGAGTGCCGCACAAGACGGTTCGTCTCGCGATGGGTGGGGACGTTGCCCGCCCGGACTCCGGGCCCTGATCCTGCACGTCGGACGGGCGCCATGACCGGCGACGGCACCGGCGGAGCGCGACACGCCGGTCTCCCCCGTCCCGGCTGAGCAGTGCGGCGACGCGTGGGCACGACGACCTGCATCGCACGGGCCGCGGCCGCTGCCGCGGTGCGCGCGGCGGCCGGGACGACGCCGCAGCAGGCGTCAGCCGACGGGCGCGCCCTGGCCCGACAGCACTCGGCCCTCCGCGTACGCGAACGCGGCGGCGGGCAGGGCCGCCTCGCGGCCGCTGTGCAGGACGGTCAGCCCGCCCGTACGGGGCAGGCCGGGCTCGGCGGTGACGCCGAGGCGGCGCAGCGCCTGGAGGGCGACGGGCTCGGCGGAACCGTAGTAGACCAGGTCCGCTCCCCCGGTGCGCGCGGCGAGGGCGGCCCGGATGGGGGCCCCGGTCAGCTCGTAGTGGGTGCACCCGAGCACCACGTCGGTGACGTCGGCCGGGGTCAGCGCGGCGGCCGCGGCGACGGCCGCGGTCACGGCGGCGTCGTCGGCCGCCTCCACGGCATCGGCGAGTCCGGGGCAGGGCACTTCGGTGACCCGGGCGCCGGTGGCGAAGTCGCGGATCAGCCCGCGCTGGTAGGGGCTGCCGGTGGTGGCGGGGGTGGCCCAGATGGCCATCCGGCCGCCGGCCGCCGCGGCGGGCTTGATCGCCGGTACGGTCCCGATGACCGGGATGGCCGGCTCCAGCTCCGCCCGTACGGCGTCCAGGGCGTGCACGGTGGCGGTGTTGCAGGCAACGATCAGCGCGTCGGGGCGGTGCGCGGCGGCGGCCCGGGCCACGGCCAGCGCCCGCCCGGTGAGGTCGTCGGGGGTCCGCGGTCCCCAGGGCATCCCGTCGGGGTCGGAGGAGAGGACCAGATCCGCGTCCGGCCGCAGCCGCCGCACCGCCGCGGCCGCCGCGAGGAGGCCGATTCCGGAGTCCATGAGCGCGATCTTCACCCGGCCACCTTAGTCGACCCCGGCTCCGGCCGGACCCGGCACCGGCCCCGTCCCACCCCCACGCGCCGCCGGCCGGGCGCCCCGCCCGGCCGGCGGCGCACAGCCACGACGGCCCGCGCCCCGCCCCTCCCCCCGCCCGCCTGCGCCCCCGGGGCGGACGGGCACGGCCGCAGGCCCGCGTCCGCCGCGAACCGGGAAGCCGCGTACCGCCGCGCTCGCCGGCCCCGGTGAACTCGCAAGCCTGAGGCGGCTCCGCCCGCCTGCACCCCCGTGGGCCGCGCACCATCTGCCCGCCCACGCCACGGCCCCCGCGCGCCGCCGAGCCCGCGGACCGCCTTGTCCACCTGAGACCACCTACACCCCCCACGTCCGCCCCCGGCCGGGAGCCGCGTACCGCCTACTGCCCCGCGCGCACCCGCACCCCCTCGCGCCATCGTGCCCGCCCGCACCCCGGGGCGGACGGGCACGGCCGCGGGCCCGCTCGCGCACCGGCCCCTGCTGGCCGCCGGGTCCGCCCGGACCGCCACGGGGTCACCGCGACTCCCGTATCCGTCTGCCCCCGGGAAGGGCGCCGCACCGGGAGCAGACGGGTACGCGACACGGCACCCGCGGCCGGGCACACTGCCGCCATGGGCCTCCTCACCGCCGCGTCCTTCGCCTCCCTCGCCGCCTGGCTCTGGCTCACCCTCGCCCAGGGCATGTTCTGGCGCACCGACGTCCGGCTCCCCGCGCGCACCGCCCCCGCCCACTGGCCGTCCGTGGCGATCGTCGTACCCGCTCGGGACGAGGCCGAGGTGCTGCCCCTGAGCCTGCCCTCGCTCATCGCCCAGGACTATCCCGGCGAGGCCGAGGTCGTCCTCGTCGACGACGGCAGCACGGACGGCACCGGCGCCCTCGCCCTGCGCATCGCCGCCGAGCAGCCGGGGCTCCCGCTCACCGTCGCCTCCCCCGGCGACCCCGCCCCCGGCTGGACCGGCAAGCTGTGGGCGCTGCGCCACGGCATCTCCCTGGCCCGTACCACGCACGCCACCGAACCCGACTTCCTCCTGCTCACCGACGCCGACATCGCGCACGAACCGGACAGTCTGCGCGAACTGGTCTCCGCCGCGACCTCCGCCGACCTCGACCTCGTCTCGCAGATGGCCCGGCTGCGCGTCGCCGGCCCGTGGGAGCGGCTCGTCGTACCGGCCTTCGTGTACTTCTTCGCCCAGCTCTACCCCTTCCGCCGGATCAACCGGCCCTCCGCACGGACCGCCGCGGCCGCGGGCGGCTGCGTACTGCTGCGCACCAGCGCCGCCGTCCGGGCGGGGGTCCCCGACCGGATCCGCCAGGCCGTCATCGACGACGTCTCCCTGGCCCGCGCCGTCCAGGACTCCGGCGGCCGGATCTGGCTGGGGCTCGCGGAGCGGGTGGACAGCATCCGCCCCTACCCGGCGCTCGCGGACCTGTGGCGGATGGTCTCGCGCAGCGCGTACGCCCAACTGCGCCACCAGCCCCTGCTGCTGGCCGGGACGGTCGCCGGGCTGGCGCTCGTCTACCTGGTGCCCCCGGCAGCCCTCCTGGCGGGCCTCGCCACCGGGCACCCCGCCGCCGCCTGGGCCGGCGGCCTCGCCTGGCTGCTGATGGCCGGCACGTACCTGCCGATGCTGCGGCACTACCGCCAGCCCGCGACGCTCGCCCCGCTGCTTCCGTTCACGGCGCTGCTGTACCTCCTGATGACCGTCGATTCGGCCGTCCAGCACTACCGCGGGCGGGGAGCGTCGTGGAAGGGCCGCACCTATGCCCGCCCGAGCGACGCCTGAAACGACGAACCACCGCCCGGACCCGCGTCATCCGAGGTCACCGCATTGTGACGCTGCGTCAGCAAGAAGTCGGTGCAACGCGCAACCGGTAGGTACGAGTTGGGCCAAGGTGGGATGGAAGTGGCGAAATCGTGCACGTGAACGCCAAGTGAAAGCTGTGGCTCTGACCTGCGAATATGCAGGTCAGCGCGGTGTTGACGGCACCTTGCTATGGACCCGGTGAATTCGTGGGCTTAACTTATGTCTCATGACCTCCCCCCGCTCCACTTATGGCGGCGGTTACTACTCCGCGCCCTCCTTCCCGGACACCCCCATCTACGACTCCCTCGTCGCCGAACGCGGCACTCCGCAGATCGCCCCGATCCGCGTCCCGGCCGCCTACGAGTCCCCGAGCGCGGGTTATTCGAGCGGTGGGTACCTGCCGGCCCTCCCGTCGGCCCTGCCCGCACTGCCCCCTGCCACCCCTCAGCAGCAGGCTCCGGCGTACGGGTACCCGTACCAGCAGCAGGCTCCGCAGCCGATGCCGCTGCAGAACGCGCCCGCTCCCTACATTCCGCAGCAGCAGCCGGTAGCGGCCCGCACCGGGTACATGCCGCAGCCCCAGCCGCAGCAGCCGCGCCCGGCGGCCATGGCCACCGGCTACGAGGCGATGCGTCCCGCCGCGCCGCGCCCCATGCAGGTGCCGGCTCCGGTGGCGGGCGCCTCGTACGAGGATCCCTACGGCCGCCCCTACCAGGGACGCGGCTACTGACCGGGCCCCTCACGCGCGCCGGGACGGCGGAGCGGGCTGGCAGTATGCCCCCATGTCGAAGTTGCACGTTCAGGCGCTCCACGTCCACCCCGTCAAGTCGGTAGCGGGGACCGCTCCCGACGAGGTGGCCGTGGAGCCCTGGGGCCTGTCCGGGGACCGGCGGTGGGCCCTGATCGATCCCGAGGGCACGGTCCTCACCCAACGCCGCCATGCCCGCATGGCCTTGGCTTCGGCGCGCCCGCTGGGCGGCGACCGGATCGCGGTGACCGCTCCCGACATGGCGGAGCTGGTCGTGGAGGTGCCCGATCCGGGTCCGCTGGAGCCGGTGTCGCTGTTCGGAAAGAAGGTCGAGACCGTGGTCGCGGCGAGGGCCGCGGCCGACTGGTTCAGCACGTTCCTCGGGGTTCCGGTTCGACTGGTGCACCTGGACGACCCGGCCGTACGTCGTCCGGTGGACCCCGACTACGCACTGCCGGGCGAGACGGTCAGCCTGGCCGACGGCTATCCGGTGCTGCTCACCACGCTGGCCTCGCTGGACGCGCTCAACTCGCTGATCGCGCAGGGGGACCATCCCGAGGAGGGTCCGCTGCCCATGAACCGTTTCCGTCCCAACGTGGTGGTCTCGGGGGCCGAGGCCTGGGCGGAGGACGGCTGGCAGCGCATCGCGATCGGCGACGCCCTCTTCCGCGGCGCGAAGGAATGCGGCCGGTGCGTCGTCACCACCACCGACCAGCGGACGGCCCAGCGGGGCAGGGAACCGCTGAAGACCCTGGCCCGGCACCGGCGGATCGGCAGGTCGCTGGCCTTCGGGCGGCTGCTGGTGCCCCTGCGGCCGGGCACCCTGCACGTCGGCGACGAGGTCCGCATCCTCGCATGACGGGTCGCCCCCGAGTGGCGACCGGACCACCGGAATGACACCTTCGGGGGGCTCCGTCCCCCAGCTGGAACCAACCGGCGTGACCAGGCCGTTGGAGCAGTCAGAACAGGTGGGTACCCGCACGGGCAGTGACACCGGACGACCGGTTCCGGATCGGGTGGCACATGTCTCGTGCGCCCCGGAACGCGTCCCCCGGGGCATGCGGAAGGCGTGGGCGCGCAGACAGACGGAGACTGGCGCAAGTAGGGGGAGCCGGACCGTGCGGACAGCAATGGGTGTGTGGCGCTGGCGGCGCAATCCGCTGCGCCGGCCGACCGATCTCTTCGAGGCGTGGGTGGCGTTCGCCGCGCTGGTGTGCGTCGTGGTGGTGGCTCCGGCCGTCGGCTGGGTCGCGGGCCTGCGCGTGGACGGCACGCTTCAGCAGGCCGCGTACGAACAGCGGCAGGAGCGGCACCTCGTCCCGGCCGTGGTGGTCCGGCCCGCCCCGGCCCCGGCCGAGGAGGTGTCCGCCGACCCTTCGGCACAGCGGACGGCCCCCCGGCGCACGCAGATCGTGGCCTCGTGGACCGCGCCCGACGGCAGCAGCCACGAGGGCACCGTGCCGGCCGCGGAGGAACCGCCGCACCCCGGCGACCGGTTCCGCCTGTGGACCGACGCACGGGGGCGTCTGGTGGGCCGGCCGCTCGACCCGTCGGCCGCCTCCTTCCACGCGGGGACGGCGGGCCTGGCCGCCGCGGCCGGGGTGGCCGTCATGGCCGTGACGGTCCGCCGCCTGGTCGTACGACGGCTCATGCATCGTCGGTACATACGTCTGGACCGGGCGTGGGCGGCGGCCGGGCCGGACTGGGGCCGGGCGGACGCCGGTGGCTGACCTGGCAGCTCATCCGCTCCGCGCGCGCTACGGTGGAGCCGCCGGACCGGTCGCTCCTGTGGCAGCAGCCTCTCGAGTGGCCTCGGACATCAGCGGCTCCGGCCGCATCGGCAGCGCGAGCACGAGGGTGGGGGCACGACAGCACCATGGTTCAGGGCACGGTCCAGGTGACGCACGGCGGATCTTCGCGGTGGCGGCGCCGCTCCGGTGAATATCCGACGCTGACCGCCGCGCTCGCCGTCGCGGGCGACGGAGACGTGCTGTCCATCGCCCCGGGCACCTACCGGGAGAACCTGGTGCTGCACCACGCCGTCACCCTGCGCGGGCCCGAGGACGGCTCGGGCTCGGTGCGGATCGCGCCGCTCGACGGCGTCGCGCTGACCCTGCGCGCCTCGGCCGTGGTGCAGGACCTCCACCTGGAGGGCCAGGACCGGGCGGCGCCGGCGCTGCTGGTGGAGGACGGCTCCCCCGAGCTCACCGACCTGCGCGTGAGCACCCACTCGGCGGCCGGCATCGAGGTGCGCGGCCCCGGCGCCCGGCCCCTGGTGCGCCGCTGCACCGTGGAGAACCCGGCCGGCGTCGGCATCGCCGTACTGGACGGCGGCGGCGGGGTGTTCGAGGAGTGCGAGGTCGTGGCCTCGGGACAGACCGGGTTCTCGGTCCGCGGCGGCGGCCGCCCCCGGCTGGAGCGCTGCCGCATCCACCACTCCACGGGTGCGGGCATCGCGGTCACCGGCGAGGGCTCGGGCCTGGAGGCCCTGGGCTGCGAGGTGTACGAGGTCAGGGGCGCCGGAGTGCAGATCGCCGCGCGCGCCGCAGCCCGCCTCACCGACTGCGCGGTGCACCGCACCACGGCCGACGGGGTCACGCTCGACACCGACGCCGTGCTCACCCTGGCCGGGTGCGACATCCACGACATCCCGGAGAACGCGGTCGACCTGAGGTCGCGTTCGGTGCTCACCCTCAGCCGCACCTCGGTGCGCCGGTTCGGGCGCAACGGCCTGTCCGTGTGGGACCCGGGCACCCGGGTGGACGCCGAGTCCTGCGAGATCCACGACAGCACGGGCGACTATCCGGCGGTGTGGGTCAGCGACGGGGCCACCGCCTCCCTGGACTCCTGCCGGGTGCACGACGTGCCCGACGCGCTCTTCGTGCTGGACCGGGGGTCGGCCGTCGAGGTCACCGACAGCGACCTGTCCCAGGTCCGCAACACCGCGGTCTCGGTGAGCGACGGGGCCACCGCGCGCCTCGACGACTGCCGCATCCGCGAGGCGGGCACCGGGGCCTGGTTCCGCGACCACGGCAGCGGCGGCACCCTCGCCGGCTGCACCATCGACGCCGTGCAGACCGGTGTGATCGTCACCAAGGGCGCCGACCCCGCCCTGGAGCAATGCACGGTCACCTCCCCCGCCGAGGCCGGCTTCTACGTGTCGGCGGGCGGCCGCGGCACCTTCACGGCCTGCCGGGTGACGGACAGTTCCGGTTTCGGCTTCCACGTCCTCGACGGCTGCCGCACCACGCTGACCCGCTGCCACACGGAGCGCTGCGCCCGCGGCGGCTACGAGTTCCCGGAGGACGGCCCCGTCGTCGAGGAGTGCACCGGCGACGGGTCGGGCCCGCGGCAGGCGGCCCAGCCCGCCCCGGGCGGCGGCTTCACCGGCGCGCAGAGCGGGGTCCGTACGGTCACCGCGGCCCGGAGCCCCGTGGCGCAGCCGGCCCCGGCCGCCCGGGCGTCCGTACCGCGGCCCGCGGATCCGGCGGACGCCGGAGCTGCCGCGGCGGCCGCGCGGGAGTCGGGGGCGGTGCTGGGGCAGCTCGACGGGCTCGTGGGCCTCGACAGCGTCAAGCGCGAGGTGCGGGCTCTCACCGACATGATCGAGGTGGGCCGGCGGCGGCAGCAGGCGGGCCTCAAGGCCGCCTCGGTGCGCCGCCACCTGGTCTTCACCGGCTCCCCCGGTACGGGCAAGACGACGGTCGCCCGGCTGTACGGCGAGATCCTCGCCTCCCTCGGGGTGCTGGAGCGCGGGCACCTGGTCGAGGTGTCCCGCGTGGACCTGGTGGGCGAGCACATCGGGTCCACGGCGATCCGCACGCAGGAGGCCTTCGAGCGGGCGCGCGGCGGGGTGCTGTTCATCGACGAGGCGTACGCGCTGGCCCCGGAGGACTCGGGCCGGGACTTCGGGCGCGAGGCGATCGACACGCTGGTGAAGCTGATGGAGGACCACCGGGACGCGGTGGTGGTGATCGTCGCCGGATATACGGCCGAGATGGAGCGCTTCCTGACCGTCAACCCGGGTGTGGCCTCACGGTTCTCCCGGACCATCGCCTTCGGCGACTACGACCCCGGGGAACTGCTGCGCATCGTGGAGCAGCAGGCGGAGGAGCACGAGTACCGCCTCGGGGAGGGCACCCCCGAGGCCCTGCTGACGTACTTCACCGAGCTGCCCAAGGGTCCCGGCTTCGGCAACGGCCGCACCGCGCGCCAGACCTTCGAGTCGATGGTGGAGCGGCACGCGGGGCGGGTGGCCCAGCTGTCGGAGCCGAGCACGGACGAGCTCACCCTGCTGTTCCCGGCGGATCTGCCGACGCTGCCCACCCCTTGCTGACGCCGGGGCGCTGAGCCGGTACTTCCCCGGCTACCGCCGGACCGGGCCCCCCGACCCGTGCGGCCCGATCCAGTCGGGCGAGCAGGGCGGCACGTTCGGCGGCGAAGGCGGGGTCCGCCTGGTAGTCGGCGTGGCCGAGGATCGGCGCGGGCAGCGGGTGGCGGGCGCTGCGCCCGTAGGCGAGCGGGTCGGCGAGCGGGCCGCGGTCCACCTCCGGTGAGTCGGGGCCGGGGAGTGCGGGTCCGCCGATGGGGTCGGTGGCCCGCCAGAGGTTGCGCCAGCAGTCGACGTCGCGGTGCAGGGCGCTGAGCGGTCCGGGGCCGAAGTAGGCGGGGAACCAGCGGCCGTAGAGGCGGGCGAGCGGGGATCCGTACGTGAGCAGCGCGACGCGGCGGCGGACGGGCGGCGGCAGTTGCCAGACGGCCGCCGCGGCGAGCACGCTGCCCTGCGAGTGGCCGGAGATCACCAGCCGGCCGCCGGTGCGGCCGGTCCAGCCGGCCATCCGCCAGGTCAGGTCCGGGACGGCGCGCTCGGCGTAGCAGGGCGGTGCGAAGGGGTGGGCGGCGCGCGGCCAGAAGGTGCCGACGTCCCAGAGGATCCCTATGGTCCGCCGGGCGGCCGGGTCCCGGTAGGCGCGGCGGCCCCAGGCGACGAAGAGGGCGATGCCGAGGCCGATGAGCCAGGAACCGGCGTCCTGGGCGGCGCGGGCGGCGGCCTCCAGCAGCGGCGGGGCCCCGCGGGCGGCCTCGCCCGGGACCTGTCCGCTGAGCCAGGCCCCGGCCAGTGCGCCCGCGCCGAGCACCAGGGTGATCCCGGAGACGGCCGCGACGAACCAGGGCGCTGAGTCGGTGAGCGCGGCGGCCGTCCGCGCCCCGGCGATTCGGCGGCTGCGCGCCCGGTCCGGGCTCTCACCCGGGTATTCGGCGGCGACGGCCGTGGCGAGGCGGCGCCGGGTCCGGGCCGCGCGCACCGCGAACCAGGCGGCGAGCAGAGCCAGTACGAGGAGCAGCGGGGGCAGGACGGCGGCCTGCCAGGACAGCAGGACGGGCGGCCCGGGCATCGGTGAGCCCGCCATCCCGGGGGTGGCTCCGCCGTCCATCCAGTCGGCGACGCGCTGGGCGACCCCGCCCGACATCACGCCGCCGAGGGCGCAGCCGAGCATGGCGACGGCGGGGCCGCCGAGGCCGCGCAGGGCGGCCGCCGGATCGGGGGCCCTGCGGTGCAGATGGCGGGCGACGACGGCGAGGGCGAGCACGCAGATGCCCTGGCCGAGCATGATCACACCGAAGGCGAAGTCGCCGGGGAGCCGCCCGGTGGAGGTCCAGCCCGGTCGTGACCAGCAGGCGTGCAGGAGGACGGCGGCGAGCAGGGCGAGGGCGGCGCCGGGCAGCAGGTTGACCGCGGCCCGGTCGAGGCGGTGGTCGGGGCGGTCCTCGCTGCGGCCGCGCCGGCAGACGACCCAGGCCACGGTGACGGCCCCGGCGGCGAGGAGGGCCTGGGTGATCCAGCCGAGGACTTCGAGGGCGGGGGCGGCCGCCGCGGTCCGGCGGTCGTGGGCGGCGGTCGGCGCGGAGACGGCCACCGCGACGGTGAGCAGCCCGGCCGCGGTGTGCGCGGCCCGAAGCCGGGCCACGATGCGGCGCCCGTACCAGAATCCGGGGCGGCCGAGCGCGGGCGCGGTGTCGGAGGCGGTGTCTGGGTCGGCGGCTCCGGCGGGCGGCGGCTGGGCTTCGTAGGCGCTCCAGGTGCGGTTCGACAGGTACCAGAGCAGCCCGGTCAGCGCGGTGGGGACGAGTGCGCCGAGGACGAGGCGGCGCCCGGGCTGGGACCACCAGCCGCCGCCGTCGGGCGCGAGGAAGCCGAGCCGGGAGCCGGTGGCGGTGCAGGTCGCGTGGCCCGCGCACTGCCAGGCGACGAGGTCGAGCGCGACCTCGCAGGCGGCCGCGATCAGCAGGACGGTCAGGCTGAGCGCGAGGATCCGTACGAGGACCCCGTACGTGCGCACCGCGCGCGGCGCCGGGTCGGCGGCGTGCCCGGTGGGGGCGGCCGGCCGGGCCCAGTGGGCGAGGTTGGCCACCATGAAGGGCAGGAGCAGCAGCCACAGGGCGCGGGCGCCGTTGCCGGAGGTGAGCCGGGACCAGCAGTAGGCCTCGGGGACGGGCAGTCCCGCGTACCGCTCGGGGTGGGCTTCGGCGTCGGCGTCGTCGGTGCGGCGGAACACGGCCGCGGTGGAGTCGCCGGTGACGCGGACGGTGCGCGGGTCGCCGAGCAGCTCGGCCGGGGAGGCTCCGGCGACGCCGTGGACGAGGAGTTCGAGGGCGAGGGGCGGGTCGGTGTGGGGGCGGTCGGGCACGCAGGCCTCCGCTCGCGTGGGGATCGGCGCTGCTCCAGGATCCCGCGCGGCGGCGGTACTGCCCAGGCCCCGTACGGGGGAACCGCCGGCGGAAACCGGGGCGTACGGCGCACGAGCCGGCGTAGGCGACGTCCGGCGGGGAAAACACGGGCGGATCGCAGCGGACATCTCGCGGGCGCACGGCTATGGTGACGCGCACGTCCGTCCGGTTCACCGCCCAGGAGGTACCGCCATGGCTCGCCGACTCCGCCCGGTGGGGCTGGACTTCATCGACGACGCGCCCGTCCGGCTGGTGTTCGCCGCCGAGGCCGCGGCGCCGCCCGAGGCCGTGTACCAGGCGCTCGCCGAGGAAGTGGAGGGCTGGCCCGGCTGGTTCAGGGCGGTGACGCTGGCCCGCCCCACGTACGGCGGGGGCGGTCGCGAGATCAAGCTGCTGGGCGGGGTGCGCATGGAGGAGACGATCATGGCCGCGGATCCCGAGAAGCGTTACGCGTACCGGGTCGACACCACCAACGCCCCCGGGGTGCGGGCCCTGCTGGAGGAGTGGCGGCTGACTCCGGCCGGCTCGGGTACGCACGTCCGCTGGACCTTCGCCGCGGACGGCCCGGCCGCGTTCCGCCTGGCCCTGACCGTGGCCCGCCCGGGCCTGGGCCACTCCTTCCGCACGGCGGTCCGCACCTTGGACGCCCGCCTCAGCGCCCGCCGCGCCACGGGGCGTTGACCTCGGCGAGGCGTGCGTACTGCCCAGTGGACCCGGGCGGGCGTCATCGAGCGCCACCGCACCCCCGCCTGGCCGCCCCGGGTCCGCTACGTCCTCACCGGCCGGGGCCGCGCCCTGGAACCGGTGGTGCACGGCATGTGGGAGTGGGGCAGCGCCCAGGGGTGTCTCAGGCGGTCGGTTCGCGCCAGACGCCGGTCGTCAGCAGCGTGTCGAGGGTCTTCGCGTACGGGGCGAGGTCGAGCCCCTGCGCCGCCACCCACTCGTCGGAGTAGTACTTGTCCAGGTAGCGGTCGCCCGGGTCGCACAGCAGGGTGACGACACTTCCGGTCCGGCCCTCCGCCACCATCTCCGAGACGATCTTCAGGGCGCTCCACAGGCCGGTGCCGGTCGAGCCGCCCGCCTTGCGCCCTATGGCCGTCTCCAGCGCGCGGCAGGCGGCGACGCTCGCCGCGTCCGGGACCTTCATCATCCGGTCGATGGCGCCGGGCACGAAGCTCGGTTCCATCCGCGGGCGGCCGATGCCCTCGATGCGCGAGCCGCAATCGCTGCTCGCGTCCGGGTCGTTGCGGGTCCAGCCCTCGAAGAAGCAGGAGTTCTCCGGGTCCGGCACGCAGATGCGGGTGTCGTGCTGCATGTAGTGCACGTAGCGCGCGATGGTCGCCGAGGTGCCGCCGGTCCCGGCGGTCGCCACGATCCAGGCGGGCTCGGGGAAACGTTCCAGCTTGAGCTGCTGGTACATCGACTCCGCGATGTTGTTGTTGCCGCGCCAGTCGGTGGCCCGCTCCGCGTACGTGAACTGGTCCATGTAGTGCCCGCCGGTGCGGGCGGCGAGCTCCGCCGACTCCTCGTACATCTTCATCGGGTCGTCCACGAAGTGGCATTCGCCGCCGTGGAATTCGATCAGCCGACACTTCTCCGGGCTGGTCGTGCGCGGCATGACGGCGATGAACGGGACACCGATCAGCTTGGCGAAGTACGCCTCGGAGACGGCGGTCGAGCCGGACGAGGCCTCGATGACGGGGCGGCCCGGCCGGACCCAGCCGTTGCAGAGCGCGTAGAGGAACAGCGAGCGCGCGAGGCGGTGCTTGAGGGAGCCCGTCGGGTGCGTGGACTCGTCCTTGAGGTAGAGGTCGATGCCCCACGCCTCGGGGAGCGGGAACTTCAGCAGGTGCGTGTCCGCCGAGCGGTTCGCGTCGGCCTGGACCTTGCGCACGGCCTCTTTCAGCCAGGCGCGGTAGTCCGCGTCGCTGCGGTCGACATCGACGGTCGTGGCGGTCGTACCGGTGGTGGTTCCGGTGCCGGTGATGCCGGTAGTGCCGGTGGTGCTCATGCGCCGCGCTCCTTCATGTGTCTTTTTCGCCCCTCCTTTCGCAATGTACCCCTCCCACCTGCACAAACAGTCACTTTGGGTATCCATATGGATCGCTTTCGATCGCGTTCGGTTGCACTGCGGCGCACCGTGGGTGACCCTGGTGGAGGATTACCGAGGGTGCAGCACCCGTAACACTCATGTCGGGGAGTCGCAGCCGTGATCAGTCATTCCCGCAGGCACTGCGTCGTCGAACTGCAGGCCTTGCCGTCGCGGATCGGCCAAATCCGCAGAATCGTCTCGGCCCAGCTGCGCCACTGGCAGCTCGATCCGCTCATAGACCGGGCTGCGCTCGGCGTGACGGAGCTGCTGGGCAACGTCCACCGCCACGCGCAGCCGGACAAGACCTGCGTCGTCGAGATCGAGCTGCGGCTCGGGCGACTGACGGTCTCGGTCATCGACAGCGATCCGCGGCTTCCGGTGCTGCGCCCGGCACAGGCCGGGCCTCTGGAGACCAGCGGACGCGGGCTCGCCCTCGTGGAGGCCCTCAGCGAGGCCTGGGGGGTGCGCGAACGGTCCGACGGACCCGGCAAGGCCGTCTGGTTCTCCCTGACGGCGGCACCCGCGCCGGTGGCGCCGACGCTCCCGGTCTCGATCGCGGCCAGGCCCGTACCGGAACCCGCGCGCACGGTCGTCGTGGCCGTCGATCCGGGCACCGTCCCGGCCGCGCTGCCCGCGCCCTCGCCGGTCGCCGTCCGCCCCGGCTGACGGCTCAGGCGAGGGCTCCCAGCGGGTCGTCGAGCACCGGCTGCCAGGCCAGTTCCGCCGCGCCGACCAGGCTGTTGTGGTCCAGGGTGCACGGCAGGATCGGCACGCCGCCGCTGCGTCCCCACAGGCTGCGGTCCGCGACGACCGCCCGGAGCCGCTCCGGGTCCGCGTACAGCAGTTCCCGGTGCAGCCCGCCCAGGATGATCCGGTCCGGGTTCAGGATGTTCACCAGGCCCGCGAGGCCCAGGCCGAGCCGGTCGATCAGCTCCTCCGTGGCCGCCCGTACGGCCGGCTCCTCCGGTTCCTCGCGCAGCAGGTCACGGGCCTGCTGCAGCAGCGACACCTCGGGGCCGGGGCTGCGGCCCGCCGCGGTGAGGAAGGCCAGCGGGTCCGCCTCCACGTCCAGGCAGCCGCGGCCGCCGCAGTGGCAGGCCCGCCCCTCGGGGTTCACGGTGAGGTGGCCGACCTCCAGGGCCAGGCCCGAACTGCCGCTGTGCAGGCGGCCGTCCAGCACCAGGGCCCCGCCGACCCCGCGGTGCCCGGTGGCCACGCACAGCAGGTGCTGCGCGCTGCGCCCGGCCCCGTGCCGGTGCTCGGCGAGCGCCGCCAGGTTGACGTCGTTCCCGGTCAGGGCCGGGCCGTCGATCCCGGCGTCCTTCACGCACTCGGCGAAGATGTCCCGTACGGGTGAACCGGCCGGCCAGGCCAGGTGCAGCGGGTTCAGCGCCGTGCCGTCCGGCTCGGCGACCGCCGACGGGACCGCGAGCCCGGCTCCGACGCAGCGGCGGCCGCTGTCCGCGAGCAGTTCCGCGCCCGCCCGCACGACCGCGCCGAGCACCTGGGCCGGATCGGCGGAGACGGTGACCTTGCCGGGGGCGGTGGCCACGATCCGGCCGCCGAGGCCCACCAGGGCGGCCCGGAAGCCGTCCGAGTGCACCTGGGCGGCGAGCGCCACCGGCCCGTCCTCGGCCACCGAGAGGCGGTGCGACGGGCGGCCCTGGCCTCCGCCGGTGCCGCCGGCACCGCCCGAGGCTCCGGGGCGGGAGTCGACCCGGATCAGCCCGAGCGCCTCCAGCTCGGCCGCGACCGCGCCGGCGGTGGCGCGGGTGACCCCCAGCTCGGCCGTCAGGACCGCACGGGTCGGGGCGCGGCCGGTGTGGACGAGCTCCAGCGCCGGCCCGAGCGCGCCGCGACCCCGTTCCAGTTTGGTCCGCGCGCCCGTGCTCGACACCGATGGCGTGGTCGCATCCCCCACCCGCGGCGGGGCCCCGTTGCCGTTCATGGCATCGATCCTCGCATGATCGGAGGGTGTCGTACGCCTCCCCTCAGCCCAGCCCGCCGACCCGCAGCGTGATGTTGAGCCGCCCGGTCAGCCCGAGTGCCCGCGGACCCGTGCCCGGCAGGACCTTCGGCACCCCGTGGTAGGCCGACCGGCTGGGGCCGCCGAAGACGAAGAGGTCCCCGCTGCGCAGCTCGACGTCCCGGTACGGGCGCCCGCGGGAGTCGGTGTTCCCGAAGCGGAAGAGGCAGCTGTCGCCGAGGCTGAGCGAGACCACCGGCGCCGGGGACTTCTCCTCCGCGTCGCGGTGCATGCCCATGCGGGAGTCCCCGCCGTAGAAGTTGATCAGCGCGATGTCGTAGGCGGCCGCACCGGGATCGGGGGGCACCCCGTAGGCGGCGGCCACCGCCTCCCGCCCCAGCTCGGCGAGCCAGTCCGGCATCGGCTTGACCGGTTCCCCGTCCCCGTCGACGGCGGTGCGGGCGTAACCGTACGGGTACCAGTGCAGGCCCAGGCACACCTGCCGGGCGGTCATCACCCCGCCGCCCGGGGTGCGGACGGTGCGCAGGCCGGCCGGCGGTCGGGCCCACTCGCGGCAGGCCGCCAGCAACTCGCCCTGCCGGCGGGCCCCGAGCCAGTCGGGCACGTGCACCGCGCCGGGGGCGATCACGGTCCGCTCGCGCGCGAAGAGTTCCCCGTCCATCCCTCCATTGTCGGCGCCGGGGCTGCAAGACTCCCGATATGGAGATCACTGAGTACGTGAAGACCCTCGCCCGGGAGGGCGAGCTGCTCGCGGAGGTGGCGGAACGGTCCGGTACGGACGCCTTCGTCCCCTCCTGTCCGGGCTGGCACGTCACCGACCTGCTGCGGCACACCGGGTCGGTGCACCGCTGGGCCGCCGGGTACGTCGGGGAGCGGCAGCTGGACCCGACGGGCTTCCCGGAGGCGCCCGAGCTGGTCGGCGGCGAGCTCCTGGCATGGTTCCGGGAGGGCCACGCGGACCTGGTGCGGACGCTGACCGAGGCTCCGGCCGACGTGCAGTGCTGGACCTTCCTCCCGACCGCCCCGCCGTCGCCGCTGGCGTTCTGGGCCCGGCGCCAGGCCCACGAGACCACCGTGCACCGGATGGACGCGGAGGGCGCGCTGGGCGTCGCCTTCTCCCCGTTGGCGCCGGAGTTCGCGGAGGACGGGGTGGACGAACTGCTCACCGGCTTCCACGCGCGGCCGCGCAGCCGGGTGCGGACCCCGGAGCCGCGGACGATGCGGATCCGCGCCGCCGACACGGGCGCGGCCTGGACCGTACACCTGTCGCCGGCACCGGCGCGCACGGTACTGGGCGACACGGGCGACCCGGTCGACTGCGAGGTGACGGGCGAGGCGGCCTGGCTGTACGCGGCGCTGTGGAACCGGCTGCCGCTGGCGGGTCCGGGAGTGACGGGCGACCTGTCGCTGGCCGCACTGTGGACGGAGACGGCCGGAATCTGACCCCGTCGGCGGGGGCGGGCGCCGACGGACGTCCCGCACGGCTCGCCCGCCCTGGCCACCCGCCCCTGGCCACCCGCCGCGCACCCCCGGCCGCGGACCTGCGCTGACGAGCGGTTATGGTCACATCTTCAAACGATCACGGGGGTGGCACATGTTCGGTTCCACGGTGCGCGGCACGGCGGTGGCCGCGGTGTTCCTGGCGGGGTTCGCGGTCTCCTGCGACGCGGAACCGGCCACGCCTGCCGCCGCACCCGCGGCCTCCTCCGCGGCAGCCGCGGAGTCCGCGACCGCGGCGCCGTCCGCGTCCTCGCCGCCGGGCTCGTCGACTCCGGGCCCGGCGGCGCCCGCGGCGAGCGGCGGACCGGGCGCCTCCGCCCTCCCCGGCTCCCCGCCGGAGAAGGTCCGGGACGCCTTCGCCGGACTTCAGGCGACGCTGGACGGCTCGTGCACGCCTTCCGAATGCGCCTATTTCCTCGGGCGCGTCTACGACGAACTGCACGGCCTGGACGCGGCGATGAAGGCGGACCCGAAGGGCCCCGGGCACTTCCCCGAACCGATCGCGCTGATCGCGAAGCTCGACGCGGAGCTCGGCGGCGACCGGAGCTTCAAGAACCTCAAGGCGCACCAGACCCTGCTGATCGGCACCCGCGACAAGATCAACACCTGGATGCAGGGCCACCCGGACGACTACCGCTGACCCGGACGGCCGGGGCGGTCCCACTCCGCGAGAAGCCCGCCCGCGTGATCATCGAGGCTGCGATGCTGGGCCGCATGACCACCACCGATCCCGACACCGCCGACGACGCCTCCGGCCCGGCCGGGGGCACCGAGCCGTCGGACGCGGTCGCGTCGCCGAGGGTCCGCCGCCTGGAATGGGGCCTGATGGAGATCGAAGGCCTCGCTCCCGGCAAGGACTTCGTCCTGTATCCGGGCGGCGGCCACCTGTGGAACTGGGCCACGCACGGCACCCGCCACTCCCCCGGGATCCAGCCCGGGGACGTCCGCGAGCTGCTGGAGCGCGGCGCGGCGGTCGTCGTCCTCGGCCTCGGCATGGAGGAGCGGCTCGGGATCGCACCGCCGACCCTGGAGCTGCTCCGGCAGGCGGGCGTGGAAGTGCACATGAAGGAGACCCGGGCGGCCGCCGCGCTGTACAACACCCTGGCGGCCGCGGGCCGGCCCGTGGGCGGCCTCTTCCACTCGACCTGCTGACCCCCGGTACTCCTAGAGGCTGCCGCGGGCGGTCACGACGAAGGCGTCGATCAGCTCCCGGGTCGCGTCCCGCCGGGT
Source organism: Streptomyces erythrochromogenes (assembly GCF_036170895.1). Classification (NCBI taxonomy): domain Bacteria; kingdom Bacillati; phylum Actinomycetota; class Actinomycetes; order Kitasatosporales; family Streptomycetaceae; genus Streptomyces; species Streptomyces erythrochromogenes. The sequence continues at coordinate 7,252,209 of NZ_CP108036.1, read as the reverse complement.
GGCGAGCCCGGGAAGGTCCTGCGCGCGGTCTATCGCACCGACCGCGGTGAAGGCGTCGGCCGCGGCGGCGCCGAGACCGGTGTCGTCGGTGATCAGCTGGAGCCGGAACAGGGCCTGCTGCGCGCTGGAGCGGGTCTCGAACGAACGCCCGCGCAGGGCGACTTCGTCCTCGGCGTCGCGGCCCTGGTGCACGCAGAACCAGTGGTGCAGCATGGCCTGGCGGAACTCCACGAGCAGGCCCGCGTACGCGCCGTAGGCGTCGAGGCGTTCCTGACGGCGCTGCGCATCGAGGGCGTTGCGCTCCGTGCGCCGCGCGGAGCGCTGCTGGAACGCATGCGTCACCACCGAGCCGAGCAGCGTACCGAGCACGGCGACGAGGCTGGTGATCATGGCGGTCATGGGGCCATGCAAGCAGACCCTCCCCGGTGCCCGCTGCCGCATTCCGCATTCCCGGCCCCCGGCTTCACCGCCGGGTTCGCGGCGCTGGACCCGCCGCCCTAGCCGAGCGTGGCCGCGTACCTGGTCTGGGAGGTGTACTTCCATGTCGGGCCCGTGTTCCAGGGGTTGGGCATGACCGTGTCGGTGGCGTAGGCGTAGCCCGCGCCCCGGTCGAAGGCCGTGCGGAGGGTGGCGCGCATCGCCGTGTCGTCGGGGACGTCGTGGACCAGGTGCCAGAAGGCCGTTCCGCTCGGGTCGAGTTCGGTGCCGGGCCGGTAGCCGGAGTCGTGGTCGAAGACGTTGCCCCCGAGCCAGCCGGCTCCGGTGTACGCGGCGTAGGTGTCCTCGTAGGTGACGAAGACGTCCGCGGTGCGCCGGCCGGGCTCCAGGTAGCAGTCGGCTATCGCGGTGCCGGGGTTGTTGACGACGAGGTCGGGAGCGGCGGGGTCCACGGCGTTCATGGTGTCCTGGACGTAGCGGCGCAGCTCGGCGTAGTGGTCGCGGGTGGCGTCGGCGGGGCCGCAGTCGCGGCTGACGACGTCGAAGAAGATGCCGTCGACGTGGAGGCGGCCGTCAGCGGTCTTGAGGTAGTTGTCGACGGAGGCCTTGACGGCGGCGATGTCGCGGTTGCCGTGGTCGGTGTGGACGTAACCGAGCACCTTGGTCCGCTCGCCGGTGGAGGTGGTTCGGGCGCGGAGCGCGTCGGCGCGGGCCCGCCAGGGGGCGCCGAAGGGGGCGTCTCCGTTGCCGGGGTTCAGTACGACCACGGAGGGGGCAGGACCGGTGGCGGTGAGGTCGGTCAGCATGCGGTCGTTCGCCATCACGTACGCGGGGACGCCGATCTCCAGGCCCCGTACGCCGGGCATCCGGGGGGTGGGGGGCGGGTCGGGCGCCGGGGCGGCGGCCGGAGCGGGCCCGGTGGGCGCTTCGCGCGGCGGCGTGCCGGCGGACGGCGCCGGCGCGGCCAGTAAGACGGTGGCCAGGACGGCGTACAAGGCCTTCTCGGCGCGAGGCATGAACGTTTCCTCCTCCGGTGGAGGCGGGGCGGGGGACCCGAGGAACACTAGACGGACGGCCCGTCGTTCAAGGCTGGACCTCCCGTATTGGTATGAGGAACAGACGAGCGAGCCATCGCCCCATCATGTGAATTCCCGGAGGGACGCACCCCGCCCCCGCCCTCCTGTCATACGGCGGGCAGACCGACCCCGTGCGCCAACTGCCCCGCCGCGTGCGTGAAGAAGGCGGACCGTTCCTCGACGACGCCCTTGAACTGGCCGAACAGTTCGAAGGAGACGAGCCCGGCCAGCTGCGCCCAGGCAGCGACGAGGGCGGCGACGACCGCCGGGGGCAGGCCTTCGGCGAAGTCGGCGGCCATCCGGCCGGCTTCGGGGCCGAGGGCGGGCGGCAGCGGCGGGAGGGCGAGGCCGCGCCCCTCGTAGGCGGCGCGGACGACGCCGATGAGGACGTTGCCGACCCGGGAGGCGGGGCCGATGGTGTCGGCGGGGGCGCTGTAGCCGGGGACGGGGGAGCCGTAGACGAGGGCGTACTCGTGCGGGTGCTCCAGCGCCCACGTGCGGACGGCCTCGCAGGCGGCGATCCAGCGGTCGCGGGGCGCGGCGCCGGCGGCGAGGGCCCGGGCGTCGGCCTCCTCGGCGGCGGCGCCGAGGCTGTCGTACGCGTCGATGATGAGCGCGGTCAGCAGCTCGTCGCGGCTCGGGAAGTAGCGGTAGAGGGCGGAGGAGACCATGCCGAGCTCGCGGGCGACGGCGCGCAGGGAGAGCTTCGCGGCGCCCTCGGCCGCGAGCCTGCGGCGCGCCTCGTCCTTGATGGCGGCGGTGACCTCGATGCGGGCCCGTTCCCTGGCCCCTCGCACGGTGTTCATGCGGGCCAGTGTGCCACGCGGGCGGAGCACTGCCCATGAAACAGACTGCCGCTCTATTTCGAGAGCACTGCTCTTGCTTTGGTGCACCGATCCGATGCACACTGGATCGAGCGAGAGCAGTGCTCTCCCGATACAGACGACGGCAACGCAGAAGACGGCCCGGAGGTCCTCGTGAACGCGCCCACCCCGTACTACGTCCAGGCCGGCCCGCTCGTCACCCGCTTCAACTCGCTCTTCGGCAAGCTGGCCCGCGCCGGCATCAGCCTGGCCGGCAGCGCCGAGCTCTCGGTGCGCGGTCGCACCTCCGGCAAGATGCAGCGCATCCCGGTCAATCCGCACACGTACGAGGGTGCCGAGTACCTCGTCTCGGCGCGCGGCCACTCCCAGTGGGTGCGCAACATGCGGGTCGCGGGCGGCGGCGAGCTGCGCGTGGGACGCAAGGTGCGCGCGTTCACCGTCGACGAGATCACCGACCCGGTCGAGAAGGCCGCGATCCTGCGCGCCTACCTGGAGAAGTGGGGCTGGGAGGTCAACCAGTTCTTCCGGGGCGTCGACGCGAAGGCCTCCGACACGGAGATCCAGGCGATCGCCGGCGACCACCCCGTGTTCCGGATCGTCCCGGCGTCGAGCTGACACCGCCCCGACCCGGCGGCGGCGCCGGATCGGGGTGGTCGAGCGGACCCGCCGGACCCGCTCCCCGTGGAGCCCGGGCCCGGCGTCGTCCGGGTCCTCCCGCGCGGCTCGCCGCCGCGGCAGGCCCTACGCCCCGTCCCCGGCGCCGTTGCGGGCGGCCGCCGCCTGCCGCGCGTCCAGCACGTGCAGCGCCTTGCGCGCCAGCGGGTACGTGCGCACCATGTCGGCCAGGGTCGTCGCGCCCCGCGTGATGCGGGCGAAGGCCCGCCAGGCCGGACGGAACCCGGTGATCGCCGCGTGCAGCAGCCCCGGCCGGGCCTCGAAGACGGTCAGCATCCGCTTGCCGACCCCCATCTCCACACCCAGCCCGGCCTTCACCGCGAAGGCGTAGTTGAGGGCCTGGCGGCGCGCGTCCACCGCGTCCTGCGCTTCGGCGATCTTCACCGCCCACTCCCCCGCGAGCCGCCCCGAGCGCAGCGCGAAGGAGATGCCCTCCCGCGTCCACGGCTCCAGCAGTCCGGCCGCGTCGCCCGCGACCAGGACCCGGCCGCGGGAGAGCGGCGAATCGGGCTTGCGACACCGGGTCAGGTGCCCGGAGGAGACGGCCGGTTCGAAGCCGGCGAGTCCGAGCCGGGCGATGAAGTCGTCCAGGTACCGCTTGGTCGCGGCTCCTTCGCCCTTGGCCGAGATCACCCCGACCGTGAGGGTGTCGCCCTTGGGGAAGACCCAGCCGTAACTGCCGGGCAGCGGGCCCCAGTCGATCAGCACCCGCCCCTTCCAGTCCTCCGCCACCGTCGCTGGGACGGGGATCTCCGCCTCCAGGCCGAGGTCCACCTGGTCCATCTCGACACCCACGTGCGCGCCGATCCGGCTCGCGCTGCCGTCCGCGCCGACCACCGCGCGCGCCAGGACGGTCTCCCCGCCGGCCAGCACCACGGCCACGGTCCGCCGGTCGGGCACGGCCGCGCCGTGCTGTTCCACGCGGGTCACGGCGGTGCCCGTACGGACGGTGGCGCCGGCCTTCTCCGCCTCCGCGACCAGGCCGGCGTCGAACTCGGGCCGGTTGATGAGCCCGAAGAGCATGTGCTTCGAGCGCCGGGTGCGGGTCAGCTTGCCGTCCATCGAGAAGGTGACCGCGTGGATGCGGTCCTTGAGGGGCAGGACGAAGCCCGGCGGGAGCGCGTCGCGCGAGGGGCCGATGATGCCGCCTCCGCACGTCTTGTACCGGGGCAGTTCGGCCTTCTCCAGCAGCAGGACGCGGCGCCCCGCCGTGGCCGCCGCGTGCGCGGCCGAGGAACCGGCCGGCCCGGCTCCGACCACGACCACGTCCCACACTTCGCCGGATCCCCCGGCCACCTCGTCGCCCGCCCCCTGCTCGGCCGGGCCCGCGCCCGTGCCCACGCCTGCGTCTGCGTCGGCACCCATGCCTTCGCCTGCATCCGCACCTGCGTCGCGTACGTCGTCGTCGCTGCTCACGATGTGTTGCTGCTCCTGATCACCCGGTTGCTCCGATGCCGGGGAAATCCTACGGCGAGACACCGCCCCACCCTCGCTGTGCGAGGATCAAGACTGTCTTTTGCCGTACCCGGCATACGCACGCCCCGCACATGCGCGGGGTCGCGTACACGGATACAACGTCGCACCCAAAAGGAGCGTGCCCATGTCCCAGAATCCGATCGCCGAGACCATCGCCTCGCTGATGCCCCGCGCCAAGCAGGAGCTGACCGAGCTGGTGGCCTTCCAGTCGGTGGCGGACTGGGCGCAATTCCCGCAGAGCGAGAGCGAGGCCGCGGCGAACTGGGTGGCCGACGCCCTGCGCGCCGAGGGCTTCCAGGACGTGGCACTGCTCGACACCCCCGACGGCACCCAGTCGGTGTACGGCTTCCTGCCCGGCCCCGAGGGCGCGCCGACCGTCCTGCTCTACGCGCACTACGACGTGCAGCCGCCGCTGGACGACGACGCCTGGATCTCCCCGGCCTTCGAGCTGACCGAGCGCGACGGCCGCTGGTACGGGCGCGGTGCGGCCGACTGCAAGGGCGGGTTCATCATGCACCTGCTGGCGCTGCGCGCGCTGAAGGCCAACGGCGGTGTGCCGGTCAGCGTGAAGGTCATCGTCGAGGGCTCCGAGGAGCAGGGCACGGGCGGCCTCCAGCAGTACGCGGAGGCGCACCCGGAGCTGCTGGCCGCCGACACCATCGTCATCGGCGACGCCGGCAACTTCCGTCTCGGCCTGCCCACCGTGACCGCCACCCTGCGCGGCATGTGCCTGCTGAAGCTCAAGATCGACACTCTGGGCGGCAACCTGCACTCCGGCGTGTTCGGCGGTGCCGCGCCCGACGCGCTGGCCGCGCTGATCCGCGTACTCGACTCGCTGCGCGCCGCGGACGGTTCGACGACCGTGGACGGGCTCGCGTCGGACGCGGTGTGGGAAGGCCTGCAGTACCCGGAGGCGGACTTCCGCTCCGACGCGAAGGTCCTGGACGGGGTCGAGCTGATCGGCGAGGGCACCATCGCCGACCGGCTGTGGGCGCGTCCGGCCGTCACCGTGCTCGGCATCGACTGCCCGCCGGTGGTCGGCGCCACGCCGTCGGTGCACGCGAGCGCGGGCGCGCTGATCAGCCTGCGCGTGCCGCCGGGCGTGGACACCGGCCAGGCCGTCAAGCTGCTGCAGGCCCACCTGGAGGCGCACACGCCGTGGAAGGCGCGCCTCGAACTGGAGGTCGTCGGCCAGGGCCAGCCTTTCCGGGCGGACACCGACAGCCCGGCGTACGCGTCGATGCGCACTGCCCTGGAGGCCGCCTACCCGGGCCAGGAGATGCAGATCACCGGCATGGGCGGGTCGATCCCGCTGTGCAACACGCTGACGTCGCTCTACCCGCAGGCGGAGATGCTGCTGATCGGGCTGAGCGAGCCGGAGGCGCAGATCCACGCGGTCAACGAGAGCGTGTCGCCCGAGGAGCTGGAGCGCCTGTCGGTGGCCGAGGCCCTGTTCCTCGTCGGCTACGCGGAGTCCAAGCGCGCCTGACCCGGGCCGGCGCCGGCCGCTCCGTTTACGCCCAGGGCGCAGTGCGCCCTGGGCGTACTGCGCTCACGGTGAAGTCACGCGCCCGGGGCGGCGGGCCGTCCGTACGTTCACCGTATGGATCTTGTCGAAGTACTCCCGAACCGGCTCCACATGCTCCGCTTCCCCATCGGCCAGGCCTACCTCTGGCAGGACGGCGAAGCCCTCACCCTCGTCGACGCGGGCAACGTCGAATCCGCCGCGGAGATCGAAGGGGCGATACGTTCCCTCGGGCTGCTGCCCGAGCGGCTGGAGCGGATCGTCCTCACGCACTGCCACCGCGACCACGTGGGCGCGGCCGGTGAACTCGCCGCCCGCTGGGGGGCACGGGTGCTCGCGCACCGGCTGGACGCGCCGGTGATCCGGGGCGAGCGGCCCGTCCCCGAACCGGTGCTCCTGGACTGGGAGATCCCGCTGTACGCGCACGGCCTGACCGTCCCCGAGGCCCCGCCCACCCGGGTCGACCGGGAGCTGGAGGACGGGAACGCGCTGGGCTTCGGGGACGGGGCGTACGTCGTCCACGCCCCGGGCCACACGGACGGCAGCATCGGCATCCATCTCCCGCAGCACGGCGTGCTGTTCACGGGGGACTGCATCGCCGCCGTCGGCCCGCTGATGCTGGGCGTCTTCAACGTCGACCGCGGCCGGGCGGTCGCGTCCTTCCGGCGGCTGGCCGCACTCGCACCGTCGGTCGCCTGCTTCGGCCACGGCGACCCCCTGGTGGTGGACACCGCTCCCGCCCTGGCCAAGGCCGCCGCCGAAACGCCCGCCTGACCTCGCGGGCGAGCAAGCCGAGCCCCGAAAAGAAGGGATCCGCTTCAGCCGGTGGGGACGCCCGCCTCCAGGTAGAGGGGGCGGGCGCGTTCGCGGGCGCGCAGGGCCCAGCGCAGGCGTTCGTACCGGTGCTGCGGCAGCAGTTCGGCTGCCTCGGCCTCCGTCACGAAGCGCCAGGCCCGCAGCTCGGGGCCGGGCAGCCGGAGGCGGGCCGCTGCCTCTTCGGTGAGGCGGCCGCCGTCGAAGAGCAGGCGCAGCCCTCCGTAGCCGGGGTGCAGCGGGCGTTCCCAGTCGACCACGAGGAGCCCCGGCATCCGGTCCAGTACGAGGCCGAGTTCCTCCGCGACCTCCCGTACGCCGGCGCAGGCGGGCGCCTCGCCCGCTTCGACGACGCCCCCCGGGAACTCCCAGCCCGCCTTGTACGTCGGGTCCACGAGCAGCACCCGGTCCTGCTCGTCGAAGAGCAGTACCCCGGCCGCCACCGTCTCCCGCGTGGGCTCCGGGGTCTGCACGATGTCGCAGATCCGGGCGGTCTCCGAGCGGACGGCTTCGGCGATCCGCTCGGCGGTCTCCCGTACGGTCAGGAGCCCGTTGTCGATGACGTGCGCGTCGCCGGTGAGCCAGCCGAGGGCCTCCTGGTAGGCGGGGATGTGGTCGTAGGCCCACTGTCGGACGCGCACGTCCACGTCCTCGGGCGCCCCGGGCTCCGTACGGGTCGCGATCCGCTCCCGAAGGATCGTTTCCGCAGGGGCGAGCAGCACGTGCCGCACCGGGATCCGCCGCGCCGCCAGCCCGCCGAAGATCTCGTCCCGGTACTCCTGGCGCAGCAGCGTCATCGGGACGACGAGCACCCCGCCCACCTCGGCGAGCATCGCCGCGGCCGTGTCCACGACCAGCCGCCGCCAACTCGGCAGGTCCTGGTAGTCGGCGACCTCGGCCAGCCGTTCGGGCGGCAGCAGCACCCGCAGCGCGTCGCCGATGAACTCCGGGTCGAACAGGGTGCTGTCCGGGAGGATTCCGGTCAGTTCACGGGCCGTGCTGGTCTTCCCGGCGCTGAACGTGCCGTTGATCCAGACAATCACGTCTACCCCTCTCCCCATGGCTCGTCCGGAGCCCCCAGTGGCCTGCCCGCCCCACCCTGCCACGAAAACCTCACTATCGGCCGAGTGCTTATCCTCAAGGTCACGAGCCCGCACGCTCGCCCGAGTACTAGGGAGGATTCACGACCGTGCCCCACAACCACCGCCCGTCCGACCCCCGCTACGGCAACCGGCCGACCATGAAGGACGTGGCGGCCCGGGCGGGGGTCGGCCTGAAGACGGTGTCCCGGGTGGTCAACGGCGAGCCGGGTGTCACCCCCGAGACGGAGAAGCGGGTCCAGGAGGCCATCGAGGCCCTGGGTTTCCGCCGCAACGACAGCGCGCGGGTGCTGCGCAAGGGCCGTACGGCCACCGTCGGCCTGGTCCTGGAGGACCTCGCCGACCCCTTCTACGGTCCGCTGAACCGGGCGGTGGAGGAGGTGGCCCGCGCGCACGGGGCCCTGCTCATCAACGGCTCCAGCGCGCAGGACCCGGACCGGGAGCGGGAGTTGGCGCTCGCGCTGTGCGCCCGCCGGGTGGACGGCCTGATCGTGATCCCGGCCGGGAACGACCACCGCTACCTGGAGCCGGAGATGCGGGCGGGCGTGGCCACGGTGTTCGTGGACCGGCCGGCCGGCGGGATCGACGCCGACGTGGTGTTGTCGGACAACTTCGGCGGGGCCCGCGGCGGTGTCGCGCACCTGATCGCGGGCGGCCACCGCCGGGTCGGCTTCATCGGGGACCACCCCCGCATCCACACGGCGACGGAACGTCTGCGCGGCTACCGCGCGGCCATGGCGGAGGCGGGCCTCCCCGTGGCCGGATCCTGGGTCTCGCTCGGCTCGACGGAGCCCGGCCGGGTCGCGGCGGCGGCACGGTCGATGCTCGCGGGCCCGGAGCCGGTGACCGCCGTCTTCGCCGGCAACAACCGCGTGACGGTCACGGTGGTACGCGTCCTGGCCTCCCTGGAACGCCCGGTGGCCCTGGTGGGCTTCGACGACTTCGAGCTGGCGGACCTGCTGCGCCCGGGCGTCACGGTGGTCGCCCAGGACCCGGCGGCACTGGGCCGGGTGGCCACGGACCGCCTCTTCCAACGCCTGTCGGGCACCAACCTCCCCCCGACCCGCACCGAACTCCCCACCCGCCTCATCCCCCGCGGCTCGGGCGAACTCCCGCCGACGGGCTGACCCACCGGATGGGCCCGCGCCGTCCGGGCACCGACACGGCGGCGGCCCGGCCCCGGTGGAACGGGGTCGGGCCGCCGCCGTGCGATCGGGTCAGGCGGTGGCCGTCAGGGTGGCCGAGCGGCGCGGGATGGCGAAGGCGTCGAGTTCGGCGCGGGTCAGGCCGGTCAGGGCGGTGACCTCGTCGGCGCCCACCGCGCCGCAGTCGAGGCCGCGGACCAGGTAGCCGGCCAGGGCCTTGGCGGTCGCGGGCTCGTCCATCACGTCGCCCTCGATCTTGGCCACGTACGCCTTCAGGCGTGCGGCGGCGGCCTCCAGACCCTCGCGGTAGAAGGTGAAGACGGCGGCGTAACGGGTCGGCAGGTGCGCCGGGTGCATGTCCCAGCCCTGGTAGTAGGCGCGGGCCAGGGCGCGGCGGGTCAGGCCGTAGTGGAGCTTCCAGCCCTCGTGGACCTTCTCGGTGGTGCCGATCGGCAGCACATTGGTGGAGCCGTCCGAGACGCGTACGCCGGTGCCGGCGGCCGCGACCTGCATGATCGCCTTCGCGTGGTCGGCGGCGGGGTGGTCGCTGGCCTGGTACGCGGCGGAGACGCCGACGCAGGCGCTGTAGTCGAAGGTGCCGTAGTGCAGGCCGGTCGCGCGGCCCTTGGAGGCCTCGATCATCCGGGCGACGGTGGCGGTGCCGTCGGAGGCCAGGATGGACTGGCTGGTCTCGATCTGGATCTCGAAGCCGATCCGGCCCGGGCGCAGGCCGCGGGTGGTCTCGAAGGCCTCCAGCAGCTTGACGAAGGCGCTGACCTGCTCGGCGTAGGTGACCTTCGGGAGCGTCAGGACCAGGCCCTCGGGCAGGCCGCCGTGCTCCAGCAGACCGGAGAGGAAGATGTCGGTGGTGCGGATGCCGCGGTCGCGGACGTTGGATTCCATGCACTTCATGCGGATGCCCATGTACGGCGCGTTGGTGCCGTTGGAGAAGGCTTCCGAGACGAGGCGGGCGGCGCGGGCCGCGGCCTGGTCCTCCTCCTCGTCGGAGCGGACGCCGAAGCCGTCCTCGAAGTCGACGCGGAGGTCCTCGACGGGCTCGCGCCGGAGCTTGGCCCGGACGCGGTCGTAGACCGGTACGGCCAGCTCGTCGGAGATGCCGAGGACCTTGGCGAAGGTGGCGGCGTCCGGGGCGTGCTCGTCGAGCGCGGCCAGGGCCTGGTCGCCCCAGGAGCGGATGGTGTCGGCGGCGAAGACGTCACCGGGCACGTAGACCGTGTGGATGGGCTGCCGGGTGCCGGGGTCGCCCGGGTAGTGGCGCGCGAGCTCCGCGTCCACCGGCGCGAGGGAGGCGCTGATGCCCTCGCTGACCGCGCCTGCGAGGCTCGTCGCCACCTTCTCCTGCTGACCCATCGTGCACTCTCCTCTTTTCCGCTTCACGGAAGCTTAGATCCGCATAGCAGAATTTAGTCACGGGGTTCCGCTCCGTCAATGGTCCCTCGGCCGTCCCGGGCAAACGACTCGGGGCCGCGCGGTGAGAATCACCACACGGCCCCGAAGAAGCAATGCTACGAAGAGAAGCGCAGGTCAGGCGGTCAGCCCTTGCGCGCCTTGATCTCCTCGGTCAGCTGCGGGACGACCGCGAAGAGGTCGCCGACCACGCCGTAGTCGACGAGGTCGAAGATCGGGGCCTCGGAGTCCTTGTTGATGGCCACGATGGTCTTCGAGGTCTGCATGCCGGCCCGGTGCTGGATCGCGCCGGAGATGCCGGAGGCGATGTAGAGCTGCGGGGAGACCGACTTGCCGGTCTGGCCGACCTGGTTGGTGTGCGGGTACCAGCCGGCGTCGACGGCGGCGCGCGAGGCGCCGACGGCCGCGCCGAGGGAGTCCGCGAGCTCCTCGATGATGCCGAAGTTCTCGGCACCGTTGACGCCACGGCCGCCGGAGACGACGATCGCGGCCTCGGTCAGCTCGGGACGGCCGGTCGACTCGCGCGGGGTGCGGCCGGTGACCTTGGTGCCGGTGGCCAGGGCGCCGAAGGTGACGGCCAGCGCCTCGACGGCGCCGGCGGCCGGAGCGGCCTCGACCGGGGCCGAGTTCGGCTTCACGGTGATGACCGGGGTGCCCTTGGAGACGCGGGACTTGGTGGTGAACGACGCGGCGAAGGCCGACTGCGTCGCGACCGGACCCTCGTCACCCGCCTCCAGGTCGACGGCGTCGGTGATGATGCCGGAGCCGATGCGCACGGCCAGGCGGGCGGCGATCTCCTTGCCCTCGGCGGAGGACGGGACGAGCACGGCGGCCGGGGACACGGCCTCGTACGCGGCCTGGAGCGCGTCCACCTTCGGCACCACGAGGTACTCGGTGAACTCGGGGGCGT